>NZ_JBJUSE010000001.1:0-342697 GCF_046098135.1 Streptococcus sp. ST16 | reverse complement strand
TATACGGATGTGACAGAATTTGCCATTCCAAATAGCACACAGAAACTCTATTTATCGCCTGTTTTAGATGGCTTTAACAGTGAAATTATTGCTTATCATCTTTCTACTTCGCCCAACTTAGAGCAAGTAAAAACGATGTTGGAACAGGCATTTACAGAGAAACACTATGAAAATACCATTTTACACAGCGACCAGGGCTGGCAATACCAACACGATTCTTATCATCGGTTCCTAGAGAGCAAGGGAATTCAAGCATCCATGTCACGCAAGGGCAACAGCCCAGATAACGGCATGATGGAGTCCTTCTTTGGCATTCTGAAATCGGAGATGTTTTATGGTTATGAGAAGACGTTTCAGTCGCTTAACCAATTGGAACAAGCTATTGTAGACTATATTGATTACTACAACAATAAACGAATTAAGATAAAACTAAAAGGACTTAGTCCTGTGCAATACAGAACTAAATCCTTCACTTAAATTATTTGTCTAACTTTTTGGGGTCAGTACAATTTAACTGGGTTTTTTCTCTATAAAATATACTTCTCAATGGCACGCGCGACGCCGTCTTCTTCGTTGCTGGCTGTAACATCATTGGCAAGGGACTTGACATGCTCACTAGCATTTCCCATAGCAATACCAAGGCCTGCAAACTGGAGCATTTCGATATCGTTATTAGCATCACCCATGGCCATAATCTCTGAGGGCTCAATCTTCAAAATCGCTGCTAGTCGAGAAAGAGCAGTAGCCTTGGTAGTTCCAAGTGGCATGGCTTCATAAATGACAGGCTGCGAACGAACACCGCTAAATCGTTGGCAGAGCTCCTCAGCAAAGCGCTCTTCAAAATCGTCTGTTTGTTCTTTAGTGCCTAAAAACATGCCTTGGAACATGCGATACTTGCCACTAGTCGCTTCCTCAAGGGAAATTTCAGTCAGGTCTGAAAAGACTAGTTTAGCATCATTTTGAACAATTTCATTAGGCTTACCACCGAGGACAAAATAATGTTCCTCATCAAAAAGGGTCAACTGGACGTCGCTTTTTTCTGCTAAGTCATAGAGGTATTCAATGTCAGCTGGACTGAGTTCTTGCCAATCAACTAGACTCCAGTCACTGGTCTGGTGGGTTGAGCAACCGTTATTGACAATGACATACTCATTCTGGAGATCAAGATCCAGTTTTTTGTAATAAGGAAGAACACCGAAAAGCGGGCGACCTGTACAGAGAACCAGTTTGACACCTTTTTCAATGGCCTGATGAATGGCAGTGATGTGGGCTTGTGGGATTTCCTTGGCTTCATTAAGGAGGGTTCCGTCCATATCCAAGGCTAGTAGTTTAATCATAAGACTTCCTTTTCTAGGTGTTTTGCTTTTATTATAGCATATTTTGGAGAAGATGATGGTCAAAGGGACAGGAGCTAATTGATTTTGCAGTTTAGGACGTTTCGATGACAATTCAAGATTTGAAGAGGATATTTGGCAAAGATATGCTATACTAAACTTGTCAACGTTGCAACTAGACAAACATAAAAAACTAACTTAAAATATAATAGTTTTTTGTAAGTAGGTATGAGTAGCAGATTACTCAACTAATCTGAAGAATAATGGAGGAAATATATCATGATTTTAATGACAAAAAATATAAATCTAACAAATGAAGAATTAGAGCTGATACAAGGTGGAGCAGATCCGTATGGTAAAGAGCCTAATGGTTATTATTCTTGGCAAATATAGCCGGTATTAACTATGCCGGTTCATGGATTTTGTCCCAGAGGCACTTATGATTTAGGATATATTTGAGGAGGCAATCATCTTTGCAAAGGAAGTGCTGCGAGATTTTAAGTAAAATTTATTAGTAATATGAAGAAGCAGGTGGAGAAAGCAGAGAATTTAATATGAAAAAACGGGCTATTCAAATTTTACTAGCATTGTCCTTAATTTTTTACAAATCAACGTGGTTTTGGGGGATTTTCAATCACCTCATCAAGCCTTATCTACCAGCAAGTCGTGAATTTTTTCAGATTCTGCTTTTGATGGAGAGCGGAGTTCTTTTCTTAGCGGTCATCTATCTACTAGTTTTTACAGGAAAGAAAATTTTTCATTTCAAGTGGCAGCTGAGGTACTTCATCTACCTTTTACTGGGCTACGTCATTTTATATATGTCTGACTTCCTCTTTTCGTATTTCATATCCCTGTCTTCAAATCAGATTTCTTTGAATGAAACGTTAGAAATGGTGGGGAGACAGGAGTTCCCTTATTTCTTGCTCATCGTTTGCTTCATCGCCCCTATTGCTGAGGAATTGATTTATCGAGGTGTGCTTATGACAACCTTTTTCAGAAACTCACCTTGGTACGGAGATGTTTTGCTTTCTGCTATTATTTTTGGTTATATTCATATCAATTTTGCTTTAACTTCTCTTGCCTTTTTCATTTATGCTAGTGGAGGTCTTATTTTAGCTCTATTGTATCGCATGACTAAAAATCTCTACTATCCAATACTAGTTCATATTCTCATTAATATCACTGCCTTCTGGGACGTGTGGTTACTCCTATTTTCAGGAAGTTAACTTACTAAAATAATGTCGGAACTTTCCGGCATTCTCTTTTCAACAGATGAACAAGAACTGATTATTTACAGACTTGGGCGGCTAATCATGGTATAATATAGGGTAATGAAAAATTCCAACGAGGCAGAGATGAAATTACTTTATACTGATATTCGGACTTCTTTGACAGAAATCTTGACCAGAGAGGCGGAAGAGCTGGTTGCTGCAGGCAAGCGAGTTTTCTACATCGCCCCCAACTCTTTTTCATTTGAAAAAGAACGTGCCGTGCTGGAATGCTTGTCTCAGCAGGCTTCTTTTGCTATTACCGTCACGCGTTTTGCTCAAATGGCTCGTTATCTGGTTTTAAATGACTTGCCTGTCAAGACCAGTCTTGATGATATTGGTCTTGGGATGGCTTTTTATAAATGTCTTGCTGAACTTGATCCCAAAGGGTTACGAGTTTTTGGAGCTATTAAACAAGACCCTCAATTTATCCAGCAGTTGATTGAACTTTATCATGAGATAACGACTGCTCAGATGAACTTTTTAGACTTGGAAAGTTTGACGGATGAGGACAAGCGAGAAGATTTACTCTTGATTTTTGAGAAAGTGACTGGCTATCTCAATCAGGGTCAGTTGGCTCAGGGAAGTCAGTTGTCCCATTTGATTGAGGCTATTGAGAATGATAAGGTAAGTAGTGATTTTAGTCAGATTTCCTTAGTCATTGACGGATTTACCCGTTTTTCTGCTGAGGAAGAACATGTGGTGGATCTGCTCCACCGTAAAGGTGTTGAGATTGTCATTGGTGCTTATGCTAGTAAGAAATCCTATACCAGTCCTTTCGCTGAAGGGAATCTCTATCAAGCTAGTGTGGAATTTCTTCATCATTTGGGGGCAAAATACCAAACACCTGCTCAGGATCGTTCTCAGACTCATGAGAAGATCGATAGTTTTGACAAGGCCTCTCGATTGCTGGAGTCTTCTTATGACTTTTCAGAGCTTACTTTGGAGGTCGATGAGAAGGACTGTGAAAATCTGCAAATCTGGTCTTGTTTGACGCAAAAGGAAGAGTTGGAGTTGGTAGCGCGTAGCATCCGTCAGAAATTACATGCCAATCCAGACCTGAGTTACAAGCATTTTCGTATTCTCTTGGGAGATGTAGCTTCTTATCAGTTATCACTGAAAACTATTTTTGACCAGTACCAGATTCCTTTCTATCTTGGTAGAAGCGAATCCATGGCCCATCATCCTTTGACACAGTATGTCGAGTCTATTTTACGATTGAAACGCTACCGTTTTCGTCAAGAAGATTTGATTAATCTCCTCAGAACTGGTTTGTATACTGACCTTAGCCAAGCGGATATTGATTCTTTTGAGCAGTACCTCCGCTATCTTGGTATCAATGGCTTGCCAGCTTTTCAGCAGGCCTTCACAAAATCCCATCATGGAAAATTTGATTTGGAGCGTTTGAATGCCATTCGATTACGTGTTTTGGCTCCTCTTGAAACCTTATTTGCCAGTCGTAAGCAAAAGACTGAAAATCTCTTGAAAAAGTGGAATGCTTTTCTAAAAAACGCTGCCTTAAGCAAGCAGATGCAATGTTTGACAGCTACTATGGAAGCTCTAGAACAGGAAAGACAAGCTGAAGTTTGGAAAGCCTTTTGTCATGTTTTAGAACAATTTGCGACTGTTTTTGAAGGTTCACAAGTTGTTCTGGAGGACTTTCTAGCCTTGCTCCACTCAGGGATGACTTTATCTCAGTATCGCACTATTCCAGCGACAGTGGACACTGTTCTGGTGCAGAGTTACGATTTGATTGCACCGCTGACAGCTGACTTTGTCTACGCTATTGGGCTGACTCAGGATCATTTACCGAAAATCGCGCAAAATACCAGCCTTTTGACAGACGAAGAAAGACAAAGCCTAAACCAAGCGACAGAAGAGGGAGCGCAATTACTGATTGCAAGCAGTGAAAACCTCAAGAAAAATCGCTATACCATGCTTTCTTTAGTCAATGCTGCTCGTAAGCAGTTGATTTTATCAGCACCCAGTCTTCTCAATGAAAACGAAAGCAAGGAATCTGCCTATCTTCATGAACTGGTGAGTTTTGGATTTAGTCGAAGAGAAAAGAGGATGAACCATAAAAATCTTAGTAAAGAAGATATAGGTTCTTATCACAGTCTCTTGTCTAGTCTCGTTGCCTATCATCAGCAAGCTGATTCTAGTGAAAGTGAACAAGATGTGACCTTTGTCACAGTCTTGGCACGTGTCATGGGCAAAAAACTTGACCAAAAAGGCCTTGCGAATCCCGCCCTCCCAACCAGTCCAAGCAGCAAGCCATTAGCAAAGGATACCTTGCAGGCTCTCTATCCAGCTGACAAGGAGTTTTACCTGTCTACCTCTGGTTTGACGGAGTTTTACCGCAATGAATACAGTTATTTCCTCCGTTATGTACTTGGTTTGCAGGAAGAATTGCGCCTGCGTCCAGATGCTCGCAGTCACGGGAATTTCTTGCACCGTATTTTTGAACGTGCCTTGAAACTGCCTGATGAAGATTCCTTTGACCAACGTCTGGAGCAAGCTATTCAAGAAACCAGTCAAGAACGCGAATTTGAAGCCATTTATCAAGAAAGTTTAGAAGCCCAGTTTACCAAGGAAATTCTGCTCGATGTCGCGCGGACCACTGGTCACATCCTTCGCCATAATCCAGCCATCGAAACCATCCAAGAGGAAGCAACATTTGGCGGGAAAGACCAGGCCTTTATTCAATTGGATAATGGTCGCAGTGTCTTTGTGCGAGGCAAGGTGGATCGAATTGACCGCTTGAAAGCTGATGGAGCACTAGGAGTAGTGGACTACAAGTCTAGTTTGACTCAGTTCCAGTTTCCAAATTTCTTTAATGGGCTTAATTCCCAACTACCAACCTATCTTGCTGCCCTTAAGGGAGAAGGAGAGCAGAACTTTTTCGGCGCCATGTATTTGGAGATGGCTGAACCTGTCCAATCCTTATTAGCAGTTAAAAATCTTGCAGGAGCAGTAGTAGAAGCCAGCAAGTCAATGAAATACCAGGGACTCTTTTTAGAAAAAGAAAGTAGTCATTTGGGCGAATTATATAACAAAAACAAGACCAATCAGCTGACAGACGAGGAGTTCCAGCTCTTATTGGACTACAATGCCCATCTTTACAAGAAGGCTGCTGAAAAGATTTTACAAGGCCAGTTTGCCATTAATCCCTATACCGAAAACGGCAAAAGTATTGCCCCATATGTCCAGCAACATCAAGCCATTACAGGATTTGAAGCCAATTACCATTTGGGTCAAGCCCGTTTCCTAGAAAAGTTGGACTTGGCTGACGGCAAGCGTCTGGTTGGAGAAAAACTCAAGCAAGCTTGGTTTGAAAAAATGAGAGAGGAGTTGAATCAATGAAGCCTATTTCCTTTTTAAGAGAGGAAGAGATTCAAAAACTGCAAGTAGCAGAAGCGAGTTCGAGCAAGGAACAGAAGAAAACAGCCGAGCAAATCGAAGCCATTTATACGGCAGGGCAAAATATCCTAGTCTCAGCGTCTGCTGGTTCTGGGAAAACCTTTGTCATGGCAGAGCGCATTCTGGACCAATTGGCGCGCGGTGTGGAAATCAGTCAACTCTTTATATCAACCTTTACCGTCAAGGCTGCGACTGAACTTAAAGAACGCTTGGAGAAGAAAATCAGCCAGCAAATCCAAGAAACCGATGATGTTGATCTCAAACAACACTTGGGACGACAGTTGGCGGATCTGCCAAACGCGGCAATCGGAACCATGGACTCCTTCACACAAAAATTTCTTGGCAAACATGGCTATCTGATTGATATTGCACCAAATTTCCGTATTCTACAAAATGAAAGTGAACAGTTAATCTTAAAAAACGAAGTTTTTCATCAGGTGTTTGAAGAGCATTATCAAGACGAAAATAAAGAGAAATTTAGTCGTTTGGTGAAGAATTTTGCTGGGAGAGGCAAGGATGAACGAGGTCTGCGCCAGCAAGTCTACAAAATCTATGACTTTCTTCAATCCACCAGCAGTCCACAAAAATGGTTGAGTAACTCTTTCCTCAAAGGGTTTGAAGAAGCTGACTTTGCAAATGAGAAAGACAAACAAACCGAGCAAATCAAACAGGCGCTCTGGGATTTGGAAAGTTTCCTCCGTTATCATCGGGATAACGATGCAAAGGAGTTTCCAAAAGCTGCCTATTTAGAAGCTGTTCAACAGGTTCTGGATGAAATTGGCTCCTTAAATCAAGAATCCGATAGTCAGGCTTATCAAGCAGTGCTTGCGCGTGTTGTCGCCATCTCGAAAGAAAAAAATGGTAGAGCTCTAGCTAATTCTAGTCGTAAAGCCAATTTGAAGCCACTGGCTGATGCCTATAACGACGAGAGAAAGGCCCAGTTTGCTAAACTTGGACAACTAGCAGACCAGATAACAATTCTCGACTATCAAGAACGTTATCATGAAGGCACATGGGATCTAGCTAAAACCTTCCAAAACTTTATGAGTGATTTTGTGGAGGCTTATCGTGAACGTAAACGCCAGGAAAACGCCTTTGAATTCGCTGATATCAGCCATTATACCATTGAAATTTTAGAAAATTTCCCACAAGTCCGCGAGGCTTATCAGGAACGATTCCACGAAGTCATGGTCGATGAGTATCAGGATACCAACCATATTCAAGAACGAATGCTGGAATTGCTGTCGAATGGTCATAATCGCTTTATGGTAGGAGATATCAAGCAGTCCATCTACCGTTTTCGCCAAGCAGATCCACAGATTTTCAATGAAAAATTCCAACGCTATGCGCAAAATCCAAAAGAGGGCAAGCTGATCCTCCTAAAGGAAAATTTCCGAAGTAGTTCAGAAGTGCTGTCAGCAACCAATGATATTTTTGGACGCCTTATGGACCAAGAGGTCGGCGAAATCAACTATGATAGCATGCACCAGCTTGTTTTTGCTAATAGCAAACTAACTCCCAATCCAGAAAATAAGGCAGAATTTCTCCTCTACGATAAGGACGACAGCGGACAAGAGGAGGAAGAGAGTCAAACAGAAACAAAACTCACAGGAGAAATGCGCCTAGTCATCAAGGAAATCTTGAAACTTCATCAGGAAAAAGGTGTTGCTTTTAAAGAAATCGCACTTTTGACCTCCAGTCGCAGTCGAAATGACCAAATTCTCCTCGCCCTGTCTGAGTACGGGATTCCTGTTAAAACCGACGGCGAGCAGAACAATTATCTCCAATCCCTAGAAGTACAAGTCATGCTGGATACTCTTCGTGTCATCCACAATCCCCTACAAGACTATGCCTTGGTTGCGCTTATGAAGTCTCCAATGTTTAGCTTTGATGAGGACGAATTGTCACGTTTGTCTCTTCAGAAAGCAGCTGATAAAGTCCAAGAGAACCTTTATGAGAAACTGGTCAATACTCAAAAACAAGCAACTGAGAGGAAAGAGTTAATTCACACAGCTTTAGCAGAAAAACTAAACCAATTCATGGATATTTTAGATTCTTGGCGCTTATATGCCAAAACCCACTCTCTCTATGACTTGATTTGGAAGATATACAACGATCGTTTTTACTATGATTATGTTGGAGCCTTGCCTAATGGTCCTGCTAGACAAGCTAATCTCTATGCCTTAGCTTTGAGAGCTGACCAGTTTGAAAAGAGTAATTTCAAGGGCTTGTCTCGTTTTATACGTATGATTGACCAAGTCCTAGAAGCCCAGCATGATCTCGCAAGTGTGGCAGTAGCACCGCCTAAAGATGCCGTGGAACTCATGACCATCCACAAGAGTAAAGGGCTGGAGTTTCCTTATGTCTTTATCCTCAACATGGATCAGGACTTCAATAGGCAAGACTCAATGTCAGACGTCATTCTCAGTCGGCAGAATGGGCTTGGTGTCAAATACATTGCCAAGGTGAAAACAGGAGCAGTAGAAGCTCACTATCCTAAAACTATTAAACTCTCCATTCCCAGCCTCACTTATACGCAGAATGAGAAAGAACTGCAATTGGCTAGCTATTCAGAGCAAATGCGTCTGCTGTATGTTGCCATGACGAGAGCTGAGAAAAAGCTATATCTTGTCGGTAAGGGTTCTCGTGAAAAGCTGGAAGCAAAGGAATACCCGGCAGCAAATAACGGAAAACTAGATAGCAATACCAGACTGCAAGCCAAGAATTTCCAAGATTGGATCTGGGCTATCAGTAAAGTATTTGCTAAGGAAAATCTCAACTTTAGCTATCGTTTTGTTGGTGAAGACCAGCTGACCAGAGAAGCTATTGGTGTATTGGAAAACAAGAGCCCACTACAAGATAGTTCCCAGGCAAGTAACCGTCAGTCTGAAACGATTAAAGAAGCCCTTGAAATGCTGAAAGAGGTGGAAGTTTATAATACTCTTCACCGCGCAGCCATTGAGCTTCCTAGTGTTCAAACCCCAAGCCAAATCAAGAAATTCTACGAACCTGTTATGGATATGGAAGGGGTAGAAATTACTAACCAAACTCAATCAACTGAGAAGCAAATCAGCTTTGATTTACCAGATTTTTCAACTAAAGAAAGGGTGACAGGAGCTGAGATTGGTAGTGCAACCCACGAACTGATGCAGAGAATTGACCTTAGTCAGCAACCAACACTTGCTAGCCTGACAGAAACACTCAAACAAGTTCAAACTAGTCCAGCTGTTAGAGACAAGATCAATCTTTCTAAAATTCTAGCATTCTTTGACACACCACTTGGTCAGGAGATTATTGCTAATGCCAGCCATCTTTATCGCGAGCAACCTTTCTCCATGCTCAAACGCGACCAAAAGAGTCAGGAAGACTTTGTTGTTCGTGGAATCTTGGATGGCTATCTTCTTTATAAAGATCGTATCGTTCTTTTCGACTACAAAACAGACCGTTATGATGAACCAAGTCAACTTATAGACCGCTATCGTGGTCAGTTAGCCTTATATGGTGAGGCCTTGTCACGAGCTTATTTGATTGAAAAAATTGAAAAATACTTGATTTTACTCGGTAAAGACGAGGTTCAAGTTGTAAAAGTATAATCTAGAAAGGAGACCTCATGCCAATTCCAGTTAGAAAATCCCTGCATGACGCAGTTTTACAAGCTTCGCAAGCAAATACTTGGGATCAAGCTACCAAGGAATGGAATGAAGTTTCCTTGATTTTTAATGGTATTGGTCGTAGCAATTGTATCTGCGGAAATGCGATTAAATACGGTTACGAACTCTTTAACAATGTCACAGGACAACGTCTCTTTCCTATCGGCAGTGACTGTGTTTGCCATTTTCATCGATTAAGCCTTGACCAGCAGTTAGAAGAGGAAGAAAAACTACTCAGAAAAGTTGAAAACCTAACTAGAAAAGCTCAGAAAAAGGAAAAAATCAAGGTCAATAAAGTCGATTTTGACGAACGACTTCTAAAATGGTTTTGGGAAAAAGGTGTTTTCAAAGCCAATCGTGGCAATCAATTTGCACCTGAGAAAGATTACCAGCTTTTCCTAGAAGTCTTTCAAGGTGGAAGTTGGACCAAGGCAGACCCCAAAAAGAAGGCGCGTCTGGAAGAAGTCCTTGAAAAGTGTATCAAACCTTTTCTACTTGGTAAGACCGATGACCAACTCTACCTTGTCAAACTAGGTAAGGAGAAAATTGACTACGAGCAGCATTTACGGATTCAAGCGGAGAAAGAACGCAAGAAAAGAGATAAAATTGCCAAGCAATACGCTGACAATCTTATTCTTGCCATGGGACCTGCAGAACGCGCCTATCAAGATTACTTTGGCTTTACAGAAACCTTGACCCAAGAAGAACGAAAATGGGAGAAAATCCTCTTTGGTAAAAATAGAGACGAACGGGCTATCAAGGCTAAATAAAATCAAAAGGAGCTGGAAAAGAATCAGCGTATTGCAAATCAAGATCCTATTGAACGAAAGCAGAAGCAGACTTGGCTTCTCAATTCTTATTTTCGTGGTTTGCCTGATGAAAAAGCCAGATTTTCTCGACTCTTATTAGAATATCGAAAAAGTAGAGAAGTACCCTTTTCAGATGATTACTTATCTGAGCATCTCATCGACTTTTTCTACAAGATGAAAGCCTTTGAATTTGAGATTGCACCAGAACAAGTCCGCGATTTTCTAAAAGAATGCCTTCAGGCAGAGCATCTATCATCAGCACAAGAAAGCTGGATTAGAGGGATTTTGACAAATTGCCTTCACCCGTTCTTAAATAGGTTACTCATATAGAAAAAATCCTACCTTGTCTATGCATGGTAGGATTTATGTATCTTCAAAAATGTATTGGTAAAGTTGGACGACTTTCTGAAAACACTGCGTGTCCATTCTTGTTATTTTTTGAGCATTACGCATCCGAAAATCAAAGGTATAGAGTTGAAATGGATTGACAGCGCCATCTACCTTGTCCGACGAGACAGGAACGAGCAAACCTTTTTCTGCCAAACGTTGTTGGCCATGAGTGATGGGACAGACAGCCACAAAACCAGTTTGCAAGGCATATTCTCTCCTAGAAACAACCAAGGCAGGTCGTCTTTTCTGAATTTCTCGACCAACTGATGGATCAAAGTCCAGCCAAATGATATCCTGCTTTTCAGGAATATAATCAGATTTCGCTATCAAGTAACCTTACCCCTTCAAAATCATTTGTCATTCTTAAATCAGTAATCCCATCAAAAGGATCTTTTAGTTTTGGAGCTAAGACAATGACTCCGTCAATCCCTTTGTAGACGACCATTTCTTGACCTTCTGTCATACCCAAATTTTTAGGAATAGTCACAGTGAGAGAATTCCCCACCTTCCGAGTCTTTACTGTATTCATCGCTCTACCTCCACAAAATTGTATACACCAAGTATATACCTATTAGCAAAAAAAGTCAAGTCAATCCTTACTGGTATCAAGGATATTTCGCACGATTACTATTTATCATTTGTTGTGGCCAAAGCCTGTGCAAAAGTTCCTAATTTATGATAGAATAGATGGTAAGAGAGAAAACGTTTTTACTACGTTTTTTTAGTCGGAAAGGGAAATTTATGGCTACAATTCAATGGTTGGTCTAGAAGATTTAAAATAATAAAACATTGTGAAGTAGAATAAATACTTAAAACCCTTGAAATTCAAGGGTTTTTATTGGTTTAGATTTTAATTATTCACATAGTTATATGTGCTTGATTGAGCAATAATCATCAATAAAAACATTTTTTTGGTGTTGAGTTTGGTGTTCAAATATTTATTATGTTACGGAAAGGAATTTCACAATCTTTCCGTTTTTTTATTTTCTGGAGGAAAAATGACAAAAGAATTACAATCATCACGCTATATTGTCATTTCATTTTTAGTACGTGAAATGGGAATTGATATTGTTGAGGCCATATCTCTTATGGCTGAATTAGAAAAAAGTGGCTTGGTTCGCTTCGAATCAAGTGGAGATTTAATACTCAAAGAACTTGGAGGAACGCTATGAAACGAATTACCGCAAATCAATACCAAACTTCAGAACGGTATTACAAATTACCTAAAATTCTTTTTGAGGATGAGAAATATATGGATATGAAACTAGAAGTAAAGGTGGCTTATTCTATTTTAAAAGATCGTTTAGAATTATCTCTCAGTCGTGGTTGGATAGATGAAGAGGGAGCGGTCTATTTAGTATTTTCTAATTCTAAACTGATGAAGCTATTAGGTTGTTCGAAGTCAAAATTACTGTCCATCAAAAAAACTCTTAAAGAATATGACTTAATTGATGAAGTTCAACAGTCTTCAAGTGAGAAAGGAAGACTAGCTAATAAGATTTATTTAGGGGAATTATCTTCTACCCCAGTAGCTAATTCAAACAGGCCTAGTGTTAAAAAAAGACTAGGGCAGGGTGAAAATGAAACGGCCCCCGTCTCACATTCAGCCCCTAGTGAGACTGAAGTTAGTGAGACTAAATATAGTGAGACTGATTCTTTATTTATTGAGGATGAGGAGGAGAGGGATACTCAACCTATCTTGAAAAGAAAAGTAGAAAAGGTCACAAAATATGATCGAGATTATATTTGGGGATTGGTGCAAGATCAATTTAGACGAGAGGGGTTTTCTGAAACAGCCAGTGAAATTGCTATGACTGATTTTGAGAGAATCTATCAGTATGCTCTTGACAATGTTCGCTTTGTTAGACGAGCGGAAGTACTTGCTGAATTTGTGTTTAATGGCTTGTATTCCGTTTGGAACAACCGTGTTAGAAAAGGAGGTGGTTAAATGTCGCCAATCGAGTGGATATTAGTTATGCTCATTGTCATTTCAAGTGGAGTGACAGTTCTGACAATGATAGTCGATAAGAAAGGGGTGATAAAGAAATGAGATTTATTGATTTATTTTCAGGTATCGGTGGCTTTCGACTAGGAATGGAAAGTGTCGGACACGAGTGTATTGGATTTTGTGAGATTGATAAATTTGCTAGAGAATCTTATAAGTCCATTTTTCAAACGGAAGGAGAAATTGAATTTCATGACATACGAGATATTTCAGATGACGAATTTAAAAAACTTAGAGGGAAAGTCGATGTCATCTGTGGAGGATTCCCTTGTCAAGCATTTTCAATCGCAGGAAGACGATTGGGATTTGAAGATACTAGAGGAACTTTATTCTTTGAAATTGCTCGAGCGGCCAAACAAATCCAACCACGTTTTCTTTTTCTTGAAAATGTTAAAGGCCTACTCAATCACGATAAGGGACGGACGTTCACCACAATCCTTACCACGCTTGATGAATTGGGGTTTGATGTTGAGTGGCAGATGCTTAACAGTAAGGATTTTGGCGTTCCCCAAAACAGAGAGAGGGTGTTTATTATCGGACATTCTAGAAAGAGAGGTACCAGACTCTTATTTCCTTTCAGACGAGAAGGTCAAGCAACTAACCCTGAGACTTTAAAAATATTAGGGAATTTGAATCCATCAAAAAGTGGAATGAGTGGTAAAGTCTATTATTCAGAAGGTCTTGCGCCAACCTTAGTTCGTGGAAAAGGAGAAGGATTTAAAATTGCGATTCCTTGTATGACACCAGACAGATTAGACAAGAGACAAAATGGTAGACGTTTCAAGGATAATCAAGAGCCAATGTTTACTTTAAATACTCAGGATCGCCATGGTATTGTCGTTGTTGGAGATTTACCAACTAGCTTTAAGGAAACTGGTAGAGTCTATGGAAGTGAGGGCTTATCTCCAACACTGACTACGATGCAAGGAGGAGATAAAATCCCCAAAATACTGATTCCAGAACCAATCCAATTTCTAAAAGTCCGAGAGGCAACGAAAAAAGGATATGCTCAAGCAGAGATTGGGGATTCAATCAATTTAGAAAGACCAAGTTCTCAGCATCGTCGTGGTAGAGTTGGAAAAGGTATAGCTAATACGTTAACAACTAGTGGGCAAATGGGAGTAGTAGTGGCTAGCTATGAAGGAGAAGATAAACAAGTTTACCAAGTAGCTGGTGTTTTAATAGATGGACAATTTTACCGTTTGAGAATACGACGAATCACTCCTAAAGAGTGTTTTCGATTGCAGGGCTTTCCTGATTGGGCTTTTGAAGCTGCTAGAAAAGTCTCTAGTAATAGTCAGCTCTATAAACAAGCTGGTAATAGTGTAACCGTTCCTGTGATTGCCGCAATCGCAAAGAAATTAAAAGAAGTAGAGGAAAAAGATGAAAGCATTAAATAAAGAATCAATACTAGATTGTGATGAATTAGAAACAGAATTACATGACGCAGAAATCAAACAGCTGGATGAACAAATATTTTTGATGCCCAATTATCCATGTGAGTTTGAGGTGACATTTTTAGATGATTACCATAAAAAACACAACTACCCCCTATTTTACGAATCCTATCTTCAAAACATTATGGAATTCCTTGAAAGTCAGGATATAAAGAACGGAGCTGATGCCTTTGTAGATGATCATCAGAATCTTGTTTTTGTTTTATATGGACAAGGCTATAGAGCTGAGGGAAAAGAGGGAATACTTACAACCCAAGTAACTGTAAAAGCTTTTGATGAAGACAAGAAACCGATTAACTTCGCAAATTTATTAGATTCCTTAATCGTCTCAGAATATCAAATGGAACCGAATCTTTGGGAGGTCTCCCATGATTGATCTCTATCTAAGTAAAAATAGCCAAAGAAATCAACTTCTTTTAGACTTCTTCCAAAACTATGGCATCGATGTATCTTGTCATTCAGTTTCTGAAATGACAAAGGACAAATTAATTGAGATGATGAGCTATTCTTCAGATTGTTTCGAGTTTTTATCTCCAAATTTATTACGTTTTAAGAATCGAGATAACCTAAAATTAACAGATTTCATCGAAATGATATTAAAAAATCCTGAACTAACCATCAGACTTCCTCTTGCGGTTTCAAATAAGCGAGTTTATCCAAATCTGAATCTGGAGGAGGCTAGAGCTTTATTGCCAAGAGATACGAAACAATTGATTTACATGGCACAAACACATTATTTATCTAACTAAAGGAGAATCAATATGGCAGAACGATTTTGGGAGAACTTGTCCATTATTTTGGCTGAAAGAAATATCAGCTGGATTGAGTTAACCAGAAAAATGTTTGCGGGAGAGTTTCACTATCCAAGTGAATTGAATCGTTTGTATCAAAAGATTCGTCACTATAAGATGGAACAACGAATGCCTCAAAGTCCATGGGTAGAAAGGATTGTGCAGGTATTAGATTTAGATTATGAAGATTTATTTCGGAGGTAACTATGAAAAGAATAATTCCAGTTTATATATTCCAACAAGTAAATGTCCTATTGGTATCTCTATACTTACTGAAATTTCTTTGTATCGGTGAGTTAACTATACTAGAGATTCTCTATGGAGCGTCGCTCATTTCTTTTTTATGGATGTATGATCAACGCAAACAAGCTCATAAGATCAATATGAAAACTAGGATGAAATGGCTTGGTGTTGGATTTGTTAGCCTACTGATTATAAGTCTATGTTTTAGCCTAATCCATGCTCAAGGAACCACGAATCAAGCAAACTTAATTGGGCTTCAACATCAAGTTCCTTGGTTTTCATTTTTATTGTTTTTAATCAATGCGAGTATGGTTGAAGAATTTCTGTATCGAGAAATTTTATGGAACTTGGTTAGAAAATTAGATATTCAAGTTGCTTTGACAAGTGTTTTATTTGCCTTAGTACATCATCCAGGAACCATTCTAGCTTGGTGTTTGTATGTTTCATTGGGAATGTTTTTAGGGATGGTGCGCTATAAATCGGATTTATGGGGCAGTATGGGGCTACATTTGGTGTGGAACCTACTAGTTTATAGTTTGATGCTTGTTTAAAATAGGTGGTCTGTCTTACTTATAGATTCAGTTTGAAATAAAAAACTAAATGAATTGATTTTAAAGAAATAAAATGCTAACATATATAGAAGATGTTAGTATTTTGTTTCTAATAAAGGAGAATGATATGGTTGATAAAAGAGAAAAACTGATGAACTATTTCAATCAGTATGGTTTTTTAACTTTTAAACAAGTAATAGATGAAAATTTACACTACAAAACCTTATTGAAAATGATTACAGAAGGAAAAATCGATGCTGAAGAAAAAGGGCTATATCGCTTACCTGATATTTATTTAGATGAGTGGTTTGTCCTTCAGTATCGATTTCCAAAGGGAATCTATTCTTTGGAGACAGCACTTTGGTTACATGGTTTATCTTTGACTATCCCTTTTAACATGACGATGAGTTTTCCTTATGGTACGAATACCAAAAACATTAAGGAAGCAGATATATGTCCTATTATTTTACGCTCTCACTATAGTGAAGGAATTATTGAAATAGAGCGTCTTCCTGGTCAATTTATTAAAGTTTATGAAGTTGAACGTGTTTTGGTTGAATGTCTAAGACCAGTTCATCAGGTGGATCTTCAAATTATTGCACCAGCGTTTAAGAAATATTTTCAACAGAATCAAATTCATTTACACAAATTATTTTATTATGCCCAACTATTTAAAGTAACTGATAAGTTACAATCTTATACGGAGGTACTATCTTAATGTTTTCAAATGCGAATAGCTTTAAAGCAAAAATCAAAAACATTTCAAAAGATAAGGGAATTCCAGCTCAACAAGTACAACAACATTATTTAATTGAGCAAGTGTTAAAGCTGATTTCTACTAGTTCTTATAGAGATTCCTTCATTGTAAAAGGAGGGTATCTAATAGGTCAAATGATTGGACTAGATAAGCGAACCACAATGGATTTAGATGTCACTCTGAAGGGAACCGAAATGAGCAGAGAAAATTTGATTCATATCTTTGAAGAGATTCTTTGTTCTAATACTGATGGATTTTCATTTTCAGTAGATAAGCTAGAACCTATTCGCCAAGATGATGAATATGGTGGATTTTCATTAAAATTAAATGCAACTTTTGATACATTAAAGGAGGTTGTTTTTATTGACATTACTACTGGTGATAAGATCACACCAAGAGAAATTACTTATTCAATGACTTCTATCTTTACTAATGAAAGCATCAAGATATGGACATATAATCTAGAGACTGTACTTGCTGAAAAGTTAGAAACGATCATTAGTAGGGGATTAGCTTCGACACGCCCACGTGATCGATATGATCTTTTCACCTTGTATAAACTTAGAAAAGAAGAGATTAATCTTGAAGTATTAAAAAATGCACTTGAGAATACGGCAGAAAAACGTAAAAGTAAAGATACTATTTATAATTGGGAAGAACAAGTGAGAGGAATTGAAATTTCTGATTATCAGAAAGAGCTATGGATTCGTTATCAACGCCAATTTAAGTATGCTAAAGATATCTCATTTGATAACTCTGTTCAGGTTATTAGGGAAATTATGCAACAAATATTTTAGTGCAAAAGTAACTCATTCGTAAAGCAGTGAGTTGCTTTTTTTATTCCAACAATCTTAAAAATGTGATAAAAATTTCAACTACTCTTATCTATAATAAAGCTACCTGTTCTTTGAAAATTGAATCCACTCCGTCTTGATTAGCGTGCCTGTGTAAGTAGGGACTGAGAGTATTTCCCTGTGAAGGGCAACTGGCACAAGACGTGTGTGAGAATTTTCTAACAGACACGGAGTTTATCGTTACCAGACTTAAACGATGCGACAAACTAGATAAAGGAGTTAATCATGAAGGTAGTAAACTTGTATGATTTGAAACAAATGGGAAATAAAGGTGGTTGTACCATCCAATTGATTCATCACTTTCCTTTTGGTATGGGCTTAGGACATCTCAAAAAAGACTACATTGAATTTAAACGTGTTGGTATCTTTAATGGGAAAGCAGTAGAAGTTACTCTTCGAGAACCTTATTCGAGAGATCTACTGAAGGTTGTCAAGTCGATTAAGCAACGTCAGAAATTGATAGCTTATCGTTATAAGGAAGAAAAGCTGCTATTTGTGAAGAAGGAGGCATCAGATGTCCTCTGAACAACAGGAACGAATGGCAGTTCAATATGCTGAGCGTAGTCTTTTATTCACTGTCAAAAGTCTTTTAAAGATTCTAGAATGGTCTAGACGTCAGGCTTTAGCACAGGATTCCGCCTATAAGATAGGGGTGCAGAAATTAGAAGAATTGCTACAATCTCCTTATTCGATTGATACGATTAATCTGAAAAAAGATTTCTTAGACAAACCAATTGATATAGAGAAATTTAAAGCTTTTTTAGAAAAAGAAGAGATTCCTTTAGCCATCGCTTGGCAAGGAGATTCTCTGCATTTCTACACGAAAGACCGTTCGATTCTAGACAATCATTTAGACCATCTGTTAGAAAAAATGGTTAATGATCCGGAGAAATTAGCTGATTTTACCATGGATAAGTCATTAGACGATGCAATTGATGAGGCTAAATCCCAAATTACCTTTAGACAAGAAGGGGCCGTCAAACAGAAAGAGATGGTGAGATGATGTACAGTGGAAAGAAATTCCTACTATTCTCACTGTTAGGCATCTTACTAGGCTATCTTTTTCATCGTTTGACGCTTTTGTATGATTCCTATACTGGAAATACTTTAGATAAATGGACTCGTCTCCTGATGGAAGGTCAAGAGGAAGTTCTTCAGTCGCCATGGAATATTTCTTTCACTGGAAAATCAAGTGCTTTTTTTCTACTAGGCTTTGTGATGATGTTGCTGGTTTATCTCTATCTAGAGACCGGTAAGAAACAATATCGAGAAGGAGTAGAATACGGGAGCGCCCGTTTTGGAACTCTAAAAGAAAAGAATCTCTTTTACGGTAAGGAATTTTCTCATGATACGATCTTAGCTCAAGATGTTCGTTTGACATTATTAGATAAAAAACCACCCCAATATGATAGAAATAAGAATATTGCGGTGATCGGAGGTTCAGGAAGTGGGAAGACATTTCGCTTTGTGAAACCCAATCTGATTCAGATGAATAGTTCTAATATTGTAGTGGATCCTAAAGATCACTTGGCCGAAAAAACAGGCAAACTCTTTTTAGAACATGGCTACCAAGTAAAGGTGTTAGATTTAGTTAATATGAAGAACTCAGATGGCTTCAATCCTTTTCGCTATATAGAGACAGAAAATGATTTGAATCGCATGCTGACGGTTTATTTCAATAACACCAAAGGCTCTGGCTCCCGTAGTGATCCATTTTGGGATGAAGCTTCTATGACTTTGGTACGAGCTTTAGCCTCTTACTTGGTCGATTTCTATAACCCACCTAAAACAAGAGAACAGCTCATAGAAGAAAGTCGTTTGAGTCAAACAGAATACCAAAACTTGTTGAAACGTCAAAAAAAAGAAGTGGAAGAGCGAAAAAAACGAGGGCGTTATCCAAGTTTTGCTGAAATCTCAAAACTCATTAAACACTTATCCAAAGGTGAAAACCAAGAAAAAAGTGTCTTAGAAATTCTATTTGAAAATTATGCTAAAAAGTATGGGACTGAAAATTTTACCATGCGAAATTGGGCAGATTTCCAAAATTATAAGGATAAGACTCTGGATTCTGTTATAGCTGTAACCACTGCTAAATTTGCCCTCTTCAATATTCAAAGTGTCATGGATTTGACCAAAAGAGATACCCTCGATATGAAGACATGGGGCCAGGAAAAATCAATGGTTTACTTAGTTATCCCAGATAACGATAGTACCTTTCGCTTTCTTTCAGCCCTCTTTTTTTCAACCGCATTTCAAACCCTAACAAGACAAGCAGATATTGATTTTAAGGGTCAATTGCCTCTTCATGTGAGAGTTTACTTAGATGAGTTCGCAAATATCGGAGAAATCCCAGATTTTGCTGAACAAACCTCAACAGTCCGCTCTCGGAACATGAGTCTCGTTCCTATTCTACAAAATATTGCCCAACTTCAAGGGCTCTATAAAGAAAAAGAAGCTTGGAAAACCATTTTGGGGAACTGTGATAGCTTAGTCTACTTAGGTGGGAATGATGAAGATACCTTTAAATTTATGAGTGGCTTACTCGGTAAACAAACCATTGATGTTCGAAATACTAGTCGTTCCTTTGGCCAGACAGGTTCAGGATCCCTTTCTCATCAAAAGATTGCTCGTGATTTAATGACACCTGATGAAGTCGGAAATATGAAACGGCATGAATGCTTGGTTCGAATTGCCAATATGCCTGTCTTTAAAAGCAAAAAATACAATTCTACTAAGCATCCAAACTGGAAGTACCTAGCCAATCAAGAAACCGATGAACGGTGGTGGAACTATCAAATCAATCCTTTGAATCAAAGACAAGAAAATCATCTTGAAGGCCTTAAAATTCGTGATTTAACTTTTGAATCTAGTTTAAAATAAAAATAGAAAAGAGGAAATAGATGATTACGCATTTTAAAGGTTTTGTTTATGGAGTTGACGCAAGTGCTATGTTTGCACAAGCTATGTCTTTATTGCAGAAGGGATTGATTGCGGTTGGTGCCTTTCTCGTTGTTGTGGGGATTGTCAATCTTGCAACCAACATTAAAGATGGTGGACCAGGTGTTCGAAATGCCATTCTTGAAATTGTCGGTGGTGTTATGGTCGGAGCTGCTGGAGCCTTTGTAACTCAAATTTCAATTTAGGAGGATAAACAATGACATGAATCTTAGTTTAGTCTCACCCTTTGTTTACCTTGCATCTGAAAAAATATCAGCTGAAAATTTATTTGAAGGATTTAATGTGGATTTACAATCTACGGTAGATCTGATTAAATCTCTATCTAGCTACAATCCAACTGTTTGGACTTATATGTCTAGTATTACTAAAAGTGTCATGCAGCCTCTTGGAGTTGCGATTTTATCAGTTGTTCTCATCCTAGAATTTTCGAAGATGGCAAAGAAAATTGCTAACTCTGGTGGAGCGATGACCTTTGAAGCCTTAGCGCCGATGTTGATTAGTTATATTATGGTCGCAGTTGTAATTACCAACACTACCGTTATTGTAGAAGCCATCATCGGGATTGCGAGTCACGCCATTGAACAAGTGGCCTCGATTGTGGCTCACGGTGGGGCAAAGTATGATACCATCTCTGGATTAAAAGGTTCAGGATTTATTGGCCGGATGATTGTGGGCTTTTTTGCCCTCCTCATTTGGCTTGTTCGGATAGTAAGTGCAGCCATGGTTAATCTTTTAGTATCTATTCGATTTATTCAACTCTACCTTATGATCCCATTTGCCCCTCTTACGATTCCAACATTTTTAAGTGATGAATGGAAGTCTATTGGTATTGGCTATTTAAAAAATATTATGGTCTATGCGGTACAAGGGGTTCTTATTTTTCTGATTGTTTCTCTTGTTCCTTTGTTTGAATCTGCTGGAAAAATAGCTGTTTCAAATGGTGCAGGAGTCCTGCAATCACTTGCGATTATGTTTGGTAGTTTGGTACAAGCTATCTTACTAATTATTGCCCTCGTTGGTTCTCAACGTACGGCTCGCTCAATTTTAGGTATGTAATTAGATAAAGGCTAGGAAGTGATTGCTTCTTAGCCTTTTTAGAAAGGAAAGTCATGAATACACGTGTCTTTAAAGACATCTCAAAATACCAACACAGGGCTTGGTTAGGTTTCACCACAAGACAAATCATCTTTGTTTTACCAGCCTTTATTGTCACAATTATTGTTTTGGGCTTGAATCTCTTTTTCTGGCAATTTGGAGATTGGTTTGTTTACGGTTTTGTGTTTGCCTTTACCATCCCCCTCATGCTTTTTGGAGTCTATAAACCCAATGATTTATATTTTGAACATTATTTGAAATACCGTCTTCATTTTGAATTAACGGTTCCCCTACGCACAATTACAGGAAAGAAAGGATCTGAACATGAAAAGAAAATCAAATACATTAAAGAAACAAAAAACTTCAATGACTAATCAGAAAGAAGTTAAAGGGAAAAAAGAGGAAGTGTTACCCTCAACGGCTAATACTCTTTCCTATCAAGCCCTGTATCAAAATGGTCTGATGCAGGTAAAAGAAGATTATTTCTCACAAAGCTATTTACTTGGTGATGTCAATTACCAGACCGTTGGTTTAGAAGATAAGGGCGCAATCATTGAGAAGTATTCTGATTTGATTAACTCTTTAGATGACCAAGCCAACTTCCAATTGACCATCTTTAATAAAAGATTGAATTTAGAAAAGTTTAGACAGAGTGTTCTGTATGAGGAGAAAGAAGATGGGTATGATACCTATCGTAAAGAATTGAATCGAATGATGAATCAAAATTTAGACAGTGGTGAAAATAACTTTTCAGCTGTGAAACTGATTAGCTTTGGTAGAAAGGATTCTAATCCCAAACAAGCTTATCGTTCCTTGTCTCAAATTGGAGAATATTTCAAGAGTGGTTTCTCAGAAATTGATGCTCGATTTGAATCCTTGGCTGGAGAAGACCGTGTCAACTTGTTGGCAGATATGCTTAGAGGAGAACACCATCTTCCTTTTTCTTACCGTGATTTAACGAGATCGGGTCAGACAACTCGTCACTTCATAGCACCTAATCTCTTGGATTTTAAAAACAAGAATTACCTACAAATCAATGACCGCTTATTACAGATTGTCTATGTGAGAGACTACGGCATGGAATTAGGGGATCAGTTTATCCGAGACCTCATGCAAGGAGATTTGGAATTGATTGTGAGCCTTCATGCTCAAAGTTCGACTAAGGCGGATGCCATGAAGAAACTACGAACAAAGAAGACCTTGATGGAATCCCAAAAGATTGGGGAACAACAAAAACTAGCTCGTACAGGTATCTATTTGGAAAAAGTAGGTCATGTATTAGAAAGCAATATCGATGAAGCTGAGGAACTCTTAAAAACCATGACCGAGACAGGAGATAAACTGTTTCAAACAGTCTTCTTGATTGGTGTTTTTGGTCAGGATGAAGAAGAACTTAAACAAGCCCTAGACACTATCCAACAAGTGGCCGGTTCAAATGACCTAATGATTGATAAACTACCATATATGCAAGAAGCAGCCTTTAATAGTTTGCTGCCATTTGGTTGTGATTTTTTAGAGGGAGTATCACGGAGTTTATTAACGTCCAATATAGCAGTGAACTCACCTTGGACTTCAGTAGACCTACAAGACCGTAGTGGGAAATATTACGGTATCAATCAAATATCAAGTAATATTATTACCATTGATCGCAGCCTATTAAATACACCGTCTGGTCTGATTTTAGGAACATCTGGAGCAGGGAAAGGGATGGCAACCAAGCATGAAATTATCACGACCAAAATCAAGGAATCTGGTGAAAATACTGAAATTATCATCGTGGATCCAGAAGCAGAGTACAGTGTCATTGGACGGACTTTTGGGGGAGAAATGATTGATATTGCGCCTGATTCCCAAACCTATCTCAATGTCCTTGACTTGTCTGAGGAAAATATGGATGAAGATCCTGTAAAGGTAAAATCAGAATTTCTTTTATCCTTTATCGGCAAGTTATTGGATAGAAAAATGGATGGAAGAGAAAAATCGATTATCGACCGAGTTACGAGGCTCACCTATCAGTCATTTAAAGAGCCTTCTTTGGAAGAATGGGTCTTTGTATTGAGTCAACAACCAGAAGAAGAAGCGCAGAATTTGGCACTTGATATGGAACTGTATGTCGAAGGTTCTCTTGATATTTTTTCTCATAAGACCAATATTCAGACAGGATCTAATTTCTTGATTTATAACGTTAAGAAGTTAGGAGATGAGCTGAAACAAATCGCCCTTATGGTTGTTTTTGATCAGATATGGAATCGTGTCGTTCGGAACCAAAAATTAGGGAAGAAGACCTGGATTTATTTTGATGAAATGCAGCTTCTCTTATTAGATAAATATGCCAGTGATTTCTTCTTTAAATTGTGGAGTCGTGTCAGAAAATATGGAGCCAGTCCGACTGGAATAACTCAAAACGTCGAAACCTTATTGTTAGATCCAAATGGTAGACGGATTATTGCAAATAGTGAATTTATGATTCTCCTCAAGCAAGCAAAAAATGATAGAGAAGAACTGGTTCAACTCTTAGGCTTGTCAAAAGAACTTGAAAAATACCTTGTCAATCCAGAAAAAGGGGCAGGACTGATAAAAGCTGGTTCAGTTGTTGTTCCCTTTAAAAATAAGATTCCTCAAGGTACTCAATTGTTTGATATCATGAGTACAGATCCTGATAAAATGGCTTCTAATTAAGGGGAAGGTAAATGAAGGATAAAAGAGAAATCATACGTGCCCGAAAGGCATTTAGAAGAAGTCTAAAAGATGAGAAGAAATTCTTGAAACAAGGAAAGAAGGAGGTGAGGAAACAGAAAAAAGATTCCGCTGGACTGGATGAAAAAGCATGGAAAAAAGAGATAAAAGAAAAGCTAGAGGAGATGAGAGAAGCTTCAAAGGCTAGAGTAAAACAAGCAAATGAAGACTACAATCATATTCTTCAAAATAGTCCTCCATCTCTTTTAAATCGCAAAGAATTAAGAGACAGACGGTTGCCTCATGCTAGGAAACGATTGAAAATAGCCAAGAAGCAATTTAAGGAAGCAAAGGTAGAAGCAAAAGAAGAAAGAAAAGAGAGTCGTAAAGAAAGAAAAACCAATCAAAAATTTTTCTACGGTCAGGAATCGAAACATAAATCTAATTTTTTCTTTCAAGGGAAGAGTTTAGAAGAATTAAAAGCTAAGAAAGAAGTCAAGGCCGCAAAAGAGAATCTA
The DNA here is from genome assembly GCF_046098135.1 of Streptococcus sp. ST16. Lineage (NCBI taxonomy): Bacteria > Bacillati > Bacillota > Bacilli > Lactobacillales > Streptococcaceae > Streptococcus > Streptococcus sp. ST16. Next base: position 317,921 of record NZ_JBJUSE010000001.1, on the reverse strand, counting down.
AAATCTACTAAACAAGTCTATAAGTCCAAAAAAGTCAGTAGGAAAGCCAAAACTTTTCTTTATGTCCTTGGACGTGAAGGTGGAGAGTTAGCTTCAGAAAATGAAGATTTAGAAGGTTATCACACACTTCAAGAGACAATTAGAAAAGGAAAACGCTACAGTCGCCTTTCTTATAACCTTGGAAAAGCTAGTGTCAAAACAGGACAAGCAACAGGTCGTTTTACCAAGAAAAGACTGACCAACACAAAAGAGCGATACCATCATTTTAAGGATGGAAAAGGATGGAAACTAGCGAAAGATAACCCAAGTTCTTTTAAAAATCGGTTTCGAAAATTAAAGAAACAAGGTCTTACAAGTGTCCGAAATATCTATCAAAAACTAAAAGCAGCCTTTTCCTTCTTTACATTTGCGGCTGGAAATCTTGTAACCTGGATAGTTGGAGGAATAGTCTTTCTTCTTTTACTTATAATGAGCTTCTTTTTAGGATTTTCATCTGCTAGTTTGATTCAACAAGATGAATTTGAATTAACAAAAGCTTATACCCACCTAACTTGGGAAGATGCAGAACATACTCGCACAAATGACAAAGGAATTACTTATTACACAAAAGTTGATGATGTGATGGGCTATATGAACTTTAAATTCCATGACTATGAGTTACACAAACCAGTTCACTTATTTAGTTCAGAATCTTACAAGGATTATCTGTCTACTTTGTGGCATGATTTAAACGATGGGGATGATTTGAAATCCATGCAAGACCTCTATGAAACTCCTAAGTATAAACTATCGAAAGACGATCAAGAGGAAATAAAGGAACTAAAAGAAGAGGGTGTCTATGCTTCCATGCAGGAATTGGACAATCCATTTGAGGGGAAAAGCAACGAAGATAGTCTAACCATGACTTATCGTTATGGATACTATGATTTAGACGGAAAACCTACTCTTCAGGAGTATATTCTACTAGAAGCGAAGGCTCACCAAACAATTGTCGCACCAATGGATGGTGTTGTATCTCTAGACGGAGATGATGTTATTCTCACTAACGGAAAAGGAGAGAATGAGAGTCGATTGACCTTGTATTCTATTCATAATGGCCGTGCGATTGAGGGGACAAGAGTCCTAACGGGTGATATTATTGGTGAAACACCAGACGATACAGGTTTGAAAGTTTCCTATCAAAAGTATAAAAACAAGAAAGAAAAATTTGTGTATGTCAATCCGCAATTTTATTTTCCAAAAGTCATTCAACTTCAGACCACTATCTTACCAGCCATTGGTCAGTTTGGTGGGGATGAGTTTGAACGAGCAAAACATATTTATGAGTTTTTGAAATCTCAAGGGGCAAGTCCCCAAGCCATTGCGGCAATTTTAGGAAATTGGTCGGTAGAGTCTTCTATTAATCCTAAACGAGCTGAAGGAGATTATTTAACTCCTCCTGTTGGCGCTACCGATTCCTCATGGGATGATGAAAGCTGGTTAGCGATTGGAGGTCCAGCCATTTATAGTGGTGCTTATCCTAATATTCTTCATAGAGGTCTAGGTTTAGGGCAATGGACAGATACCGCAGATGGGTCAACACGGCATACAGCCTTGTTAAATTATGCACGCACCCAAAATAAGAAATGGTATGATTTAGACCTACAACTTGATTTTATGCTTCATGGGGATAGTCCTTACTATCAAAGTTGGTTAAAGGATTTCTTTAAAAATACAGGCAGTGCAGCCAATCTGGCCCAACTCTTTCTGACCTATTGGGAGGGAAATTCTGGTGACAAACTACTGGAAAGACAAACCAGAGCAACGGAATGGTATTACCAAATTGAAAAAGGCTTTAGTCAAACAAATGGAGGACAGGCAAAAAGTGATCCACAATCCCTTGAAGGGGTTCGTGGGGACTTGTATGATCATTCTGTTCCTGGTGGTGGAGATGGTATGGCCTATGCTTATGGACAATGTACATGGGGTGTTGCGGCTCGTATGAACCAGTTAGGCTTAAAATTAAAAGGTAGAAATGGAGAAAAGATTTCAATCATTAATACCATGGGAAATGGTCAAGACTGGGTTGCGACAGCTTCAAGTCTTGGTGGGGAAACGGGCTCTACACCAAGAGCAGGTGCTATTGTTTCTTTTGTAGGAGGTACACATGGTACACCAGCCAGCTATGGTCATGTGGCTTTTGTAGAGAAGGTCTATGATGATGGTTCTTTCCTTGTGTCTGAAACCAACTATGGGGGCAACCCTAACTATACCTTTAGAAAAATCTCTCAAGCAGATAGTGCCATCAGTTTTGCTTATACGACCAAATAGAAGAGTTTACACTTGAAATTGTAGCTATTTAAAGATACAATATGTCTATAAATGAGTGGTCGGCTCATGGTCAATCTGATAGTAATCTTGGACATAAGGGCCAAGCGGTGGCGGACACCAGAACAAAATCCGATAGCAATCTTGGACGTACGGGCCAAGCGGTGGCAGACACCAGAATAAACCGACTGATTAGGTGGCTTACAGGTTCAGTAAGTCATCTTTTTTATTTGGAAAAACAGTAAGAAAGCGTAAAAAATCAATTCCTGTACTAGCGTGTAATTGAAATTTTTTAGTTTTGGCGTTAGAACTGTTTCCTCAGTCCTAGCCCCTTCTCTTTTTGATAAGTATGCTTGGCGGAAAGTAGTTTGTAAATGATTCTGAGAATCTTATGAGCATAAGCAATGACGGCCTTCATCTTGCTTACTCTTTGGGAAATTCGATTATAAAAAAAAGAAAAAGCTGGATCCTTGGAATGTGCTGCAATTAATCCCGACATGGTCAAAGCCTGTTTTATTTAGCGATTTCCTTGCGTGATGTGTGAGGATTTTTTAATGACAGCACTATAGGCTAAACATCTTTTTCTGTCATGAGTTAGCAGGCTCTGCCTGCTTAGAGTTTTACATATGCTACTATCTTCGTTATAGCTAACTTAAATTCTCATTTATTAAGTATACCTAAGTTTTATGTTTAAATTTTGTATAGAATAGTTGTATCACTTATCAAAGCTATGTTTACGCTTTCAATCAAGCCTCATTTATGATACTATTAAGGTAATAGAAAAAAATTCTTAGTTCGCTGAAGACCTTTATTCGAGATTCAGAGGAAATAGAAATTTTAACAGTAAACAAAGTATAAATTTCTAATTATCTTTTTATATTTTCTTAAATGCTCGTAAAGCCTTATTCTATGTGCTTTCGAGTATTTTTACTGTAGGAAGATACTTCACGTTTCTTTGCATATTTCCTCATGTCTTAGCTGTCAGAAGTGGTAAATAAGTAGTAAATTCATTTGTACTACTAAGCAACAAGACGCTCCTGTTGCTTCTCTTTATTCAAGCGTTTCATTTCTGCCATTGCAGAATCGAATGTTGCATGTGCGTAATAGTTCAGCGTCATGGCTATATTAGCATGTCCCATAATGTACTGTAATGCCTTTGGATTCATTCCTGCATTTGCATAGTTGGTACAGAATGTATGTCGCAAACTATGTGGAGTGATGTGTGGCAATTTATCCTCGTTATACTTATTGTATTTCTTAACAAGACCTTTCATCATGCCGTTGTAATCACTTGCCACTTTTGGATAGTTCTTTCTATTAAGAAAGAGGAAATCACTATATCCATCAATCTCAACACGCTTATCATTCTTTCGATTCGCTAACACTCGCTTAAATGCTTGATAGGCTTCTTCAACCATAGGAACTTGACGTTCGCCACTTTTGGTCTTTGGTGTTTCAATGTAGTACCCAATTTCAGTATCTCTCAATAGCTGATGGTCTATATTGACAAGACGATTCTCAAAATCTAAATCTGGAAGTGTCAAACCACCAAACTCTGAAATACGAAGACCTGTTTTTAAGAGTATCAGAATTTCATCATAATTTTTGCTGTAGGTTTTATCAGCTTTTGCAAAGGCTAACAGTTTTTCTTCCTGTTCTTCTGTTAGTACGGTCTTAGGGACAGTATCATCATCAAGAACTGCTTTCAGTTGAAAGTCAAATGGATTCTTCCGAACACAATCATCTTGTATAGCAATATAGAATGAAGCCTTTAAAGAACGTTTGTAGTTATTGATGGTTTGATAAGCATAACCATTTTCACTCATTCTAATAGCCCATTCTTTAGCGTCTGATGGCTTAATACTGTCAATACTTCTTACACCTAACTTGTCTTTCTTCAAAATATCCATAAGATATTTGCGTCCAGTTTCAGTGTTTTTTCTAACCTTTGGTCTTTGAGCGTTCTGTTTTGCGTAAAGCTGGCAGAGTGTCATTTTCTTTCCTACAACATCAATACCATCATGAATGTCTTTCTGTAACTCTGCGATTTTCTCTCTAAGTGAGATACAATCACGCTTTCCTGCTGGTACTCGGTCTGTAGCCACAAGTTTCCACGAGTAAACAAATTGCGGTTCTCCAAATGAATCTATATATTTGTATAAGTATCTTCCGTCTTTTCGTTGGCTCTCTCCAGTCTTTAAGATTCGACCTTTATTGTCACGTCTTTTTTCTGACATGGCATTTGCTCCTTTCCTTTATGGAAAGAGCCTTGATACGACTTAATACTATTTTATCATATACAAGACCCTTTGGCGACGCTAGATTGCGTCCAATGTATCTATAATTTTTTCAAATTGTTTTCGTTTAATCTGAATACGATTGCCATTCATAATCAGCCAATTTGCATTTTTATTTTCCTCTGCCAAGCGTCGTAGCTTGTTTTCGCCAATACGAAAATATTTTGACGCTTCTTCAATGGTTAGGGTATAACGTTCCCAAATAGGAATGTCAGTCTGCTTCATAAAATCCTCCTTTCCAAATCACTTATTTGGATTTCATAAAAGTTGTTTTACCAGCAATCGAACAGCTTTAGCAAAGCTCACGGGAGTTCCACCCCTGCATGGTTCTCATGTAGCCATACTCATTGCCTGCGACGGTTTTATCACGCTCGGACTATTGACTGTATGGGAGTATCATTATCACGATAAGAATGTCGTTGCAGGCAATCCTGCTAAAGATTGCTTCTCGGATCACTAACATGAATCGCTCGCTATCTTTATAAGATAGGTCATGGCGGTTAGTTCCGTTGGCTCTTTTCTTATCGAAACGTATTCGATTACTTTTATTCAGTTTTCAAAGAACAATGGCTCGTTAGCCTATCAAAACACATTGAAAGCTCAATATGCTTTGGTGGAATAACAAACCTCCCTGTTCGGGAAGCGTGGAATGGTTTAGCACGCTTCCACGAAAGGAGAGAGGATATTACTTAATTTCAAATGACAAAATCTTTGTAATCAGTCTGGTTTCCATTCTTCCACGTAAGACTTCATCAACGACCATACTTTGATTGCCATATTCATCTTTCATAAGTCGTAGGGAACGCTTCGTTATGTACCCTCTGTAATGATGTAGAATCTGGTTAATCGCTTCGGTATCGCCATCTGTTGCCTTTACAATGAGAGGAAAGGGAATCATAGGATATTGTGTTTTCATTCTTCAAATTCCTCCATAAACTTTTTAATTAAGGCTAGTCCACTGGTTCTATGCCGATAGACAGTAGAACGGTTCAATTTCAACAGGTCTGCAATTTCTGAATCGCTCATGTCCATAAAGTAAAACAGCAGTAGAATTTCACGTTTCTTGTCTGGCAACTCACGTAATGCTTCACTCAACAAATCATTTTCAACGCCTACTGATAACCCATTGAGTGTAAAAATCTGAAAGTCAGTTGAATAGTTATCTGTTGTCGCAAACTGGCTAACAAGATAATCGCCAACATCCGAAAAGGACACCTCACGCTTTGCAATCCTTGAAAGATAAAGCATATAATTCTTTCGCTCGTCTTCCATAGCACGTTTACAGATATAGTCAAACTGATTTTCTATTGTGGTCTGAAAAGAAGATGGTTTCATGTTTCTCACCCCCTTTCTGTCTAGGAAAGGAAGTGAGCCTTGCTCGTTTATCTCCTTTCACTCTTAGTCCCAATGTGAAAGGGGGATTTGTTGCATTACTGATAAATAAACTTTGTAAAAAAGTTCTGAATAGCCAAAAAAGCATATAAACAGATTTATTTCTCTGTTTACATGCTTCTGTTATTCTATCTATATGATTTATAAAACCACATTGGTGGACGTACTTATCTATTGCAGATAGACGACTTTTTTTGACAAGAACCCAATGTAAGGAAATTTATTGTATATGATGTACTTCATGGCGACGTTGACCTCCAACAAACCGCCATTTGGAAGTAATATACAATATTTTAACAGCGTAAATAGCACTACCATATAACGGTTTTTTTTATTGGCGTTTAGTAGTGCTTTTTATTAAATATAAACCTATAAACCATATAACACGTTTTTCTATACCTGTTTTTAATTCAGTAGGAACAATAAAATGTATAGAGGTGGTCTACTATGCGTAAAAAAGAAGATAAATATGATTTTAGAGCCTTTGGTTTAGCCATTAAAGAAGCTCGATTGAAACGAGGTTTAACTCGTGAACAAGTGGGAGCATTGATTGAAATTGACCCACGGTACTTAACTAATATTGAAAATAAAGGGCAACACCCCAGCATACAAGTTCTTTATGACCTTGTATCGTTACTTCATGTTTCCGTTGATGAATTTTTCTTACCTGCTAATAACTTGGTAAAAAGCACCCGACGATTACAGATAGAGAAATACATGGATAGCTTTACAGACAAAGAACTATCCTTAATGGAATCTTTAGCCAGCGGTATCAACGAAGCAAGAAACATCGAAGACTAATTAAAAGAATCCATACATAACGGAAAGAGCCGATAAAATGAGATTGTATTAATCTCATTTTATCGGCTCTGCGTCTTTGCGTCTGGCTCTGTAATCACAGTTACTTTGAACTGCTTTATTTCAATTAAATTTTCTTGTCTGCATTTCGGACAATAGAGGGGGAATTTTTTTAATTCAGTATCTTCCCTTATCTTTAATCGTGTTTTATTTCCACATACAGGACATGTTGAGGCGGTAAGTTTGCTAGTCAAGGAGTAAAACGACGAAGATTAGCATTTACTTCCGCCCATGCGATAGCTGTCCGTGATTGACAAGTGCTAGCACGCAGACAGAACGGAGATAGCGAACCGCTGAGTGTGTCGCTCTGCTCGTAAAAGCTTAGAAACCTTTGAACGAAAGGGATAATGAAAGCCTTGATTGCAAGGCTTTTTGCTTTATGGTGGGTAAGTATCAGAGTGAGAAAATTTTTGGAATGAGTAGAAGTGATAGCTAGAAATTATCAGTTTCTATTTCCATTTACCCTGTGGGTACGTGTTTGTTTCCATTGACAAGGAGTTTGTGGGAATAGAAATGTACCCACCTTGTTTGAATCAAGTGAAGTGTAGTTGAAGGAAATCTGTTGAAAGCAATACTTCATTTTACCGAATAAGTAATAATTTAGGCAACTTCAAATCGATTAAAAAAAACTATTTTAAAGGTTAAGAGTAGACAAAAATTGTCCACTCTTTTTTGCAAACTCAATTTATCAATAAATGAAATGAGGGAATGTAAAATGAAATATTTTGAGGTTGAGTTAGAAAATCCTGATGAATTTTTAAAACTACAAACAGAAGATTTTGTGAAAGCTAATCGCTTGCTACTAAGGAAGATAATCCAGAGCGTTACAGTCTATGAAGAAAACTTCGTCATATCCTTTAAATCTGGCATCGAATTGGAAGTATGAGTCTCATTCCATAACTTTTATATTGAACATATCATCTTGTTGTGTTATACTATAAATTGATATAAACAAAGATGTAGGAGGAACCGAAACTATGACAGCCTCAATGCGTTTAAGATAAGCTGGCAATAAAAAAAGCAGAATCTATACCCGATGATAGGCTTTTTTGTTGTGCTTATTTATACGATATTGAGCATTCATTAGTTACGGTGAGGATATTGGTTATTTAACTATACCTTTATTTAACTATGTCTTTAATATGAATGTTTCCAAATTGTATGTATGCAGACCAAAAGCCACATTGTGGGGTTTGGCCTGCATTTTTTATTGCCTAGAATGCTATTCAAAATAGAAATTCAAGCAAAATAATATGCAGGAGATAATATAAATGGAAAAATACAACAATTGGAAACGAAAATTTTATGCAATATGGGCAGGGCAAGCAGTATCATTAATCACTAGTGCCATCCTGCAAATGGCGATTATTTTTTACCTTACAGAAAAAACAGGATCTGCGATGGTCTTGTCTATGGCTTCATTAGTAGGTTTTTTACCCTATGCGATTTTGGGACCTGCCATTGGTGTGCTAGTGGATCGTCATGATAGGAAGAAGATAATGATTGGTGCCGATTTAATTATCGCAGCAGCTGGTGCAGTGCTTGCTATTGTTGCATTCTGTATGGAGCTACCTGTCTGGATGATTATGATAGTATTGTTTATCCGTAGCATTGGAACAGCTTTTCATACCCCAGCACTCAATGCGGTTACACCACTTTTAGTACCAGAAGAACAGCTAACGAAATGCGCAGGCTATAGTCAGTCTTTGCAGTCTATAAGCTATATTGTTAGTCCGGCAGTTGCAGCACTCTTATACTCCGTTTGGGATTTAAATGCTATTATTGCCATCGACGTATTGGGTGCTGTGATTGCATCTATTACGGTAGCAATTGTACGTATACCTAAGCTGGGTAATCAAGTGCAAAGTTTAGAACCAAATTTCATAAGGGAGATGAAAGAAGGAGTTGTGGTTCTGAGACAAAACAAAGGATTGTTTGCCTTATTACTCTTAGGAACACTATATACTTTTGTTTATATGCCAATCAATGCACTATTTCCTTTAATAAGCATGGAACACTTTAATGGAACGCCTGTGCATATTTCTATTACGGAAATTTCCTTTGCATTTGGGATGCTAGCAGGAGGCTTATTATTAGGAAGATTAGGGGGCTTCGAAAAGCATGTATTACTAATAACAAGTTCATTTTTTATAATGGGGACCAGTTTAGCCGTTTCGGGAATACTTCCTCCAAATGGATTTGTAATATTCGTAGTTTGCTGTGCAATAATGGGGCTTTCGGTGCCATTTTATAGCGGTGTGCAAACAGCTCTTTTTCAGGAGAAAATTAAGCCTGAATATTTAGGACGTGTATTTTCTTTGATCGGAAGTATCATGTCACTTGCTATGCCAATTGGGTTAATTCTTTCTGGATTCTTTGCTGATAAAATCGGTGTAAATCATTGGTTTTTACTATCAGGTATTTTAATTATTGGCATTGCTATAGTTTGCCAAATGATAACTGAGGTTAGAAAATTAGATTTAAAATAAACAATATTGGAGGAATATTTATGTATCTTATTTTCATGTAACTCTTCCTGCTAAAATCGCAGGGTTTTCCCTGCATACAAGCAAATGAAAGCATGCGATTATAGACAGGAGGAAATGTTATGGAATTAATATTAAAAGCAAAAGACATTCGTGTGGAATTCAAAGGACGCGATGTTTTAGATATAAATGAATTAGAAGTATATGATTATGACCGTATTGGTTTAGTAGGAGCAAATGGTGCTGGAAAAAGCACTTTACTCAGGGTACTTTTAGGAGAATTAACTCCCCCAGGATGTAAAATGAATCGTCTGGGTGAACTTGCCTATATTCCCCAGTTGGACGAAGTAACTCTGCAGGAGGAAAAAGATTTTGCACTTGTAGGCAAGCTAGGTGTTGAGCAATTAAATATACAGACTATGAGCGGTGGTGAAGAAACAAGGCTTAAAATAGCACAGGCCTTATCGGCACAGGTTCATGGTATTTTAGCGGATGAACCTACGAGCCATTTAGACCGTGAAGGAATTGATTTTCTAATAGGACAGCTAAAATATTTTACAGGTGCACTGTTAGTTATTAGCCATGACCGCTATTTTCTTGATGAAATAGTAGATAAAATATGGGAACTGAAAGATGGCAAAATCACTGAGTATTGGGGAAACTATTCTGATTATCTTCGTCAGAAAGAGGAAGAACGTAAGAGCCAAGCTGCAGAATACGAACAATTTATTGCGGAACGTGCCCGATTGGAAAGGGCTGCGGAGGAAAAGCGAAAACAGGCTCGTAAAATAGAACAGAAGGCAAAAGGTTCTTCAAAGAAAAAAAGTACTGAAGACGGAGGGCGTTTAGCTCATCAAAAATCAATAGGAAGTAAGGAAAAAAAGATGTATAATGCTGCTAAAACCCTAGAGCACAGGATTGCGGCCTTAGGAAAAGTAGAAGCTCCGGAAGGCATTCGCAGAATTCGTTTCAGGCAAAGTAAAGCATTGGAGCTCCATAATCCATACCCTATAGTCGGTGCAGAAATTAATAAAGTATTTGGGGATAAGGCTCTGTTTGAAAATGCATCTTTTCAAATTCCGTTAGGAGCAAAAGTGGCGTTAACTGGTGGTAATGGAATCGGAAAAACAACTTTAATCCAAATGATCTTAAACCATGAAGAAGGAATTTCTATTTCGCCTAAGGCAAAAATAGGTTACTTTGCACAGAATGGTTACAAGTACAACAGTAATCAGAATGTTATGGAGTTTATGCAGAAGGATTGTGACTACAATATATCAGAAATTCGTTCAGTGCTAGCATCTATGGGGTTCAAACAGAACGATATTGGAAAAAGTTTATCTGTTTTAAGCGGTGGAGAAATTATAAAATTGTTGCTTGCTAAAATGCTCATGGGTAGATATAACATCCTAATAATGGATGAACCCAGTAACTTCCTTGACATACCAAGTTTAGAGGCTTTGGAAATACTAATGAAGGAGTACACCGGAACTATCGTGTTTATCACCCACGATAAACGATTACTCGAAAATGTAGCAGATGTAGTTTATGAAATTAGAGATAAGAAAATAAATCTGAAACATTAAATTTAAGGTAGTCGCTGGTCAGTATAGTCTGTTCTGGTTGGCGACTCCATTGTTAAAGAGTATAAAGACTTTAGATTTTATGAATATTAAAAATAGGAACAGTCAATTGAACTGCTCCTATTTTTCTGCTAAATATATTGTAGTTTTCTTATATGTATAATGATAGATTAGCGGATTCTCATCTACGGTACTTACTTCAAATATGAAGAAGTGATCGCGGTTATCTCTGGACTTTTCCTTATTGAGGACAAAGTAATTCTTACGTGAAGTCGCCATTGTTTTTAGGATATCATCAGTTAGGAAGGTCAATGGAATATTCATGTTAGAGTAGCGGTAGAAGTCACGTTCAAAATCTTGGTAGCTCTCGCTATAATAGTCCATTTGTAGGTGATTACGCTGAAACTCAAGCTGATTCATAGAGCACCTCCTCGACAAGTTCAATACTAATAATGTCTTTTAATTTCAAATTGATGTGACCTGTTGTAGTTTTTATCAAAATGAAATCTTTGGTCAGACTTGGTATTGTTCCAGTGTAGGAAACACGCTTGTTTTTTTCAATCACTTGAATGCGTGTGCGTAGCTGCCCGGCGTATACTTGACTGAGGAGTAATAATTTCTTCTCTAGTGATAAGTCAGACATGTACGTTACTTTGTTTGTATCATCAGAGAGTGCTGATGCATGTTCAGATAGGAAAAAGCCCATCCATTTTTGCATCTTTGTATCCTGGTACTCTCTTGCTGATTGAAATGGTAAATATGAACGGTCAATCATATCAAATCCTTTCTATGCAGAGGCAAGGGTATTTTTATCAAATTGAATCGTAAAACCTTGAATTCCCCCACCTGTGTAACATTCTTTAAAGCGATTGATTACCTCAGTATAGATTATCACAGATGAGCTTGTTGGCTTAATGCTAAATGTAAATTCCAATGGTAATCGGTTTTCAGATTTAGCATGTACTAGTCGTATCGATATTTCAGTTGTTTTGAGTTTTCTCTGACGAAGTTTTGAAGTTGCTGTTTCAACGATTCCATGTAAAAATCTTTCAAGCATTTCAATATCATTACATCCTTTGCTACGGATTTCTGAAAATTGTACTGTATTTTTTTCTTGTTTCATTTTAATCCCTCCAATCCACCCGCGGAATGACCACCGATAAGTTTACTGCGTTCAATATTTCTGGAACCTTCAGTTAGGACGGTTCCTTTTTGTATGGCTAAAAAACCAAACTGTTCTCTGACAACATCAATAGCTGTCTGAAGTCTATTATCTTTTTCAATTTGTTCTACATCATCAAAGAGTGATAGTAGAGTATAGCTTTCATCTACGAAGCCACTATAAGATACACCAATTTGTCTCACTGCACCAGAGGTGTATTTTTTCGGAATAATACAAGTACATGACTCACCATTGTTTTGGGGAGATTTGCGGGTTCAATTTTATTCTGAGCATTTATAGATTTTTTCATCTCAGTCCTAGAATAGCCAATATGAATAGAAACGACAGTAGTCAATACTAGGGCTACTGTTCCGTTCCACAGTATCATTTAAAAATCATTTTCACACCCTTTCGTCTATTAGTATAGAAGAAAGCTCTCAGCACACAATATCCACTTGTAGTTTATAATAACTATCTCCTCCTTTACACTTTAATTCAAATCTTTATTAAAAAATATTTCATCTTATTTAACAAGAAACCATATTTATATAACAACATAAAATACACTAAGTTATTTTATTGAACATATATCGTACTTTATCTATCCGACTATTTGGACGACGGGGCTGGCAAACAGGTTCACCGGTAGTAACATGGTACCCTTTTAACTCTGTTAAACAAACACTACGTCCATTTGTAAAGAAAGTTAAATCACTACGATATTCTTGAATACACCGAGCAGGGATTTCTCCACTAAGAATGACCTCATTATTTTTCAATTGAGTGTCTACGATGTTCGCACAATATTTAGGAGCATCGGTGTATGCTCGTGAAAGATATTCCTGTGGCGCATAAATTTTAAAACTAAGATATGGCTCTAACAATTCTGTTCCAGCTTTTTTTAAGACTTGTTCCAATACAATAGGAGCAAGCATCCGAAAATCTGCTGGGGTACTAACAGGGCTATAGTATAAGCCATACTTAAAACAGATTTTACAGTCCGTCACATTCCAACCATACAATCCTTGTTCACAGCCATAGCGTATCCCTTCCATAACTGCATTTTGAAATGATTGATTTAAGTATCCAAGAGAAACCGAGCTCTCATACTGCATTCCACTTCCCAACGGAAGCGGTGATACAGATAAACCAATGGAAGCCCAGAAAGGATTTGGCGGCACTTCGATGTGAATGGTATATTCTGCATTTTTTAACGGTCTCTCCATATAAATGACTGTAGGCTCTTTTAGTTCTATCTCCACATGATACTTTTCTTGCAACAGTGCACTAATCACTTCCATTTGTACTTTCCCTAAGAAAGAAAGTATAATTTCATGTGTCGCAGAATCCACATAATATCGTAGAAGCGGATCACTGTCGGAGATTTCCAAAAGGGCATCAAGCAACATTTCTCTCTGTTCAGGTTTACTCGGTTCAACAGTTGTTTGTAGTAGAGGGTGCGGATTTTCAATCTTTTTTCTCTGTGGCAATAGCTTTGTATCTCCAAGAACACTATTTAACTTCAAAAACTCATTCTGCAAAATAACAATTTCCCCGGAATAAGCCTTATCAATTTTACATAATTCACCATTTATTGAAGTATACATTTCTGTAATTTTTATTTTTTCCTTTTCCGATATTCTAACCGAATCTCGCAAATGCAGTACGCCACTATAAAGACGTATATATGCAAGACGCTGTCTTTTTTCCGAATACTCAATTTTGAAAACTTTTCCGCAAAGTTCAGACTGACCTCGATGTGTTGATGAATAAAATTTATTCGTAATCACTTCTATAAGGTTATCAATCCCTATATTGTTTTTTGCACTTCCGTGATAAACAGGGAACAGAGAACAATTCTGAAATCTTATGCTTTCCTCTTGTTCGAGTTCCAATGCTTCTAATGATTTACCGGACATATATTTCTCTAAAAGGTCATCATTTCCTTCTATTACCGTATCCCATTGTTCAGATTCGGTAAAGTTCGTCACACACATATTAGGATACAGTTCTACCTTCTGTTTGATTACAATTTCGGCAGAAAGTTTCTCTTTAATATCCTGATAAACCGTTGATAAATCAATTCCATTTTGGTCAATCTTATTGATAAAAAAGATTGTGGGAATCCCCATTTTCCTAAGTGCATGAAATAATATACGAGTTTGTGCTTGTACGCCATCTTTTGCAGAAATCAGTAGAATTGCCCCATCTAAAACTGATAATGAACGATATACTTCTGCTAAGAAATCCATATGTCCTGGCGTGTCTATGATGTTCACCTTCGTATTTTCCCACTGAAAAGAGGTTATTCCTGTCTGAATTGTAATTCCTCTCTGACGTTCTAAAAGCGTATTATCCGTCCTCGTTGTACCTTTGTCCACGCTTCCTAATTCTGTAATCGCTCCACTGTTATATAATAAGCTTTCTGTTAAGGTAGTTTTTCCTGCATCAACATGAGCTAAAACTCCAATATTAATAATTTTCATGTGATTTTCCTCCATTCAAAAACCCAAAAGGGCATAAAAATCCCAGTGATAAATACTTTTATCACTGGGATTTTTATGCATAACCATAGGCATACAAAGCATACAGATATTCTCCGGATACTTTAGAATCACATGATAAAGGTATTCTTAAACTGGGTACAAAAAACTAAGCCCTCCTAAAAAAGGACATCCAATTATTTGTTCCCACTATCAAATTGACAGTTTATTTAAGAATACCTTGCCGCATATTTATTAACTCCTTTTAAATAGATACTTAAATTATAGCACGTAAGAGCATATTTGTAAAGGAATCTCCAATTTTTTATCAAAGAGAGTACGTGATTACAAAATAGCTGTAATAATGTACCAATATTTGTTATTCTATAATCTTCCAATTACTCCCGTTCTTTTCAAGTACCAAATCAAATTGAGATACCTGCGTTGCTTTGGTCTGCTGGTCGATATACTCCACTGTCAGCGATACCGTGACTTGATTATCCTTACGATTGTAAATAGGATTTACCAGTTCTTGAAAGATGTACTCTTTTCCGATTGGTTTTAATATCCCGTCATTCACATAGTAGGAAAGTTCACTGGCTGTCGCTGTAGGATAGAGCTTGAAGAACGTCGTTAAAAACTCATTGATTTCATTGGTTGTAATGGAATCAACCGTCCCCTCACTTTCAATAGCTTTTGGTTTATAGTCTGATTTCTTTGGTATGCTAGTAATGGTCGGATTCTTAATGAGGACCATATTTCCAGTACTGTCTACATAGACACTCACTATATAAGCAGAGTGGACGGTCTTTGTATTTTCCCCCTCTGTAATGAGTTGGTCTACACTGTAGGTTACATTAAACTCATTGTCGCCAGTTGGCTCTACCGTCCATATCTGAAATCCTTTTACAGAAGACGATACAGGAATATCTTTACGAACTGTATCGACATTCAGAGCTTGAAGTTCCTCTGTCAGATATGCTTTCAGGTTTTCTATGCGATTATCAATGGACTTATCGGATTGCTCCCATGAATAGTAGACTTTCGCAAAGTTCTCTACAAAATTTTCTACATGATGAGTATCAACGTATTCCTTTTCTATGATAGTTGTTTCGTGAATAGTATGAGTATCTATAGCTGTAAAGTGCTTGAATATCGCAAAGCTGAAACTAAGCCCTAAAAGTACCCACAAGGCAATCACAACCTTTTTATGAGGATTGACCTTATAGTAGACACGAGGTTTCTTTTCCTTTGGTATCTGTTTTTCTTTATTCTGATTTTTTCTAAATTTCATCATTAAATCTTCCTTTCTCATTGTTTGATTCGTCCTGCTCCCACTAAATGCTGTTGCCAGTAGGGGCTTGTTAAGTCGGCATAACCGATTGGGTCGCCTGCATGAAACATACGGTTATTGCCAAGATATATCCCAACATGAGTAATATAAGAGCCAGCGTTATAGGTAGAATGAAAGAAAACCAAATCGCCAGCTTGTGCTTCCGATAGTGGGATATGCTGGGTCACATCATATTGCTGTTGTGCGGTTCGTGGTAAGTTAATTCCAGCTTTTCCATACGTCCATTGTGTCAGTCCGCTACAATCAAAAGAAGTAGTCGGGGAAGCTCCACCGTAAACGTATCGCCAGCCCTCATATTTCAGTGCTTCGTCCATGATGGCTTGTACCGTATCATCATCAAACTCTGTTGTGACAAGATACTGCGTTACCAGTTGCACATAAAACATATTGCCATAGTTGTATCGCCAGCCCCCATTGATAGGTATGGCTATGGGATTGGGGTAAGACACTTTTTCGCCACCTGAATACTCTTTTGAGAAACTTTGAGCCAGTTCAAAGGTATATTTATTTCCACGATTAGCCACATACCCTAAGAAACCACCACCATAATTGTAGGACTGGATAACCGATTCTAAATCTACACTGAGCCTTTCGCTACTGGCTAATAATTCACTGAAATACTTCACACCTTGCTTAATGGATTCTTCTGTACTCAATGAATTAGGTGGAAGACCGAGGGATTCCGAGGACTGCATAACATCTTCCGCAGTACCGCCCGATTCCACCTGTATAATCGCAAGAAGTATGTTGACATATTCTTCAACGCCATATTCTTTGGCATATTTTTCTACCATAGGCTTATGAGCCAGCACTTCTGCGGAAACATTCACACCTCCATAATGAATATTGGAAATTCCGCTGTCCTGTTCATCTGAAAATAAAATGGCAACAAACAGAAGCAGTGAGAAGACCATCAAGAATAATCCAGAACCACCAATCACTAAAGTTTTCAACTTCATGGTTTCTTACCGACTTTCTTAATGGTGGCGGTTTTGATTGGTGGTCTACTTCTTGTATTTTGTAGTGGTACTCTTTGAACAGTAGACGGACGTTCTTTTGTGATTGGACGTTGTGAAGTTCTATCTGCTGTAGTGGTTGAAGTTGCTGGCTTTTGAACGGTTTTTTCTTGAACGGTATTGCCTTGGCGTTCCACTTTTGGACTTGAAAAATCGGACTTAACTGCTGGACGCTCTTGTTTGGCTTGTTGAGATTCCTTATATGAAGTCTGAATATTAGACTGTTTTGAGGTCTGTTCATCATGATATTGTTCTTGTCTTGTAGTCGGTCTTTCATGAACAGAAGAAGCAGGCTGTTTTTTCTGTTTGACCTGTTCCATTTCAGAGCGACGCTTCGCAATGGTTTTTCGCCTTTGTTCCTGCTGTTCCTTGCGTCCACTGGCTCTGTCCGCTTTGGTTTGAGAAATACTACTGGTTAAATCACGGACATTCTCTTTTACTTTGGATTTTCCTTGATATACTGCATATCTTGCATTGGTCGGCAAATCTTTAACCTGTTCTTTCAAACCACTAGCAGTGTCTACCATTCTGTCTTTGGTATCAGCTACTGTACCGATGGTTTGACCGATACGTTTTCCAAGTGTTGATTTTTCCTTTCCGTCTGGTCGGGAGTGATCTGCTTGTGTCCTTGCAGAACTCCCCGAACCCGACTGTCCTTTTTTACCTGTAACAATGGCAGACCCAGCCCCTAGAGTAGTCATGGAACGTCCAAGTTTCCGCTGTAGACGGTGCATGTGAGCGTGCATAAGCATACGAGGTTTTCTCATCACACGACTTCCCACACTTTGAGAATCGTTACTCTGTAGAGAAAACATACTCATTAAATCGCCCAGCTTGAAGTAGATTCCTGCAAAGGTCACAATCTGTAGAAAAGCAATCAAAAAGAACGGATAACCAGCCGATAAGGTATAGAGCATGGTTGAAATACTAAATGCTGTCGTAATAATCAATGTGATTCCAGCTCGTGTCAAAATGGTATTAAAGAGCTTTGTTATGGCTCGTTTTGACATACCATCAAATGATGGAATCATGCTTAAAATAAAGCTCACAGGCAGAAACATAGCATAGATGATAAAAAGTACCTACGAGAAAATCATGATTCCTGTTAATAGGAATACAAATATGGAAATCCCAATATTGAAGACAAATAGGAAGAAGACTGTACCTAAACGGTTAATGGTCTTTGTAATGGTTAGATTGGTATTGCTTCTGTCTTCAATTTCTTCCGCAACAATTTTTTCTCTGTCTTCGCCATTGTTGGAATCTGGGCTGGTGGAGAGCAGGCTTTCCACACGGTCAATACCGATACTTTCAATGTCTGAACTGTTGTATTGAAGCAGTAGCCACGGTTGCTGAACCTGTATGGAAAACAGGCTATCTCTGATTAAGTCCACGCTGTCCTTGCCTTGACTATCGGAATGGGGCATGACAATCTTCGTGCCAAGTGATAAACTGGCATTACTGATGTCTGATGAAAAGTCATTGATTTTTTTAATGTAGTCGGGAGCGTAGGCAATAAAGGAAGCCGATAGGATAAACACCAGCACAAAATTCATAATGGCATGAATTGCCTTTGTGGTTTCTCTCTTTATCAGTCCCGTATAGGCAACATAAACCCCAAGAACCAAAATCAAGAGTAAGAGGAATCCAACATAGAAACCCTCTGTTGAAAATCCGTTTGCACTCACACCAGCTAAGGTCTGCATATTCTTACCAATGGAATCTGCTGTAGCGGAAATGAAGTCTAAGGAATAGGCTTCCTGTACTAAGTAACCTGTCGCATTGGAAACATACAAACTGATTGTCCAAATAAAATTGGTAATGGCATATAGTCCATACATGACCTGTTTTCCAATCCCGTCCGACCAGTTCCACGGAAGCCAGCCCCAGCTATTATCCACATAAAAATCCAGTTGATAGTTTTCAAGTGGGTATCGGCTGTATTCATTTGCCACATTGACCGTATCATCTACCAAGCCCGCAGCTTGAACCACCGTTCCCAGCATGGCTAAAAGAAAAATGGCAATCACAAGTGTGAAAGCCACTGTCATTGCCACTTTACCTAGACGTTTCAGCGTCCAGTTTGATTTTATTCTGTTTACTATTGATGGTTTCACATTTACACCTCTTTTCGCACAGGTGGTCTGGTATCAAAGGCATGGAGCAGTTCTTCAAATACAGGGTGGAACTGTATCACACCGACACGACCATATAAATCACTGATAAGGCATTGCCCGTTTTCCAAATCACGCAATCGCTTCTGATTGTTTTCGTCCTCTGGGTCTACACCAAAAAAGGCTAAGGTCTTTTTAATCTCGTTAAGGTCAGTGGAACGAAATGCAAATTTTAAGCCGAGGTTATTTTTCAGTTTTTCATCTAAGAGGTCGTCTGTATTTTGGGTCACGAAATATACCCCAGCGTTCATAGCACGACCAGCCCGAACCAGCTTCATAGATAGTGTTTTTCCTTGTGCTACCTGTAAAAAGCTCCATGCTTCGTCTAAATCTACAATCTTGAAAATGCTTCGGTCTGTATGGATAAAGTCTAAAGCAAAGGTACTAATGACAATCAGCATAGCAACGGATAAAAGCTCCATAGTGGTATATTCCTCAAAGGAAGTTTCCTTGTCGGGAAGTACCAAGTCCGCAACCTGTATAATGTTCAGTTGTTTTTCTAAGCTGATAGACTGCTCCACATAACCATTACTGAATAATAAATGTGCAAAGTCATAGTCTGTAAAACTTTCGATATGGTCGGCTATACTGGTACTTAGTGGCGTATTCTCAACCCGTAATTCCTCAATCACTTTCATCAACCCTCGTACTTCACTATTGGTTACTGCACGAATGGCTTTTCTAAGGATTGGGAAGCGTTCCCCATCACGAGAGGAAATCCCCGTAAGGAATGTCAGAATATCAATAGCCAGTGATTCAGAATCTTTGGGATTTTTCATAATCACATAAGGGTCAAGTAAGCCTTTGTTTTTCTCATCAGAAGTCAGAGTGACGATATTGATTTCATGGGAAATCTCTGGCAAGGTTTCTTTCCATCTGCCACGTTCTGCTTTTGGGTCTACAATCACTGCTTGTGCCCCATAAAGCACCGCATAATAGACGATAAGGTTATTCGCAAAGGATTTACCACCACCCAGCGAACCAACAAAAGCCGACGCTAACGCATTGGTTACTGAACCCTTAACCCCTTGACTGGCAAGAGCAGGTTTCAGATAGACATTGCGTCCAGTATCTAAGCTGTAGCCAACATAAATCCCCTCATTTTCCCCCAGCATTTGAGTAGCACCAAAACCTAAACCAGCGAGGAAATCAGAGGTCACGTATTGAATATAATCATTCATATAACGCTTGCTGGCAGGTAAAAATTCTTCATGTAAGCCGAGCATATCCCCAAATGGTCGTACCAGTTTTACGCTTAAATCGTCATAAAAATCTTTCACTTCATTACAACGACGTTTGAGTTCGTCAAGATCATTTGCTGATACCCTTACCACATAAGACAGCTTGTACATAGATTCCTTGCTTTGGTCTAAATTGGTTTCCAGCTCATTCACACTTTCCAGAGCTTCCGCCACATTGGAGCTGGTTTCATTATCACTTTGCCAAGCGTGGTTATCCAAGTCTTTCAGTTCTTTCTTTTTATTGCGGACAGTAGATAGGGCTTTACGATTCGCTACAATTTCCACATTCATTGACGTATCAATCGGGAATGTAAATTGCTGTTGCTGGTAGTAGAAGATTTCAGAGGACGGGAAGTCCAGTTCTCCGACAATGCTGTTAATGGTAAAGTAAGCTACATAGACGGTTTCATCTTCCTGCTGGATTTTCAAATATCGCTGTTTTTCTTCCACCAAACAGCGAGTAGGCTTAATCAAGTCATAGTATTTAATCAGCGTTTCATTATCCAGCTTTTTCTTTGATAGATGGTACTCATACTCTTCATAGGCAGTGCCTGTCTGTCCGTAAAGGTGTTCAATCAGATAGCCGAAGTCGTCCTTATCTAACCTGCGGATTTTGAAACGACGAGAGATTTTATTTTCTAAGAGCTTTTCCATCTTCTGAAAACGCAGGATTTCATCATTACTCATACTAACAAAATCGCCCATCAGCTTATGGTTCACATCATAGACAAAATCAGACAAAGCATTTTTTGCTTCAACGGTAAGACTTTTCATAGAAAACTCCTGATCGTTGAGAAGCAACTTAAAGCCGATAAAGAAACGGTAGTTCACTTGATTTTCGCCAATCATGGATATTAAAGCGTCTGTCTGTTGGTCGATTTTGTCATAGGCAACCGCTTTGAGCTTGCCAGTGACTTCATTTTTGGAACGCTCTTGTGCAGAACGTATGCTGGATTCTGTACTGATTTGTAAAGCATGAATTTTGCCATCACGATTTTGTGCGATAAGCTGTCTGAAAGAATCATGCACTTGTATTTTCTGTTCTGGACTTAGAAATGAGTAATTGTAAGGAACAAGCTCATAGTAAGCATAACATTCCCCGTCTTTATTCCAGACGAGATTGTTTTCAATGTATTTAATTGGATATGCCATAAAATTCACTCCTAACTGCTGTAATGGCTTCTTGTGGCTGGTTTCTGCCAAGCGTTACTTTTTTTCCTGCATAGGTCAGCTTTGGTCGCAGTGCATAAGCAATGACAGACTTCAAAAATCCATAAGGCTTTTTACCATCAAAAGTTTTTGTAGACATAAACCATGTGAAAGCCACAGGAATCCCAAAGTATTTGAGAAATGCTCCCTCTATCATGGAAAGAGGGGGCAAGTTGCCAAGTATCATCACTGCAAAGAGTGACACGACAAACCATGTCATTTGCGTAAAGGTTATGGGAAACGGAAGTCTAAAATCATTGATAGAATACAGTACCTTTTCCACAGACCAGATACTGGTATAGCTTCGTATTTTCTTCATGTAATCAATCCTTTCATAAAAAATAGGGGTAGCTGATTGAGCCACCCCGTAAAATAGAAAATCTGCCAGTAGTAATGTACCGACAGATTTAATAGACGATTTCAAAAATCCCATGATTGGTTGAGATAAACGTTCCTGAAAGGTCTAAATCCCGACCATAGGCTTGATAATCAATATAGTTTTGAAGACTAGCTGGTACTTCGCCTAAAGCACCCGTTTCTTCAATGTAGTAGCGTGCCACGTCATACATATCATCACAATCGGAATGAATGATAATATCCTCTTGATGTTCGCTTAGTTCTTCAATGCTTGAAAAATGAGTGAGCAGAGCAGATAGCTCCGATTGTAATTCTTCGGGTAATTCCGATACCATTTCCCATAGTCGATTGAGTTCGCCAATGGAAGTGTATTCGTCAACCGTAAAGGGTAACTCGTAGTCATGAATGGCGTATTCCTCATATTCATCATTCAAGCCGATTTTCTCTTTGACTTCCTCAAAGTCAATGGGAAAGGTAAACCACGCACCGACCAATTCGCCCTCATTGTATTTGCCTAAATTCGCAATATAGACTTGCATATCGTCCATATATTCACGTCCTTTCTTTGTAGAGATTCAAAAATCCCTACCGCACTTCGTTTGGTGTACCATTCCTTTGCGGAACATAAGAAAACCACTTATATTCCACAAAAGAACGGTTTTATTTAAGCACCAATAATGCGATTGAATAGCTCTAGTAAAATGTCTTTTACTCCAGCAGCGTTGAAGACTAAGCCAACCGCAATAATCGCAATAATTAAAAAGCCAATCAGTTTGCTAAACTCACGCTTGAAGCCAAGATACAAGCCAATCACAACGATTGCTAAAAGCACCAGTGATTGAGCGTTTGATAGAAACCAGTTATAAAGGTTTTGTCCAAAATTCATAAAAATGTTCTCCTCTCTATATTCAATGAATTTGTATTTGAGTTATTTTTTTGTTGTTATCACGTCCTGTTCTTTTACTGACTGTTGCTTCAAAATCTGCTTGTGTCGGTCTGTCAGTTTCGCATGGTCGAGAATGTCTTTTACAACCTGCGTCTGGTTGATTTCATCAAGTTTAATCGCAACCTTTAAGGTCGGGGCAACTTGATGAGATAGCCGGTTCAGCGTCCTTTGGAAGGAGTAAGGCTCTGGTTTTGTGGTTAGTTTTAATCGTTCACGATTGTTCCCAATAAACCAAGCCCATTCTTCATTCAGTTTCCAATCAGAACGAGGTTTGGAATCGTCTTTATCTACAAAACGGATATACCGATTGATAATTTTAAAGGCGGTATGCTCTGGATTGTCATAGACGAGTAAATCACGGACTGCATAATAGGCACGCTCATTTTTCAATCGAATCTCAAAACGGTTTTTTACTTCTGCGTCTTCAATGGGAATATCATTTTTCTTGTACTGCTCGTAGTCCTTTTCATAGATACAGAAATAAACTTCACTTTGTAATGAACCGATATAGAGGGTGTTTCCCATACATTCCTTTTCCTCTTTGCGTACCAGTTCGCCACTGCGATAGCTTTTAAAACTGCGGAAGACGGAGATACATTCTTCCTGTTGGCACTTTTCAGTGAGTACAGGGATATTCAAAATCCCTGTCTTATCGTTAATGGCAAGGTCAAGGCGTTTCATCACACCGCCAGCCACCAAAACGTCCATAAAGAACTCATACCAGCTTCTTTGTTGTGCCAGAAGATAGCTTTCAAATTGTCTGCACCCACGACCTTTCAATTCCACCAGAACTCCTTTGTCCAGTTCATGGGAGCAAAGGACGAATATGTCGCCTAAAGCATAATGCTCTGAATAAGAATAGAAACCATAGTCCTCATGAAGAAAATAGGACAGTTTCAGTTGTAAGATGTTTTCGACCACCTGCTGTACGTCTGTTGTCGGAAAGCGAATCCTTACATAATCAAACAGCATTTCAAGGGGAGCGTCGGGATTGAAGCGTTCCAGAGCTTCCCAAAGGGACTGCTGTAAATCCTCTGATGGCTTGACTTTTCCTGTTTCAATATCGCTTAGATACTGCCTTGTAATACCAGTCGCAACAGCTAAACGGTTTTGAGATAGTCCATAAGCCAAGCGTTTTTCTTTTAAATGCTGTAACCAAGTTTGTTCATTCAGTAAAAATCCCTCCAATCAAAAAGGCGTATGTCAACTTTTAAAGCCCATTTGACATACGCTGAAATTTTGTAAATCCCTTGTAACCAAAGGATTTTCTAATGTTTTTTTGACTGTTTCCTGTCGATTTGTACCCCCCTGTTAGATACGGGGGGTTAAGTGCTGGCGTGGCTATTGCCACACCAGCCAGCAAGATCAGTCCACACCTGCGACTTCCGCTTCGCACGTCGCCTGCGTGGACTGTCTGCTGTTGGATAACTTTTTAATTTCCTCCAAGAAATCATATCCTTTTGGTATAAGGGGAGTATAAAACTCTGATATGACACTTGTTCCTACATCAACATAGCCACGACCTTTGATTCGCTTTAAGAAGAAATCCTTTTGTACGTCACTGCCAAACATCATGCCATAGCCCATTTCAGACATACGACCTAAAGCCACTCTGAAATTAAACTGATCACGGATTCCGTCGCCTAAATATTTTGCGTCTGGACGTTGACAAGCCAGTATTAGAAAGAAGCCAGCTTGACGACCTAACATGACAATCTGTTTCAGCTTATTCATAACTGCGGTGTTTTCTTTTGTTCCCAGCATTTCCATGAAAGCGACGTATTCATCAAAGATTAAGAAGTGTGCCGGGAGACCTAAGTAAGCATAATTTTTGCCAGTCTTATAGTTCTTCATCTGCTTCATTTCCTCACTACGTTTCATCATTTCTTCATAGAATGTTTCAATGCAAGAAAGCAAGTCTTCTTTTCTATAGTAGACATTTGCCATCACAGAACCTAAGTCCGCAAGGTCAGCATTTTTCGGGTCAAGAATATACAGTTTTGAATCTGTATGAAGCAAGGCTTCAATCAGTGTCAGTATAAAGTAAGTTTTACCGCCACCTGTACCACCAGCAATCAACATATGAGGGAGCTTATCATATTCCCACCATACGTTTTTCATTAAGCGAAGTTTACCATCTTTAGCTTCTACTTCATCAATAGAAATACGACTGGCTATGGTGTCATAGAGCAAAGTATATTCCACATAGGAATCCTTTAACTCTTTATCCGTCAGCTCACAGTACAAGCCACTCTCTAATTTCTTTTCCAAGTGTAAGAGTTGGTCTTGATATTTTCCCAGCGTGATTTCCACCCGTATCTGTATCAAGCCATTTTTAAGTCGATAATACATTTTAGGGAAGTAGGTTATCTTTTCCTTTGTACGACCAGCACTATCTTTAAAGAAACCCTCTGTTTTGACCTGTTCAGATTCATACCACTTGTTTTCAAGTATCATCTTTGCCAGTTTTTGACGGTGGTAAAGTTGTTTAACCGTATCATAGCGAACCCGTTTGAATACAAACGCTACCAGCAAGCAGATAAGAATTGCGACACTGAAACTGATAATTAAATAGGGAATGTCAATCTTATCTGCTTGTGATAGGTTAAAATCCTGCCAGTTGATCTGCTGGATTGTCTTCACATGAAACAGTCCGACAACCAGCAGGAAAACAGGCAGGAGTGACGCTATCGTAAAATGAAAGACTAAATCTTTACCAGATGGGCGAATCCTTTTACCACGCTGTTTCATGCGAAAAAGTCTCCTTTCTACCTAGCGACTATTTGTCTTGTGTCGGTTCTTTCTTTGCTTGTGGTTGAGCTTTGAATGAACTAGAATCCTTTGTCAGCACAATATCGTCTGCCTTGATATACCAGTCAACATCTGCTCCTTGATAGGTGGCAGTAGCAACGGTGTCCGCAATGGGATTGATAAGTTCCACCCGTGCGTTATAATCAAACTCTTTCAAAGGCACGCTGGCAGGAATACTTACTTGAATCATGCGTCCTTGTCCTTTGGATTTTAAGTCATAGGTACGTTCCTTGATTTCATCTGAAACCGACCCGTCTTCATTTTGGATTCTCACTTCACGACGTAGAGCAGAGAATTTCAATTCTCCAAAAGTCGTGTCTTTATCTAATACAATGCCATTTGCTAATCTCATCATTTTTCCTCTCTTTCTTTATTCTTTTATCATGTCGTCAGCATGTAAAAGGTAATTTGTAAAACCACGAGTGCCGATTTTGTAGCCCTCTGCGGTAATACGTGGATTGACTAACTTCACACGTTCCTCAAAGCCGAAATGTTTTTCGCCAGCTTCAGCAGGAAGCACCACCACAATATCATCTGCTCTTTGAACATCAGAATAGAGATTATAGCTTCTTGATAAGACAGTTAGCCGTCCGTTGATTCTTCGCTGAACGACTTTATCCTCGCCAGCAAATTCTAAATTGCCGAATGTTTTTTCCATGTTGGGAATCACAAATTTAAGTTCCATATTTTTACCTATCCTTTCTTTTTTATTGGCTGAATGAATGTTTGATGGTCTTAAAGAGTGGGGAACGACCTTTTGATTCTTGATTTTTTGTTTTCATAAGTTCACTTCCTTTCAAAATCGGGTAAAAAAATAGACACCTCATTTTTTGAAGTGTCTACCTATTAAATATTCAAATTTTATTGGAAGTATCTTTATATCTTCACTTTTCAAGGATAAATCGTCGTATCAAAGCTCATTCATAAGTAGTAAATTAGTAGTAAATTGAGTGGTTTTGACCTTGATAAAGTGTGATAAGTCCAGTTTTTATGCGGATAACTAGATTTTTATGCTATTTTTATCCATAAAAAATACGTTTCATAAGTTACTTACTTAATATTAATAGAAATCCAATATTGTATAATTAAATTAAAGATGACACTGGAATCAGGAGGATTTATTATGGTTAATAATGTAGCTGTTAAAGTCTCAAACCTTTCAAAAGAATTTTTGTTAGGGCAAGACAAAACTGTCTCTATTTTGAAAGATGTTTCTTTATCTGTCAATTATGGGGAATTTATATCAATACTTGGTGTCAGTGGTTCTGGAAAGTCTACTTTGCTAAGTTGCTTATCAAGTTTATCTGAACCAACAAGTGGCGAAGTTGTTATCAATGGTATAAATCCATATACCTTAAAAGAAGGGAAGCTTGCTAAATTTAGAAGGCAAGATATTGCAATTATTTTTCAAAACTATAATCTGGTACCCGCTCTACCTGTACTAGAAAATGTTACACTTCCTCTGAGACTCTCAGGAAAGAGTGTTGATAGCAATAAAGTAAAAAAAATGTTGGATAGTTTGAATTTTAAAGCAGAACTATCATCATTAGTTGCTACCTTATCAGGTGGAGAACAGCAAAAAGTGGCTATTACTCGTGCAATAATAGCTGATAGTAAAATTATTTTTGCTGATGAGCCAACAGGAGCTCTGGACAGCGTCTCAAGAAAACTTATTTTTGAAACACTTCGTAATTTAGCGAGTCAAGGAAAATGTGTGTTTATGGTCACTCATGATATTGAGTTGGCTTCAAAAACTGACAGAGCACTCATTTTAAAAGACGGAAAAATATCTCAACAAATTATTAAACCTTCAGCTGATGAGCTCTACCAAGCACTTGAAAGTAGTAAAGATTAATTTGAGGAGGTTTTATTATGCTAAAATTAATCATTTACCAATTTCAGTACTCAAAAAGACAATGGTTAGGAACAATACCATTACTATTTGTATCTAGCCTGATTGTTGGAACATCTTTATTTGGTATTGCTAGTTCAATAAATACTGCTAATATTAACGCTTCACAACTTTTTCAAATGCTAATAATTTTTGGAGGGACTACTTTATTTTTCCTTATTTCAAATAATATAAGGCTGCTAATAGATATCTTTAAAAAGGATTACCAATTATGGGCTACCCTAGGCGCAAGCAGAACTCAACTATCTTTACTAGTATCTGGACAGTTTTATTTAATGGCAGTGATTGTTAGTAGTATTGGTACAATACTTTCATTTTTTGTGACAGATAGTTACTACAAATTTTTACAAAATTTATTAGGAAGAGATGAGTTACCTGATTTAGTTATTACAGCCAACATTCAATCAATTTTATTGAGTGTTTTCATAGTCCCAACAATTGTCGGGATAGGGGCTTACTTTTATTCAAGCCGTATACTTAAAATATCATCAATATTAAAACCAAAAAAGAAAAAAAGAAAAGTTACAGTAACTGGTTTTGTTAACATCTCTGTTCGTTTAATCCTATGGTTACTATGTATAGGTTTGATTGTTTCAGCAAGTTTTAGCAGAAATAAAGAAATAATTTCAACACAGTCAAGCATAATATTATTTTTATTAATTATTCAAATCCTTATTATTCAATCACTATCTCCATCAATTCAAGTGTTTCTAATAAAATTTTTAATGAGGATATTTCCAACTGAAAATTATGTAATCAATACAGGCTTTTGGAATCTACTATCCAATCCTAGTTATTTAAAAAGTATACAAACTTCAATGAGCATGGGAGTAACTCTCATTTCTGGGTTTATTCTTTACACCCAAAATATGTATTCATTCATGAATAAAGCAAACGGTGTACTCGAAGCAAGAGCTTCCTTTATTGCTTATCTGTCTGCTCCAATTATTCTGATTATTACTAGTTCTATTTCTCTTACAATTTTATCTTCTAATAAAGATATTGAAGACATTAAACAGTTAAAGACACTGGGAGTGTCAAGATCACAACTTTTTAAAATACGTATAGGCGAGGCAATAATACATTCGGTGTTAATTTTATTAGTATCAGTAATTTTCAATTTAATTATTTTAATTTTAGTTAGCTTTATTGGCCAACTTTTAGGCCAAAGTGTAGTAGATATATCGGGTTTTTGGCAACCGAGTCTTATAGTTATTTCTTTGTTAGTTATTTTTTATAGTATTACAAAGGAATTTTATATATTTCGAGATAGATAAATTGGAATAGTTACTGATTCAAAAGAATACAGACACGTTTCAATCATGACTTCCATTATAAAAACCTCCTGTTAACTATTTGAACAATAGAACAAGGGGCTACTAGTAAGATATTTTCATGCTCAAGGCATATTCGAGTTATCTCATGACTCTTGTTCATGCAGTTTTACATACAGGCTAGGAAAAACCCTATTAAAGATCACGGATTGGTATTGTTCACCTTCATTATAGGCTAAACATCTTTTTCTGTCATGAGTTAGCAGGCTCTGCCTGATTAGAGTTTTACATGTAATCTATTTTAATAGTAATGTTTTATCATTTTCAGGAGAACGTAGTTTTGACTCGTTCTCTTTTTTGTTGTGATACTTATTTCAAGGAATATTTGGTAGGATTGGAGTGAAAAAAGATTAACTAGGAAAGAAGGAAGTATATGGAAGCCATTTATCAACGTGATTCGGATCAAGATGGATTAACTGATGCTCAAGAATTGGCGCTAGGAACCAATCCTCTTAGCGCAGATTCTGATGGTGATGGACGTTCAGATTTAGTGGAAATAGAAGAAGGAACCAATCCCTTAGAAAAGGATTTACAAGACATAGACCAAACAAGTATAACTGAATCGTCATCAGTATTTATGGAAATGAAACAAAAGATTTCAGATATGATGGAGAGTCACTACAAGGAATTTATACAGGCTCTGATTAGTATTGAAACAGGGATTGAAAACCAACAAGACCTAGAAGACTTATATACTTACTACATGAGAACAGATGCTGTTTCTCTTTTGTCTAGTAATTTAGAAACCAGTCCTCAAGAGGTGGAAATGGAGATAGAGTTGTAGGGGAATCATGTGATTCTCCTATTTTAGTATAGATGAAAGGAGCGAGTATGGAAGTAGTGCAATTATTGGCTATGTTTCGTGGAACAATTCCAAAAGATAGGGAGAAAATGGACCTATTTCTTCGTTATCAAGCGCAACATTTTGATGAGAAATGGCAGGACTTGGTAGAGAGTTTTTTGGCTGAAGAGGGCAAGATAGAAGAGATTCCTCACGTCTATTCTTTTTATCAAGATATTGTTTCTTTCTTAGAGGCTAGTTCTGAAAATAATGACCAAGATTTAGAAAGTTACACAAGAACTTTTGGACAAGCGGGTCTAGATAAATTATCTCAATTAAGTAATTTTGAGAAAAACTTGGTGCTAGAAGTCGCAATCTATAACCTTTCCACTCGATTTTACATCCAATCTGAAAAAAAGAAGTTAGAACCATTAAGTGAGCTTGTATGTCATCAGAATAAGGATGTCAATTTAGTCAATGTCTATCGAGTTGCGAATAATCTATCTGACCGTATTAGTAGAGATATAGAGGAATTTCTTCTAATGGTTGACTCAAAAGAGCTTAAAAAAGAAGTTCTTGAGATTCATTTTGAAGAAAAAGAGGGAGATGTTCTAGCCTATTTGGGTTCAGAATTGATGGCTACTTTAGATACCGTTACGGATCTTGTCCATCATGAAGAAAACTACACACAACTCCCACTGACACAAAAGCTGAAGATTATTACTCATTTTGATGAAGTGAAAGCTATAAGAGAAAAGTCTAATCAAGTAGAGGAATCTTTATCTCCTTCAAGTGATATTGAACAGGAAACGGAAGAAACGAACTCTTTTTCTAATGTCGATAAAATTGTAGAAGAAGCTTTGAGGGAATATCCAATCGGTTCACAAGTAAGTTATAAAGGACAAGTATTTCAGTTGGTTTCGATTGAAAATGCTCAGTTAAATGACTTGGTTCGCCTAGAACTATTCAGTGATTCCAACCAGTTATTTGAAGAGAATCCTATCTTATACTTGAACAGTTTAGAAGAGATTGAACAAGTATTGTCTCATGTAGAACTTGAAAAAGATGATTCAGAGATTGAGATTGATCCATCAAGTGAAAGTCAGGAAATAGATTTGTTTTCCTACCTGGAAGAAGATAATGAAAAGGAAAAGGATAAGGAAACAAAACCTTTAATTTCAGGTATAGAAGAGACGGATGTTACTGTTCAAGATTTTGTTTTTCCAGATGACTTAGAGGACTTTTATCCTAAGACAAATCGAGAAAAGATTGAAACGAATATCGCCGCAATTAAACTTGTTAAAAGATTAGAAAAAGAGGGACGACAAGCGAATCCAGAAGAACAAGAACTACTAGCCAAGTATGTTGGATGGGGTGGTCTTGCCAATGAATTTTTCGATGAACTCAATCCAAAGTACGAATCAGAACGTTTAACTCTTAGGAGCTTAGTAAGTAAATCAGAATACTCCACCATGAAACAAAGTTCTCTTACAGCCTATTATACAGACCCAATGATTATTCGCCAGATTTGGCAAAAATTACTGGATGATGGTTTTGAAGGAGGAAGGATTTTAGATCCTTCTATGGGGACTGGGAACTTCTTTGCGGCTATGCCTAGAAGTATACGAGAGAGGTCAGAACTCTATGGAGTTGAATTAGACAGCGTGACAGGCGCAATCGCAAAACAACTCCACCCCAATACCCATATTGAAGTGCGAGGATTTGAAGAAGTTCCCTATCAAAATAATAGTTTTGATTTAGTCTTAACGAATGTTCCATTTGGAAATTTTCGGATTGCTGATAAAAACTATGATAAACCTTATATGATTCACGACTACTTTGTCAAACACTCACTTGATTTAGTAAGAGACGGAGGACAAGTTTCGATTATCTCTTCTATCGGGACAATGGATAAGCGGACAGATAATGTCTTACAAGAGATTAAAACCAACACTCATTTTTTAGGGGGTGTTCGTTTGCCGGATACGGCTTTTAAAAAGATTGCAGGTACTCGAGTGACCACAGATCTCCTCTTCTTTCAAAAGGATCAAGCAAAGAATCTTAATGAGGAGGAACTTGTCTTTAGTGGCTCTATTCCCTTTGAGGAGGATAAGCGTGTCTGGATCAATCCTTATTTTGATGGGAAATACAATACACAAGTTTTGGGTCAATATGAGGTACGTAATTTTAATGGAGGAACTCTCAATGTTAAGAGGGTATCAGAAACATTAGCTACTGACATAATGAAAGCATTCGAGAATGTGGAAGCACCTAGACCAATTGACAACTCTTTGAAAGCACCTGTTTTTATCCAAGAAGAAGTGGATAATTCTATTCCAAGTCGTATACGTGAGGACTTAGCGCTCTATTCTTTTGGATATGAGGGAAAGCAAATTTATTACCGAGATACGCATGGCATTCGGAAAAGTTCAAAAGTAGATGAAATTAGTTATTATGTAGATGAGAAGGGAGATTTTAAAGCTTGGGACAGTTCTTTGTCTGAACATAAAATAGACCGATTCGTGCAACTTCATTTGACAGATGAGGAAGCACTAGATGTTTACAAGTCAGAAGAAGCGAGTAAAAGAGGGAAATATAAGGGACTGTTCAAAAAAACTGTCTTTTATGAAAGTCCCTTATCGAATAAGGATATTAGTCGTATTAAGGGCATGGTTGATTTGAGAGAGACCTATCAAGCCTTAATTGAAATTCAACGTCATCAAGATTATAGTCGGACAGATTTTCAGGTATTACTTAGTAAACTCAATCATGACTATGACCGCTTTGTAAGTCAATTTGGCTACTTGAATGCCTCAGTCAATCGGAACTTATTTGATAGTGACGATAAGTATTCCTTACTAGCTAGTTTAGAAGATGAATACATTGATTCTAAAGATCAGAAAGTAAAATATAAAAAATCTTTAGCCTTTGAGAAAGCATTGGTTAGGCCGGAGAGAGTGATTACAAGAGTATCAACTGCTTTAGATGCCTTAAACTCTAGTTTATCGGATGGTAGAGGGGTTGATTTAGACTATATGGTATCAATTTACCCTGAGCATAGCCAAGCTGCTATTTTAGATGAGTTAGGTGACCAGGTTTTAATGGATCCAGAAAGCTATTTAAGAGGGGAAAAAAAATATCTTTCTAAGAACCAGTTTTTGTCAGGAGATATTCTCAACAAGATAGAAGTAGTTCAACTATTAGTGGAGGAAAACAATCAAGAATGTGACTGGTCTCATGCTTTAGATTTGTTAGAATCTGTTCGTCCTCCACGGATTCATCTGGCAGATATTGAGTTTAAAATAGGGTCACGTTGGATTCCTCAATCCGTTTATGGTAAGTTTGCTTTTGAATGTTTTACTAATCGTGAATTTGAATTGTCTTCGCCTGATGTTGAACAAGTCATTGAAGTGAATCCTGTCGATGGCCAGGTTCATTTAAGGACATCATTTGCTTATCGCTATCCAAGTGCTAAAGATAGTAGTCTTGGAGTTAATGGGTCACGTTATGATACAGGAAGAAAGATTTTTGAGAATTTACTAAATTCAAACCAACCGACGATTACTATGACTGTTACGGAAGGAGAAAAGAAAAAGACCATAACAGATTTGGAAAAAACCTCTGTTCTAAGAGCAAAAGAGCAGCATTTACAAGAGCTCTTTCAAGACTTTGTCTCACGGTATCCAGAAGTCCAACAAGTCATTGAGGAAAGCTATAATCGTCTTTATAATCGAACGGTTAGTCGAGAGTATGACGGTAGCCATCTAGTTATTGATGGCTTGGCACAAAACATCAGTTTTCGTCCTCACCAAGAGAATGCCATTCAAAGAATCGTAGAAGAAAAAAGAGCCTTGTTAGCTCATGAGGTAGGTTCAGGAAAGACCTTGACCATGCTTGGTGCTGGGTTTAAATTAAAGGAGTTGGGGATGGTTCATAAGCCCTTGTATGTAGTACCTTCTAGTTTGTCCGCTCAATTTGGCCAAGAAATCATGAAATTTTTCCCTACCAAAAAAGTCTTTGTGACCACTAAGAAAGATTTTGTGAAGGCGAGAAGAAAACAATTTGTGTCACGTATTATTACAGGAGATTACGATGCCATTGTTATTGGGGATTCTCAATTTGAAAAAATCCCTGTCAGTAAGGAAAGACAGATGAATTATATAGAGGATAAACTTAATGAACTACGAGAGATTAAAACACATTCTGAAAATAAGTATACCGTTAAAGAAGCAGAGCAATCAATAAGTGGTCTAGAGAAACAATTGGAAGAACTCCAACGCTTTAATCGTGATAGTTTTATTGATTTTGAGAACTTAGGAATTGATTTTCTCTTTGTGGATGAAGCACATCACTTTAAAAATATTCGTCCAATTACTGGACTTGGAAATGTAGCAGGGATTACCAATACAACCTCTAAGAAGAACGTGGATATGGAAATGAAGGTTCGACAGATTCAGGAAGAACATGATTTTAAGAATATTGTTTTTGCGACAGGAACACCTGTTTCCAATTCTATTAGTGAGTTGTATACTATGATGAACTACATTCAACCGGATATCTTAAAACGCTATCAAGTTGATTATTTTGACTCTTGGGTAGGTGCTTTTGGAGAAATTCAAAACTCTATGGAATTAGCTCCTACAGGGGATAAGTACCAACCTAAGAAACGATTTAAAAAGTTTGTCAATCTACCTGAGTTGATGAAAATCTATAAAGAAACAGCTGACATTCAAACACAAGATATGTTGGATTTACCTGTTCCAGAAGCTCATCTTATCCCTATTGAGAGTGAGTTAACTGAAAACCAGAAACTCTATCTAGAAGAATTGGTTATGAGGTCAGATGCGGTCAAATGTGGAACAGTTGATCCGAGCCAGGATAACATGTTAAAGATTACGGGTGAGGCACGAAAACTAGCTATTGATATGCGTTTATTGGACTCTAGTTATAGTCTAGCAGACAATCATAAACTGCTTCAGGTAGTGGATAATGTTGAAAGAATTTATCGTGAGGGAATGGGAAATAAGGCTACTCAGATGATTTTTTCAGATATTGGCACACCTAAGAAAAAGGATAATGGCTTTGATGTTTATTCTGAAATAAAGGCTTTATTAGTTGATAGAGGAATCCCTAGTAAGGAAATTGCCTTTGTACATGATGCCAATAGTGATGAAAAGAAGAATAGTTTGTCTCGAAAGGTCAATGCAGGAGAGGTGCGTATCTTACTTGCATCAACTGAAAAAGGAGGAACAGGTTTAAATGTTCAGAGCAAGATGAAAGCAGTTCATCATTTGGATGTCCCTTGGAGACCAAGTGACATTCAGCAACGCAATGGACGTATTATCCGACAGGGAAATGAAAACAAGGAAGTAGATATTTACCACTATATTACCAAAGGTTCGTTTGATAATTATCTATGGGCAACTCAGGAGAACAAACTCCGTTATATTAAGCAGATTATGACTTCTAAGGAGCCGATTCGTGCTGCAGAAGACATTGATGAACAGACTATGACGGCTTCTGACTTTAAGGCATTAGCAACAGGTAATCCTTATCTCAAATATAAGATGGAACTAGAGAATGATCTAACTCTATTAGAAAATCAAAGACGCGCCTTTCAACGCAGCAAGGATCACTATCGTCATACAATCTCCTACTGTGAAGAAAATATGCCCATTCTTGAGAAACGATTAAGCAAATATGAAGGAGACATTCAACAGTCTGAAATGTCGAAAGACCAGGCATTTTCTATGACGGTAGGTAAGCAAGCTTTTGATCAACGATCTGAAGCAGGGGAATCCCTACACCGTCTTATCCGTCATAATCAAGCTGACAGCAAAGAATTCCGAACCCTAGCAAGCTATCGAGGATTTGACATTAAAATGCTTAGTCTTCCAATAAATCAACCTCTTCCTGAAACATTCTCTGTTAAGATTGTAGGAGAAAATCAATATTCTGTCAGTTTAGATTTGTATTCTCCTTTGGGGACCATTCAAAGGCTTCAGCATACGATTGATCACATTAAAGAGGACCAAGTGAAAACTCAGAACTTATTGGATGAATTAAAGGATAAATGGACTACTGCTAGAGTAGAAATTGAGAAAAATTTTCCAAAGGAAGAGGATTATCAAACTAAAAAGGCCGAATACGATGTACTCGCGCCATTGATTGAAACAGAAACAGATTTAGATATTATTGATCAGGCCCTAAGACAATTCCACGAAAAAGGAAAGGAAAAGCAAGAACAACTTTCTTTTGAATTAGATTAAAAAATAGATATAAATAGCGGACAAGAAAAGAAAAGCGCGGTAGAATAAAGATAGAAAGAAACGAGGTAACGATTATGATGGAAGATACCTATTATCAATTAGAAGAGGCCTTGGTACAGGGATTTCAAACACCTGAAGAATATCAAGCCTACAAGGAGCTAAAGGAACATTATGAGGAAGTTACTGGGGATTACAGTTTTTCTAAACGAGAACTCACTAGCCAATTGGAAATCACTCTTCAAAATCATCGAGGTGTGGACTTTGAAGAACATGAAAAAGAGGAGTATTTGGAATTAGTTCAAAAACTAGAAGAGTTTGATTCTTCTCTTGCCACCCATTATCGACAGTTGATTGATTAGAAAGGAGAAAGTCATGAATGATTTACTCCTTATCCCAGTAATTTTTTTAGCAGTAGGAGGAATTCTCATTCTTTTATGGAGGATCTTCCTTATTGCCAGTGGACTTTTCCTGATTGGTTTTGTCAGTTTTCTTATTTTCGTGGAGGTCTATGGAATTTATTTGTTCTTTACTGAACCTACTTTATACTTTGATGATATCAGACAACATGGTTTAACTAGTTTTACGGCT
This sequence comes from Streptococcus sp. ST16, assembly GCF_046098135.1. Classification (NCBI taxonomy): domain Bacteria; kingdom Bacillati; phylum Bacillota; class Bacilli; order Lactobacillales; family Streptococcaceae; genus Streptococcus; species Streptococcus sp. ST16. Next base: position 281,361 of record NZ_JBJUSE010000001.1, on the reverse strand, counting down.
GTGTACCTTTTCATCAATCTGATGTTGGTTCTAGGATTCAGTTGGCGTTTCATAAACTCCAAAACTAAGAAAAGTATGTAAACTTGTTAGATGGTTAAAAAACTTTATCTGAATCTAAATTCGGATAAGGTTTTTTATTTGCCTTGATTCTTTCATATACATCATAGCTAAATTGGAGTAATAATTTATGAAAATCATTATCCTCACTATTATTACTTGTATTTATGGCTTGTTTATGTCGTTCAATATGAGAAAGAGCTCTTCTCAAATTTATATTATAAACTGAAGACAGCTAGTTTTATTTTTTTCTCTGAACTGTACGATTTTACGCCTGAAATGTAGGAATCACCTTTCGTTGTTGTGTGATAAAACTTACAAGTCCTTTTTGTTATTCTTGACCTAGTTTTTATAGAAAGAAGGTCTAAGATGTTAAATAAAGTCAAAACTAAAGCCTTAATTAGTGTCGGAGCAGTGGCTGCAACTAGCTTTATTCTCATGATGGGATATACTGCTGGTCAACATTTTACTGCTAAACAAAGTCGCAAAGAAATCGAATTGGCTGCAGCTAAACTTGTAGAGGACAAACAAGCAGAAGATAAGGCAAGTATTTTGTCATCAGATACTGTAAAAGAATTTTTGACACAGTACTATACGAAAGAAAAACTAGGGGAAAATAATATACGTATTCAACCTTATATGACTGAATCGGCTTATTCTCAAGAATTGACAAGTCAAAACGATGCCATGAACCAAGTGTATAAGGACTATATTTTGGATTATCATTTTGAAAAAGCTGATATCTTTGTCAATCAGACTACGAATCAAGCCATTGCCATGGTCTCTTATAATGTAACCTATGTATCCGATTTAAAGAATGCCAACCAATCAAAGACCAATCAGACAGAAACCAGAACGGTTAAATTGTCCTATTCTAAACTACCTGGTAAGTTATTGGTCAATCAAGTGCAGGTTTGGAAATCTGGATTAGATGATTTAGATAAGGCAACTCCTAAAACCTTAGAAGAATCATCATCAGTTCCATCATTGCCAAATACTACGACAAAATGATGATATTACATGGAAATAGAAGAATGTAAGCAAATTTCAATTCTTGATGTAGCAAGTCGTTTAGGTATCTCCTTTAAACAAGTTTCTAGCAGTGTCTATGAACATCCTGAACACGATTCATTCCGGATTTTTTCGAATACAAATACTTTTAAATGGTTTTCAAGAGATATTCAAGGTGATGTCATTGATTTTGTTCGACTTGTTAAGGGAATTTCCTTTAAAAAAGCTCTAGCATTTCTTTCTGAAGAACCTTTTCAAAAAGAAGCTGTTCAAGAAAAAAGAGAGAGACCATTTTATTATCCTTTAAATAGAATAGAAGATTCTAACTGTAGTCTGGCCAGATATTACTTAACAGAATGTAGAGGAATTTCAGAAGAAATCGTACAAAAGATGATTCAACAAGGTTTGATAGCACAAGCCAGTTGGAAAACAAATGAAACTGTTGAACCTGTTATTGTTTTAAAAAGTTTTGATCATCGTCACAAACTGCAGGCAGCAAGCTTACAAGGGATTTATAAGAATCATTCTCTTCCAAGAGAGAGGTTGAAAACGATTCTAAAAGGAAGCCATGGACATGTTGGAATATCCTTTGATATTGGTCACCCCAATAGACTGGTCTTTTGTGAATCGTTCATCGACTTGATGAGCTATTACGAGCTACATCAACAAAGTCTATCAGATGTTCGTTTGGTATCTATGGAGGGATTAAAAAGGTCTGTTGTCGCTTATCAAACTTTACGACTGATAGCTGAAGAAAATCAGAAATTGGAATTCTTAGATACAGTAATACCTTCAAAGTTATTGCCTTTAATCAATACAATTCGTGATACCACCAGCTATTTTGATAATCATCCTGATTTATTGACACTGGCAGTAGATTGTGATGATGCAGGTAAAGATTTTTCTGATAAGTTATCTCAATCAGGATTGCCTGTTTTACTGGATTTACCTGATAATGAATCTGGGAAAGAAAAACGAGACTGGAACGATATTCTTCGAGAAAAGAAATCAGATTTACAATTTATGCTTGAGACTGTAAAAGAGACATTTGGAAATCCACCAGTAAGACAAACTTCTCAATGTTTAGAATTGTGATAACAAAATCAAGATGTTTTAGCTAATATTAGTATGAAGGAGGATCGTATATGACCATAATCGAACGCTTAGAAGAAAAGGTCACTAGGCAAGAGAGTAAGGTAGCAAGAGAAACAGAAAAACTAGCTGCTTACAAAGAGCAACTAGAGACAGCGATGTTTGCGACGTTCAAAAGGCGTCAAAGCATTAGTCACATGAGTTTTGAAGAAGCTCTTGACCATGCCTTTGGTAAAGAAAGACAATTCGATGATTCTGAATTTAGAAAGGATGAAATGAGTGAATGACAAAAGATTGGAATTTTAATCAACCATTAGAAAGTAAATCAGAAAATCAAGAAGATCCAGATAAAATTGCGGCCTTATTTGGAAATCATCAAGGAGGTAATGATGTAAATTATGAAGCAGCTTTTCAAAAGAGAAAACAAGCCCCTGTGACGGAATCAAATCCTAGTTCTAAACCCAAAGTTACAGAGGTTAGAACAGGAAAAGAGACAGATATCACTACAAGTTATCAGCAACATCTTAAAAGACTGATTGCAGATAACAATAGCGATATTCAAAGTAGTCAAAAGAAAATTGAAGAGCTACATACGTTGATTGACACAAAGAATAAAGACAATAAGAAATTGCAGTCCATTTATGATGCGATTTCCGAATTACACTAAGCAGTCCTGATAGGCTGCTTTTTTTGAGAGGTTATAGATGTTTACAACATTTTTTAAGAAAAATCACGACAATAGTGATATATTTAAAAAGCTGATTCATAGACTATCTGATATGTCTTCCCAAGATCTTGAAAAAATAGACCGACTGCTAGATATCATTTTCACTCCAGATCAAGGATCAGAACAACTAAAAACAGAATCAACTTACAGAGAAGAAACTTTGGACGACACATTAAAGGAAGCTAAGAATCAACTTCATAAGGAACAATTGGAGAAGAATTTAGAGAGGTTTAGGAAAAACAGTCAATAACGCACCAATTTTGGTGCGTTATGCTTTTTTATGCTATAATTGAATTATAAAAATAAAGGAGTTTGCCATGATTGGAAAGAACATAAAATCCTTACGTAAAACACATGAATTAACACAACCCGAATTTGCCCGAATTATAGGAATTTCTCGAAATAGCTTGAGTCGTTATGAAAATGGAACGAGTTCAGTCTCTACCGAATTAATAGACATCATTTGTCAGAAGTTTAATGTATCTTATGTCGATATTGTAGGAGAAGATAAAATGCTCAATCCTGTTGAAGACTATGAATTGACTTTAAAAATTGAAATTGTGAAAGAAAGAGGTGCTAATCTTTTATCTCGACTCTATCGTTATCAAGATAGTCAGGGAATTAGCATTGATGATGAATCTAATCCTTGGATTTTAATGAGTGATGATCTATCTGACTTGATTCATACGAATATCTATTTAGTAGAAACTTTTGATGAAATAGAGAGATATAGCGGCTATTTGGATGGAATTGAACGTATGTTAGAGATATCTGAAAAACGGATGGTAGCCTAGTGGAAATCCAAGATTATACTGACAGTGAATTCAAACATGCTCTAGCACGGAATCTTCGTTCACTGACAAGAGGAAAAAAGTCCAGTAAGCAACCTATAGCGATTTTGCTCGGAGGGCAAAGTGGTGCCGGTAAGACTACAATTCATCGTATTAAACAGAAAGAATTTCAAGGAAATATTGTTATCATAGATGGAGATAGTTTTCGTTCTCAGCATCCACACTATTTAGAACTTCAGCAAGAATATGGCAAAGACAGTGTTGAATACACCAAATATTTTGCAGGTAAAATGGTAGAGTCTTTAGTAAGAGAATTGAGTCATTTGGGATACAATCTTTTGATAGAGGGAACTTTACGAACTATTGATGTTCCAAAGAAAACAGCACAACTCTTGAAAAGTAGGGGATATGAAATACAATTAGCCTTGATTGCGACAAAGCCTAAGCTGTCCTATCTGAGCACCCTTATCCGATACGAAGAACTGTACGCTATTAACCCAAATCAAGCACGCGCAACTCCAAAAGAACATCATGATTTCATTGTAAATCATCTAGTTGATAATACACGACAATTGGAAGAACTAGCTATCTTTGAAAGAATTCAAATTTACCAACGAGATAGAGGTTGTGTATATGATGCAAAAGAAAATACAACTTCAGCGGCAGATGTTCTTCAAGAGTTACTGTTTGGGGAGTGGAGTCAAGTAGAGAAGGATATGCTTAAATCTGGAGAAGAAAGATTGAAAGATTTAACTAATCGAAATGGTTGTTAGATCATGAGTTTTAAAATATAGTCTATTGGATCGTCATTTTAAAAATAACGATCCTTTTTTTTATTTTCTATTTTTGCTTGTTCTTTATCTTTTTCAAAAGTTATAACTTTCTTAAGTGATGGTTTCCTAGCAATATAAGTACAAATTAAGCACAGTTTATGATTATTTTAAATCTTGGGGGTTATTAAACTCTTGATTTTTTCAATAAGCTATGGTATCCTTTTGTTAGTTAATAAACTTACAAAAGGAGAACAAATGTTTTCACCTACTAAATTAAAAGAAAAAAGAGAAAGTCAAGGATTATCTCAATCTCAACTTGCATCCAGTTTGGGAATTAGTAGAGCTTCGTACTTTAATTGGGAATCAGGTAAAACAAAACCTAATCAAAATAATCTAAGCAAATTGAGTGAGATTTTGAATGTAGACCCTCGATATTTTGAATCAGAGTATGAAATAGTAGAAACCTATCTCAAACTAACGGAAAGGAATCAAGAAGCAACACTTCATTATGCTACAGAACTATTGAACAAACAGAATGCGAAGGTTGTAGAAATTCCTGAGCGTTTTGCTTATAAAGTTTACGAAAAATTATCAGCTGGTACAGGAACAGCTTATTTTGATGATGGTAATTACGATACAGTTTATTTTAATCATCAATTTGATTATGACTTTGCATCATGGGTGTTTGGAAATTCAATGGAACCGACATATGAAGATGGTTCTGTAGCCCTTATTAAGCAAACGGGATTTGATTATGACGGGGCTATCTATGCCATAGATTGGGATGGTCAAACATATATTAAGAAAGTGTATCGTGAAGAAAATGGGCTTCGTTTAGTTTCACTCAATCGGAACTATTCAGATAAGTTTGCGCCTTATGATGAGAATCCTCGCATTATAGGGAAAATAGTTGGGAACTTTATGCCTTTAGAGGACTAAGTATGAGTTGGTTTGATTATAGTCTCGAACCTCAAAGTGACATTGCCTTTATTGATATGAAATCTTTTTACGCAAGTGTAGAATGTGTAGATAGAGGATTACACCCACTTAAGACTTCGCTTTGTGTTATGAGTCGTGCAGATAATTCTGCGGGTTTAATCCTTGCTTCCTCTCCTATGTTTAAAAAGGTCTTTGGAAAGTCGAACGTTGGACGTTCCTATGATTTACCATTTGATGTAAAGACTCGCAAATTCTCTTATTATAATGCTAAGAAGCAAGGTTTACCGACAACGATAGACTATGTCCGCTATATAGAGGAATGGGCAAAATCAACCGTGATTGTTCCTCCGAGAATGGATACTTACATTGCTGTCAACATGGAGATTCAAAAAATCTTTCAAGATTTTGCAGCACCAGATGATATTTATCCCTACTCAATTGATGAAGGATTTATTGATTTAACAAGTTCATTAAATTATTTTGTACCAGATAAAAGTATTAGTAGGAAAGATAAATTAGATATTATTTCGGCTGCTATTCAAAAAAAGATTTGGAGAAAAACTGGAATCTATTCAACTGTAGGCATGTCTAATGCCAATCCCTTATTAGCTAAGCTGGCACTTGATAATGAAGCTAAAAAGACTCCGACAATGAGAGCCAATTGGTCCTATGAGGATGTCGAAAAGAAAGTATGGACTATTCCTAAAATGACAGATTTCTGGGGAATTGGAAATCGCATGGAGAAAAGATTACATAATTTAGGTATCTTTTCGATTAAAGAATTGGCTCAGGCTAATCCTGACTTGATTAAAAAAGAGCTTGGTATCATGGGTCTAGAGTTATGGTTCCATGCCAATGGGATTGATGAAAGTAATGTTCATAAACCTTATAAGCCAAAGTCAAAAGGGATAGGGAACTCTCAAGTTTTACCAAAAGATTATATTAAACAAAGAGATATTGAGATCATACTTCGTGAGATGGCAGAACAAGTTGCAGTTAGATTGAGAAGATCTGGTAAAAAAGCAACAGTAGTTTCTATACATCTAGGCTACTCTAAAGTGGAACAAAAGCGTTCTATCAATACTCAAATGAAAATTGAACCAACTAATCAAACAGCACTACTGACAAACTACGTTTTAAAGTTATTTCACACTAAATATACTTCAGGAGCTATCAGGAATGTTGCGGTTAACTATTCTGGTTTAGTGGATGAATCCTTTGGATTGATTTCATTATTTGATGATATTGAGAAAATAGAAAAAGAAGAAAGGCTCCAGTCCGCAATCGATGCTATTCGAACAGAATTTGGGTTCACTTCACTATTGAAAGGTAATGCCCTAGATCAAGCTTCTAGAACAATTGCTAGAAGCAAACTCATTGGTGGTCATTCAGCTGGAGGATTAGATGGACTAAAATAATGAATCGTTCTTATTTACCTTTTGAGTCTGCCCGAGTATATCAGGATCGTGGCATGGCTAAGTGGATGGGCTTCTTTTTATCAGAACATTCCAGTTCTCTTTGGGCAGAAAAAAATAAAGAAGATATCTCCATTTCCCTATCATTGGAAGAGAAAGTTCTATTTGTTCGTCAACTTTATACGAATGTATTCCCTGCAACTTTTGTTTTTAAGTTTTCTAATCAAAGAAAAGTAGTATCAGGTATTGTTAAAGAGATTGGAAAAGAGTTTATATCTATAAAATCAGACACTGGTTTTCTTCGATTAAAATGGGAAGATATACTCGATATACAGATAGAAGGGGAGGAATTACATGAATCGTAAAGAATTATATGATGATAAATTACAGCTAGATTATTTTTCAGATTCTTATTTACAGTTTGAGTCAGATTTTTACAAGTATTCAGCTTTAGATATACCATTAACATTTATCACAGATGATATTTTACGCACAATGGCTATGTCTCAAAAACATTATTTTAAACTTAACAAAAGTAAATCTTTAGACGGTCGTGATCATTACTTTGTTTTTTCTATCAAGATGAACAAAGACAGTAGTGGTATTAGACAGTATGAATATCAGAGACATTGTTTTAATTTGTAAGAGTCCGACAGGGCTCTTTTTTCTGTGATAATTTTATCAAAAAGTATTTGTTATACTTTTTTTAATTTAGATTTATCTTGGGGGTTTGGGGGCGTGCCACCACATTTTCATATCGTTTGTTTTTTGAACCGTGAGGTTTGAAATGGCAGGCGATATGATTTTTGGGATATTGTGGACACAATATCTGAGCTCGCAAAGCCATACAAAAATGTTGAATCTATTTTGTAAAACGTACTGACAGTGTATGTAAGCTTACATTGTCAGTACAAGTATCTATGAGAGAGGATAAATCATATGAAAAGAAATATACGTAGTATTCGGAAACAATTTCGCTTAACAGAAACGGAAGAAAAACAAATACTAGATTTAATGAGAGAGAAAGGAGATGATAATTTTTCTGATTTTCTCCGTAAAAGCTTACTATTATCTGATGGACAAAAACAGATGGAAAAATGGTTCAACCTTTGGAAAAAACAAAAGTTGGAACAAATTAGTCGTGATGTTCATGAAGTATTCATAATTGCTAAAACAAATCATCAGGTTACTCACGAACATGTTTCTATTTTGTTAACTTGTATTCAGGAATTAATTAAAGAGGTAGAAAAAACAGGTCCTCTTAGTGAAGATTTTTGTAATAAATACATGAGGTAGTAGAGTGGAGCACAGATATAGAACAAATTTAAAAAAAGTCTTTCTATCTGATCTAGAATTAGTCAAATTGAATGAAAATATCTCAAAAAGTAACTGCTTATCATTCTCAGAATATGCTAGACGAACTCTACTAGATCCTGGTATGAATTTTATCACCATTGATACAAATAGTTATCAAGATTTGATTTTTGAATTAAAACGAATCGGAAATAATATTAATCAAATAGCCAGAAGCATAAATTATTCGAATTTAATAACGGAAGTTGAATTAAATGAGTTGAGAAAAGGTATAGAAGAGTTAATAGTAGAAGTGGAGAAAGATTTTCTTATTCGATCTGAAAAATTGAGGAAATTTTATGGTCATCACTAAACACTTTGCGATTCATGGAAAAAATTATCGTAGTAAACTAATCAAATATATTTTGAATCCAAGTAAAACAAAAAATCTAACACTAGTTTCAGATTTTGGTATGAGAAATTATTTAGATTTTCCTAGTTATAAAGAACTAGTGAAGATGTACAATGATAATTTTTTAAGTAATGATACTCTTTATGAATTTCGTCATGATAGGCAAGAAGTAAATCAACGAAAAATTCATTCTCATCACATCATTCAGTCCTTTTCTCCAGATGACCATCTCACTCCTGAACAAATCAATCGAATTGGTTATGAGGCAGCTAAAGAGTTGACAGGAGGTAGATTTCGTTTTATTGTAGCAACTCATGTCGATAAAGGTCATATCCACAATCACATCATCCTAAATTCAATTGATCAGAATTCTGATAAAAAGTTTCTATGGGATTATAAGGCAGAACATAATCTACGAATGGTTTCTGATCGTCTTTCAAAAATTGCAGGGGCAAAAATTATAGAAAATCGTTATTCGCATCGTCAGTATGAAGTTTATCGCAAAACAAATTACAAATATGAAATAAAACAACGGGTATATTTTCTAATCGAGAACTCGAAAAATTTTGAAGATCTTAAGAAAAAAGCTAAAGCTTTACATTTAAAAATTGATTTTAGACACAAGCATGTTACTTATTTTATGACTGATTCAAATATGAAACAAGTCGTACGTGATAGTAAATTGAGTAGAAAACAACCTTATAATGAAACTTATTTTGAGAAAAAGTTTGTTCAAAGGGAAATCATAAACATATTAGAATTTTTACTTCCGAAAATGAAGAATATGAATGAATTGATTCAACGAGCAGAAGTTTTTGGCTTAAAAATAATTCCGAAAGAAAAACATGTTCTATTTGAATTTGATGGGATTAAGCTTGCAGAGCAGGAATTGGTAAAAACGAATCTGTATAGTGTTAGTTATTTTCAAGACTATTTTAATAACAAAAATGAAACTTTTGTCTTAGATAATAAAAATTTAGTTGAACTTTACAATGAAGAAAAGATAATTAAAGAAAAAGAGTTGCCGTCAGAAGAGATGGTATGGAAATCTTATCAAGATTTCAAGAGAAATAGAGATGCTGTTCATGAGTTTGAAGTAGAGTTGAATCTTAATCAAATAGAAGAAGTAGTAGACGATGGAATTTACATTAAGGTACAGTTTGGTATCCGACAAGAAGGACTTATTTTTGTACCAAATATTCAGATCAATATGGAAGAAGAAAAAGTTAAAGTATTTCTCAGAGAAACTAGTTCTTACTATGTATATCATAAAGATTCAGTAGAAAAAAATCGATTTATGAAAGGTAAAACTTTGATTAGACAATTTAATCTTCAGTATGAACCACAGTATATGTATAGAAGAATTCCTCTTAGCAAAATTAAAGAAAAAATAGAACAATTAGATTTTCTTATATCTGCGGAAAATAGTTCGAATGATTTTGAAGATATAACAAATGATTTCATTGCCCAAATATCATATCTAGAGAATATGATTGAACAAGTCCAAAATAAAATTAATGATTTAACTAATTTAGAGGAAGTATTGTTGAAAGATACGACAAATAGTTCTAGCAATTTAGAAAATAGTATTCAAGGTAAAAGTTCAGTAGATACAATAGAGAAGGATTTATACATATATAAAGGAAAGATTGAAACACTGAAGGAACAACATAGAGAAGCAATAAATTTATTTGAAATGTTTAATAAAACAATAAAGAAATATAAGGAAAAACAAAATATGAAATCTATTAAGGAAAATGAGATACATTTAGAGTAAACAGTTTCCTAAAAGGTATATATAGAATAGTTTCATGTGCCAATTTGTCACATATTTAAAAATAAGAAAATAACTATATTATACTTGTTTTAGGAGACATTGGATGTTGAAAAGGATTAGAGATTTACGCGAGGATGATGATTTGACACAAGAATATGTTGCAAAAACAATCTTAAATTGTACAAGATCAGCGTATTCTAAAATGGAATCAGGTATCAGGTTAATCTCTATAGATGACCTTATCAAACTTGCAGATTTTTATAATGTAAGTTTAGATTACCTTGTAGGTCGAGTGGATAATAAAGAAGACCATTACTCCAAAAAGTATTAGGTTAAGAAAGCACATTGACAATTGAATAGTCCAAAATGGTACTTTCCTCATTTGTGGAGCAGTTTTGAATGGCTCGCCATGATAAGAGCGATATTAAAACCATCAATAAAATAGAGCGATACTTTATATGCCATGATACAAATGATATACAATGATACTTCTGACCGTTCAGGCTGCCACCGTGAAAGAGCAGCAAGTGAAATTCTTATGATGACTTCATCAGTCATGCCATGGAGGAGAAAATATTTTTTAGGAAGGATGATGACATGAATATAAAATATATATCTGTCGAAAATTCCATTGCAGAATGGGCCGATAAAAAAGGAATTCTAAAAAGATGGGATGGTTTAAATCAATATACATTGAACAGATGGATTAAAGAAATGCGAGAAAACAGAACATTTTCCATGTATGTAATTAACCCAACCCATAAACTTGTTTTCATTAATCTAGAAGGATTTGAAAGTTTCTTAAGATGGAAGCAAAAGCGGACAAAATAAGGAAGTCATGGTATAATATAGGGTAGTTATTTATTCTATACAACAATGATTTATTTCTTTTTAAGAGTTAAGAGGAATTAAATTATGTATTATGTAACTAAAACAAATTCAAAAGGGCAACCCTTATATCAAGTGGTTGAAAAGTACAAAGATCCACTAACAGGAAAGTGGAAATCAGTAACTGTAAGTTACACTAGGAATACTAGTAGGGCGAGGAAACAAGCTGAAAGAGAGGTTCTTGATAAGATAGATAGACTAACTACTTCATTTGAAAGTCAGTTTAGCCCTGAACTGATTACAACATTTGGAGAGTTAAAAGAAAATTGGTTTCAGACTTGGTGTGTCTCTGTTAAACCACAAACAATTCAGAGAGAACTACTGGTGATGAAGCGTCTTGGGAAAATTATAGGAGATGATTTTTTATTAGACAGGATTACTCCACTTCTGATGAAAAAAAGTCTCAATAAATATTTAGAAATATATGATGCATCACCTTCAACAATGACTCATATAAAAAGTACTTGTAATAAGATTTTTAATCATGGTGTGTTATATAATGTCATTAAGTTCTCTCCTATGACTGCGGTAAAACTAGATATTTCACTAGAGAAAAGGCGTAAAGCAAAAGAAAGACATGATTCTAAATTTCTAGAAATCCATGAATTACACGCATTTTTTGATGTATTAAGCCAATGCAGAAATGCAAACTATTATGATCTTGCTATAGTATTGTTGCTTACAGGTATTCGAATTAGTGAAGCTGCTTTTTTACCATCAGATATTGATTTTGAAAAAGGAATCTTGCATATTGATAAGGCACTTCAATATCATTGTTTAAAAGTTGAACAATTTCACTTTGATACAACTAAAACACTCAATTCAATTAGAGAAGTAGCTTTGCCTGAAGCTGCAAGCGAAGCTATTAAAAGGACAATACAGAGAAATAAAGAGTTTGATGCTTATATGGAGAAACATCCCTGTCCTGCTTTTACACATTCTGAAAGTGTATTTAGAACAGAATACGGCTCTCCAATAACATCAAGCACTTTTCGTCAAATTTTGAAACGAATAGAAGGAAAATTATTGACAAATTGTTTAAGTGACTATGGTTTTAAGTGGGTAAAACATGTTACTCCCCATTCGTTTAGGCATATGCATATTAGTTACCTTCAAAGTAATGAGATGCACATAGCAGTGAAAGATATTATGACTAGAGTAGGACACGCTAACTTTGAGACAACAATGGGCTATACACATAATATAAATCGTTCACAAGAAAATACTGTAAAAGCCTTAAATCAATTTGTAGAAAATCACAATTTCCATTTTGAAGAATTGAAAAGTTATACCTGTAAATATTCCAGAATAATTGAAAAATTCATTGAAACTAGTGATAATAGCAATAAAGTAGAATTAAGTGTCGATGAGTTCAAAGACTTGTTACATCTTAGTCCACGTTACTCACCTAAAAATATTATTTCGAATTTACTATTAAAAATCAAAAAAGATATTGTCAAATACCACCCACAGTTTGATATAAAGATTGTGAAATCAAGTGAGAATCAAATCAGAGGTTTTTCCATTGCATGGTAGTTTTGGTGTTCGCTTGGTGTTTAGACAATAGTAAAATAAAATAGGGGCTCTAAACCCTTGCTACGAAAGGAAAAAAACTCAATGGCTACTATTCAATGGTTCCCGGGCCACATGTCTAAGGCTCGGCGACAAGTTCAGGAGAATCTAAAATTTGTTGATTTTGTGACGATTTTGGTGGATGCTCGGCTACCTTTATCTAGTCAAAATCCTATGTTAAACAAGATTGTGGGTGATAAACCGAAGCTCTTGATTTTAAATAAAGCGGACCTAGCAGACCCGGCAATGACCAAAGAATGGCGTCAGTATTTTGAATCACAGGGAATTCAAACTCTGGCTATCAACTCCAAAGAGCAAGTAACTGTGAAAGTTGTGACAGATGCTGCTAAAAAGCTCATGGCTGATAAGATTGCACGCCAGAAAGAACGCGGTATCAAGATCGAAACCTTGCGGACTATGATTATCGGAATTCCAAACGCTGGTAAATCAACTCTGATGAACCGCTTGGCTGGTAAGAAAATCGCAGTTGTCGGCAACAAACCTGGTGTGACCAAGGGGCAACAATGGCTTAAAACCAATAAAGACCTGGAAATCTTGGATACACCAGGAATTCTTTGGCCTAAGTTCGAAGATGAAACTGTCGCTCTAAAACTAGCCTTGACTGGAGCTATCAAAGACCAGTTGCTTCCTATGGATGAGGTGACCATTTTTGGTCTCAATTATTTCAAAAAACATTATCCGGAAAAGCTAGCTGAACGCTTCAAACAAATGAAAATTGAAGAAGAAGCACCTGTTATCATCATGGATATGACACGTGCTCTCGGTTTCCGAGACGACTACGACCGCTTTTACAGCCTCTTCGTCAAGGAAGTCCGTGATGGCAAACTTGGTAACTATACCTTAGATACATTGGACGACATCGATGACAACGATTAAAGAAATCAAAGAACTTCTTGCTACTGTCAAAGAATTAGACAATCCTCTTTTTCTAGAATTCGAAAAAGATACTCGTTCTGGAGTTCAAAAGGAAATCAGCAAGCGAAAAAAAGCTATTCAGGCAGAACTGGATGAAAACCTTCGTTTGGAATCCATGCTTTCCTATGAAAAAGAGCTTTATAAACAAGGAGTGACCTTAATAGCAGGTGTTGACGAGGTCGGCCGTGGTCCACTGGCTGGACCTGTAGTCGCTGCAGCCGTTATTTTACCAAAAAATTGTAAGATTAGAGGCCTAAACGATAGCAAGAAGATCCCTAAAAAGAAACATTTGGAAATTTATCATGCTGTTCAAGACCAAGCCTTGGCAATCGGGATTGGTATCATGGATAATCAAGTCATCGACCAAGTCAATATCTATGAAGCGACCAAACTGGCCATGAAGGAAGCAATCTCCCAGCTCAGTCCGCAGCCTAAGCACCTCTTGATAGATGCCATGAAATTGGAATTACCGATTTCACAAACCTCCATTATCAAAGGAGATGCTAACTCCCTCTCCATCGCAGCTGCATCTATAGTGGCCAAGGTGACACGGGATAATATTATGAAGGACTATGATAATCAATACCCCGGCTATGACTTCACGGCTAATGCAGGATATGGAACAGCTAAACATCTAGAAGGGCTCGAGAAACTAGGAGTTACCCCAATTCACCGGACCAGTTTTGAACCAGTCAAAACACTGGTTTCAATTAAGAAAGATAAGTAAGAGGAAATGATTATGGAGGAACAGTCAGAAACACTCAGTTCCAAGAAAGAATTTGCCTTTGCCTCAAGCACCATATTATCCCAAGTTGGGCGAGGGGTCATTGTCGGTCTCGTCGTCGGGCTAATCGTCGGATCCTTTCGGTTTTCAATCGAAAAAGGCTTCCACCTGATACAAGGACTCTATCAAGATCAAGCGCACCTAGTCCGCAATCTTTTTATCATTGGTCTATTTTATTTAATAGTTTGCTGGCTCAGTGCGAAACTAACTCGGTCAGAAAAAGATATCAAGGGTTCAGGAATTCCTCAAGTCGAAGCCGAATTAAAAGGACTCATGACTCTTAACTGGTGGAGTGTCCTCTGGAAAAAGTATATTCTAGGGATTCTTGCTATTGCCAGTGGCCTTATGCTAGGTAGAGAAGGGCCAAGTATTCAACTTGGAGCAGTTGGTGGTAAAGGCATTGCCAAGTGGCTCAAATCTAGCCCAGTAGAGGAACGTTCCTTGATTGCCAGTGGTGCTGCAGCAGGATTAGCAGCTGCCTTTAATGCACCAATCGCAGGTCTTCTCTTTGTTATAGAAGAAGTTTACCACCATTTTTCACGCTTTTTTTGGGTCTCAACTTTAGCGGCTAGTCTCGTAGCAAACTTTATTTCTCTGCTCATATTTGGCCTAACCCCCGTACTGGATATGCCAGATAACATCCCTCTCATGACCCTGGACCAGTATTGGATATACCTCCTCATGGGAGTTTTTCTCGGGCTTTCTGGTTTTCTCTATGAGAAAGCTGTACTCAATGTTGGTCGAGTTTATGATTGGCTTGGTCAAAAAATCCATTTGGATAGAGCTTATTATCCAATCTTGGCCTTTATCCTTATCATACCAGTCGGGATTTTCTTGCCACAAATCCTTGGTGGTGGAAATCAGGTCGTTCTTTCTTTGACTGAGCAAGATTTTAGTTTCCAAATTCTATTAGCTTACTTTTTGATTCGCTTTGTTTGGAGCATGATTAGTTATGGAAGTGGTCTCCCAGGAGGAATTTTCCTTCCCATTCTGGCGCTTGGTTCCTTACTCGGTGCCCTGATTGGTGTTATTTGTGTGAAACTTGGGCTTGTCAGTCAGGAACAATTCCCCATATTTGTCATTTTAGGAATGAGTGGCTACTTTGGAGCAATATCTAAGGCTCCCTTAACAGCTATGATACTCGTAACTGAGATGGTAGGTGACATTCGCAACCTCATGCCACTTGGCTTAGTGACCTTAGTCGCATATATTGTCATGGATCTACTCAAGGGTGCTCCAGTCTATGAGGCCATGCTAGAAAAAATGCTACCAGAAGAAGCAACAGACGAAGGAGAAGTAACACTAATTGAAATTCCTGTTTCAGATAAAATAGCAGGAAAACAGGTTCACGAGCTCAACTTGCCACATAACGTACTCATCACCACCCAAGTCCATAATGGCAACAGCCAAACAGTTCACGGCTCAACCAGAATGTATCTCGGAGATATGATTCACCTAGTTATTCCAAAAAGTGAAATTGGGAAGGTCAAAGATTTGTTATTGTAGAAGTTTTTACATAATTTATGTTATGTGAAAATGAATTTCTTAATTAAATACACTAGAAAACCGATTCTCAGTAATGAGATCGGTTATTTTTTCCTGTAAAGCTATTTCACATACAAGTAATTGAACTTTGGTAAAAATAAGACTATAATTAAGTTAGAAATGATAAAGCATAAAGCTAGAAAGGAGTTTACTGTATCAAATCTGAACAGTAAGATTAAAATCATGAAAAAGAAAACAATAGCAATTATACAATGTATTTTGTATCTCATAGCTCCTTATATAGCTCTTCAGTTATGTAGAATGAACAGAAGTATCGTTACAGATAATCTCTTTTTTATTTTCCTTATTCTGCTGACTATTTCATTCTGGTTTAGTATTTGGAAACTAGAAAAGGCACTAGATAATGATTCACAATAATAACTCCAAAGACTTAGATCTAAAACTGGAAATTTTTGTACTTTTCCTTAGACAGTGGACAAACCCTTGATACGACTGAGTTTAAGGCGTAATGTACATTTTCTAAAAAATATACTTTATAATCGAAATGTACTTTATTTTGAGGCAAGATAAAGTACATTTTTTATCCAGTAGCTTAGATACATAATGTACAAAAATACCCCCTTTTAAACCCCGTTATAAATGTTTTGTTTGTAGGTCTAAGTCTTTTTATCACTTTTAAAAAATTCCTATAACATCTTTCCGAAAAACTATAATTTTCTTGAAAAATATGTAAGTCTATGCTATACTACTAGTAGACTTAATTTTGGAGAAAATACATGAAACGTGAGATTTTACTGGAACGAATCGACAAACTAAAACAAATCATGCCCTGGTATGTTCTGGAATACTACCAATCTAAGCTTGCTGTTCCCTACAGTTTTACAACCTTGTACGAATACCTCAAGGAATACGATCGTTTTTTCAGCTGGGTTTTAGAGTCTGGGATTTCAAACGCGGATAAAATTGCTGATATTCCTTTATCGGTCTTGGAAAATATGTCAAAGAAAGATATGGAATCCTTTATTCTTTATCTACGAGAACGACCTTTGCTGAATGCCAATACAACCAAACAAGGTGTTTCTCAGACGACAATCAATCGCACTTTGTCAGCACTATCTAGTCTTTATAAGTACCTAACCGAGGAAGTCGAAAACGACCAGGGTGAGCCTTATTTCTATCGTAATGTAATGAAGAAAGTTTCAACCAAGAAAAAGAAAGAAACACTTGCTGCTAGAGCTGAAAACATCAAACAAAAACTCTTTCTAGGTGATGAAACAGAAGGTTTTTTAACCTATATCGACCAGGAGTACCCACAACAGCTCTCAAATCGTGCACTCTCGTCATTCAATAAAAATAAAGAACGTGATTTAGCCATTATTGCCCTTCTCTTGGCGTCTGGTGTCCGCTTATCTGAAGCTGTTAATCTGGATCTAAGAGACCTCAATCTCAAAATGATGGTTATAGATGTCACTCGAAAAGGGGGCAAACGTGATTCTGTCAATGTCGCGGCCTTTGCAAAACCTTATCTAGAGAATTACCTCGCTATTCGAAATCAACGCTATAAGACGGAAAAGACAGATACAGCACTATTTCTCACCTTATATCGTGGCGTTCCCAATCGTATTGATGCTTCTAGTGTTGAAAAGATGGTTGCTAAGTACTCTGAGGACTTCAAAGTCCGTGTAACTCCCCACAAACTTCGCCATACCCTGGCTACTAGGCTATATGATGCTACTAAATCGCAAGTTTTGGTCAGCCATCAGTTAGGTCATGCTAGCACACAAGTCACTGACCTCTATACCCATATCGTCAATGATGAACAAAAGAATGCTCTAGATAGTTTGTAGAATACATAAAATTATTTATGTAAATTATAACTCATAAAAAGAAGCTGGTCATATAACCAACTCCTTTTCTTTTTATCCCACTACTGCTTCAGCGATTTCTTCACGGCTAATTCCAGAGAAGTAGCGTGTAATGTCAATAGTTTCTAAGGCATTAAGAACATCTTCGCGTTCGTATTTCACTCCACGAAGGACATCTTCTACAGCTGCAACGTCTTCAATACCAAAGAAGTCACCATAAATCTTGATGTCTTGGATTTTTGATTCGAGAACATCAGCAAAGACTTCGACTTTACCACTAGTGAATTTGGTTCCACGACGGACGTTAAATTCAGGTGATTTACCGTAGTTCCAGTCCCAAGTTCCAAACTTGGTATCCTTGATGCGGTTGATTTCAGCCAATTCTTCCTCAGAAAAAACGTATTCTGTCATTTCTGGATACTCTTTTTTCATGTATTCCAATAGCAAATCACGAAATTCTTCAACTGTGATTTTTTCTGGCAATTCATTGACAATATTGGTTACACGAGCACGGACAGATTTCACACCTTTTGACTCAAATTTGTCCTTTGAAACCTTGAGGGCGTTAGCAAGGACTGACAAATCAACGTCGAAGAGCAAGCAACCGTGGTGCATGATACGGCCGTTGATATAGGCTTGGGCATTTCCACAGAATTTTTTACCGTCAATTTCTAAGTCGTTACGGCCAGTAAACTCAGCTTTAACACCAAGTTGAGCCAAGGTATTGATGACTGGAGTTGAGAAGCTCTTAAAGTCAAAGGCACGGTTTTCATCTTCTTTTGAGATAATTGTGTAGTTGAGGTTGTTTAGATCGTGGTAAACAGCTCCACCACCGCTGATACGGCGGACTACCTCAATACCATTTTCTCGAACATAATCACGGTTGATTTCTTCGATAGTATTCTGGTGACGTCCAACAATGATAGATGGCTTGTTAATCCAAAGTAGGAAGATTTGATCCTCATCCAAAAGATGTTTAAAGGCATATTCTTCCAAGGCGATATTAAAGGCAGTGTCGTTTGAATGATTGATAATGTATTTCATGATATCCCTTTATACGATAGAGACTGGAAAATACCTTTCCAGTCTATTCTATCTTCGATTTATTTTTTCTTAGGTGAATGGATAGCCATTCCTAGAACATCTGCAAATGCTTCGTACATCACTTCAGAGTAGGTTGGGTGCCCATGGATGGTCTTAAGCATTTCTTCAACAGTGATTTCCATTTCGATGATGCTTGATGCCTCATTGATCAATTCTGCAGCTGCAGGACCGATGATGTGAACACCAAGAATTTCTCCGTATTTCTTATCAGCGATAACTTTTACGAAACCTTGAGCAGCATCAGATGCAATCGCACGTCCGTTCGCAGCAAAATTGAATTTACCGATAGCGACATCGTATTTCTCACGTGCTTGTTCTTCAGTCAAGCCTACTGCTGCTACTTCAGGAAGAGTGTAGATGGCTGCAGGAGTCAAGTTCAGTTTGGCAACAGCATGATTTCCTTTAAGGGCATTTTCAGCGGCAACTTCACCCATACGGAAGGCTGCGTGCGCCAACATCTTAGTACCATTGATATCACCTGGTGCGTAAATACCTGGAACAGAAGTTTCCATGTATTCGTTGACCTTGATACGTCCACGATCCAATTCAAACTCAACATCGCCAATTCCTTCGAGGTCTGGCACACGACCAATTGAAAGGAGCGCTTTGCTTGCGATGATATCATCTTTTCCTTCAACCTTGATACGAAGTTGACCATTTTCCTCGATGATTTCTTGCAGTTTCATACCTGTTAAGATGGTCATTCCTTTACGCTCAAGGATCAAGCGAAGGTTCTTAGAAACTTCCGCATCCATAGCTGGAACGATACGGTCCATCATTTCGATAACAGTTACTTTTGACCCAAATGTCATAAAGGCCTGACCGAGTTCGATACCGACAACTCCACCACCGATGATAACAAGGCTTTCTGGAACTTCGTTCATTTCAAGAATATCATCGCTGGTCATCACAAGTGGAGATTCCATACCAGGTACGTTGATCTTGCTGACTTTTGAACCACCAGCAAGGATGATTTTCTTGGTTTCAAGCAATTCAGAACCATTTACCAAGACATTTTTGTCTTTAGTGATGGTACCAATTCCTTTATGAACAGTAACACCGTAGCTACGAAGAAGACCTGCAACTCCGCCAACCAAGGTATTAACAACCTTAGACTTGGTTTCAAGGAGTTTGTCCATATCTACAGTGAAGTTTGGATTTTCAATGACGATACCACGGTTTGCTGCATGACCGATGTTTTCGATGATTTCAGCATTGTGAAGGTAGGTCTTCGTTGGGATACAACCACGGTTCAAGCAGGTTCCACCAAGTTCAGATTTCTCAACAAGAGCAACCTTACCACCGAGTTGGGCTGCTTTAATAGCAGAAACATAACCAGCAGGTCCACCACCGATCACAACGATATCAAAGGCATCGTCGCTCTTTCCGTCGTCGTTTGAGGCACTAACTGCAGGTGCAGGTTTTGATTCTGGCGCAGCCACTCCAGCTGTTGGAATATTTTCCCCTTCTTCCCCAAGGTAACCGATAACTTCCGTTACAGGGACAGTTTCTCCATCTCCTTTGAGGATGGCAATCAAGTATCCATCTTCTTCGGCTTCCAATTCCATGCTGACTTTGTCAGTCATGATTTCCAAAAGGATTTCTCCTTCTTTTACAAATTCACCGACTTTTTTATTCCATTGGACGATTTGTCCTTCTGTCATATCCACGCCGGCTTTTGGCATAATTACTTCTAAGGCCATGTCTTACTTCCTTTATCTAAATCTCTAAAATACAATAGCTGACTTAAACCAACATTGAGATCGGATTCTCAATCAAGGCTTTCAAGTCTTTCATAAACTTAGCACCAGCCATACCATCTACAACACGGTGGTCAATAGTTAATCCTAGGCTCATGATAGGACGAATAACAATCTCACCATTGACAACTACAGGTTTTTCAACTGTTGAGCTAACCCCAAGGATTGCTGAGTTGGGTTGGTTAATAATCGGACCAAAGGATTGAACGCCAAACATTCCCAAGTTACTGATTGTGAATGTTGAATTTTGAAGTTCACTTGGAGCCAATTTACCATCTAAGGTACGACCAATGACATCCTTGAAAGCTACAACCAGCTCTGAAAGACTCATCTTTTCAGCATTGTAAACAACAGGTGTCATCAATCCATTATCCATCCCAACTGCCATAGCAAGGTTGACATAGTTGTGAGTGACAATGGTCTTACCATCTTCGGTCAATGAAGCATTGATATAAGGATGTTTCATTAATGTCTTAACAACAGCCAGTGAAAGAAGATCAGTAACCGTAATTTTCTTACCAGTTGCTTCCATGATTGATTCAAGAACCTTCTTACGAAGAGCCAGCATTTCTGACATATCGACATCATAGTTGAGTGTGAAGGTTGGCGCGGTTAGGTAGGATTCAACCATACGTTGGGCGATGACCTTACGCATTGGTGTCATTGGAATACGCTCAATCTCACCATAAGGAGTGATATTGTCTGGAACTTCTTCCACTTTTTCGATTTGAGCAGGAGACTTGATAGTGTCGTTTTCGATATTTTCAGGAAGGAAGGCCAAAACGTCCTTCTTCATGATCTTACCATGATGACCAGTTCCTTGGATTTCCTGCCAAGCAATGTTATGTTCAAGGGCAATTCGTTTTGCAAGTGGCGAAATGCGAACCACGTTTGTGTCTTTATAAGTTTCCACGTCTTCTTTGTGGACACGACCGTTTGCACCTGAGCCAGAAACGTCGTAGAGGTTGATCCCTAGATCATCTGCTAACTTTCTAGCCGCAGGAGTCGCTCTTAGCTTGTCATCAGCCATGACCTCTCCAATTCTATTTATGATGCAAAGGGCGTTTAAAAGCGACCGAAAAATAGGAAATCTACGCAGACTTCGATGAAGTCAAGGAGATTTATCTTTTTTCCGAGCTTTTAGCCCGTGCTCTAATTTAAGATATTAAGGACGAAGAGGGCAATGAAAAAATAGGAAATTGACGATGTGTTCGATAAACACAAGGAAATCTATCTTTTTTTCGCAGACCTCCGTCCGAATTCAATTACATGATACAAAGGGCGTTAAAAGAGACTGAAAAATAGGAAATCTACGTAGGCTTCGATGAAGCCAAAAAGATTTATCTTTTTTCCGAGCTTTTAGCCCGTGTTCAACTCTACAAGTAACTTGAATACAACACATGTCTCAAGTTACTAAAGTTAAAAACCTCTAAAATTTTACATAATTTAATTTATGCAAGATTATTCTTTGTTATAAGTTTTTCGAATGGCATCTTTGATGCTTTCAACTGTTGGAATCATTGCATTTTCAAGGTTTTGTGCGTAAGGCATTGGCACATCTTCTCCTGCACAACGGCGGATTGGTGCATCTAGATAGTCAAATGCTTCTGATTCTGAAATAATTGCTGAAATTTCACCGATATAGCCACTTGTTTTGTGGGCATCGTTGACCAGAACGACCTTACCAGTTTTCTTAACTGAGTTAATGATGATATCCTTATCAAGTGGAACAAGGGTACGTGGGTCCACAATTTCAACTGAAATTCCTTCTTCTGCCAATTCTTCAGCAGCTTGAACCACACGGCGAAGCATTTTTCCATAAGTAACAACTGTTACATCCGTTCCTTCGCGTTTAATTTCGCCAACTCCAAGAGGGATTGTGTATTCTGGATCAACTGGCACTTCCCCTTTTTGGTTAAATTCCGACTTGTACTCAAGAATGATAACGGGGTTGTTATCACGGATAGAAGACTTGAGAAGTCCTTTCATGTCCGCAGGCGTACCAGGCGCTACAACCTTAAGTCCAGGAATGTGAGTGAACCAAGACTCTAGGGATTGCGAGTGCTGTGCTGCAGAACCAACTCCGTTACCAGCTGCACAACGGACAGTCATTGGAACTTGACCTTTACCACCAAACATATAACGTGTTTTAGCAGCTTGGTTGACGATATTGTCCATGGCAATGACTGAGAAATCCATAAAGGTCATATCTACGATTGGACGAAGTCCCGTCATGGCTGCTCCTGCTGCTGCTCCAGAGATGGCAGCTTCAGAAATCGGACAGTCACGGATACGTTCTGGACCAAATTCTTCAAGCATTCCAACAGAAGTTCCGAAGTCTCCTCCGAAGACACCGACGTCTTCTCCCATCAAGAATACATTTTCATCGCGACGCATTTCCTCAGACATAGCAAGGATAATAGTGTCACGGAAGGACATTGTTTTTGTTTCCATTTTATCTCTTTCTCCTTAGTCTGCGTAAATATCTTCAAATGCCGATTCTAGTGGTGGGAATGGGCTTTCTTCTGCAAATTTAACAGAGGCTTCTACTGCTTCCTTGACTTGTGCTTGAATTTCTTCCAATTCTTCGGCACTTGCAATAGTGTTTTCAATGAGGTACTTGCGAAGATTTTCGATTGGATCTTTTTGTTTCCACAATTCCACTTCTTCACGCGTACGATATTTACCAGGGTCAGATGATGAGTGACCAAGCCAGCGATAAGTTACACTTTCAATCAAGACTGGACCATTGCCACCACGAACATGATCTACAGCTTTTTTAAACCCTTCATAGACATCGATGACATTGTTTCCATCTTCGATAAACATTCCAGGAATTCCATATGCTGCGCTACGCTGATGGATATGTTCTACATTAGTCATTTTCTTGATATCCGCAGAGATACCGTAACCGTTGTTAATGCAATAGAAAATAACTGGAAGGTTCCAGATAGAAGCCATGTTCACTGCTTCGTGGAATACACCTTCGTTAGTCGCTCCATCTCCAAAGAAGCAGACGACGATTTTTCCAGTATTCTGCATTTGCTGACTGAGGGCTGCGCCAACAGCGATTCCCATACCACCACCAACGATACCATTGGCACCAAGGTTACCAGCATCAAGGTCGGCGATGTGCATAGAACCACCTTTTCCTTTACAGGTTCCAGTGTATTTTCCGAGGATTTCAGCCATCATTCCGTTGAGGTCGATCCCTTTGGCAATAGCTTGTCCGTGACCACGGTGGTTTGAGGTAATTAGATCATCTGGATTGAGAGCCAACATAGCACCCACGTTAGCTGCCTCTTCTCCAACAGAAAAGTGAGTCATACCGGGAACTTTCCCCTTTTTCACTAACTGAGCAATTTTTAAGTCCATGCGACGGATTTCTTCCATCTTACGGAACATCTCTAGCAAAAGATTTTTATCTAAAGTTGACATCTTCTTGCCTTTCTAACTTTGTACTTACTCTACTATTTTACCGTTTTTAGAAAACACTGTCAAAGTATATGACCGATAAAATTTCACAAGGTAAAAAAATAAATCCCCGTTTTAACAGGGATTCTCTCCAGTTAGATCATTTTTTCACAAAGTTATTTTTCGGAATATTTTCCAATAATTAGCTCAATCTTTTCATTACGGTTTTCAAACGCCATTGATACAAACAACCAGAAACAATCAAGCTGGCAATTAACCCAATCCAGTAGGCATATGCTCCTAAGTCAGTTGCCTGATCTAGTAGATATCCTAGAGGTATCGCTACTCCCCAATACCCGATTAAGCCAAGATAGAAAGGAACGATAGTGTCCTTATAGCCTCTTAGAATCCCCTGGAGCGGTGCCGCAAAGGTATCTGCTAACTGGAAGAAGAGACTGTAAGTCAGAAATACAGCAGTTGTTTCAATGAACTGAGAGTCATTCCCATATAGACTTGCTACACGATCTCTAAAAATGTAGAGAAAGGACAGGGTAAGACCAGCAAAAATGAGGGCTGTTATTCTCCCCAGACGAGCGTAGGTTTTTGCATCCTCAAAACGTTTAGCCCCCACCTCGTAAGACACAACAATTGCCATAGCAGAGGAAATACTCATGGGAAAAGCGTACATGAGACTCGAAAAATTCATAGCTGACTGGTGACTGGCGATGATGAGCGATGAAAACTTAGCCATGATTAGTCCCACCACGGAGAATATAGCTACTTCAGCAAATACGGTTCCTCCGATTGGTAGACCTAATCGAACACCTTCCTTGATTTTATCTATATTGAGTGGAATAGGTTTTTCAAGATGTAACGCTTTTAATCTTTCCTGTTTGAACAAAACAAGCAGGGAAATCCCCAATAAAACCCAATAGGCTAGCGAAGTTCCTAGACCTGCTCCTGCGCCACCAAGCTCTGGAAAACCAAGAGCTCCATAAATCAAGAGATAGTTAAAACCACTATTGAGCGGAAGTAATAGGAGCATCAGATACATAGATAGTTTAGTCAATCCAAGAGAATCCAACAAAGACCGAATGACACTAAAAAGCAACAAGGGAATAATCCCGATAGAAAGGTACCAAAGATAGAAAACTGCAACTGCCGCTACTTGAGCTTCTAGTCCGATATGGTTTAAGACAGGCGGTGCAAAGAATATTACCATGCCAAACAAGACCAAAGACAACCCGAAAGCCAAGTAGATGAATTGGTAAAAGTCAGATGCCACTTCTTCCTTTTTGCCTCGTCCCAGATGATGGCCTATGATGGGCACCAGGGCTGATACAATCCCTGTTAGGAATGTAAAGAAGGGATTCCAGATACTGGTTGCCATAGACACACCAGCCAAATCCATGGTATTGTACTGCCCAGTCATTGTTGTATCAACAAAAGAGGCAGAATAATTGGCAAATTGATAAATCAGGATAGGGAAAAATATCTTAAGAAATAAGACAAACTTATCTTTAAATTGATGGGTTGGGTACATAAGTGCTCTCTATTCTTTTCAATTTAAGAGCAGAGTCCCATCTAGTTTTGGTAGACAATTTGTCCCTTGCAGATGGTATATTTGACCTGCCCTTTTAAAGTTTCCCCGATAAATGGAGAATTTGATGATTTTGAAGCGAAGTTTGGACCAACAGTACGATCAGCCTTGTCATCAAAGATAGTGATGTCCGCTGGACCATTTTCAGCTAAGTAGCCTGCTTCAAAGTTGTAAAGTTTGGCTGGATTGACAGTCATTTTTTCTAGCAATTCCATTAAGCTTAGCTCACCAGCTTCCACCAAATAAGTCAAGCCGAGAGATAGAGAGGTTTCCAAACCAGTCATACCAGATGGCGCTTTGGTGATATCTTCTACATTTTTCTCATCTGCATGGTGAGGCGCGTGGTCTGTCGCGATAACTGTGATAACACCTGACTTGAGACCTTTGATAACGGCACGACGGTCTGATTCCAAACGAAGCGGAGGGTTCATTTTGGCATTGCTTCCTTGAGTTAAAAGAAGAGTTTCTGTCTTAGAAAAATGTTGTGGTGCCACTTCTGCTGTGACTTGGGCCCCCAAACCTTGAGCAAACTCTACTACTTTGACACTTTCTTCCTTAGATAAATGCTGGATGTGAACATGGGCCTTAGTTGCATGGGCAATCATGACATCACGCGCAATCATAGCGTATTCTGCTACCCCTGTCGCACCACAGATCTTGAAGTGGTCTTTAGCGATGTTTTCGTTAAAGCCAAGAATGCCGTTCAAGCCGGGATCTTCCTCGTGTAGACAAACAAAGGTGCCAAGTTTTTTAGCAGTTTCCAAGGCTTCTTTGAGAACCTTACTGCTTTCAAGTGGAATACCATCATCTGAGAAACCAACGGCACCTGCTTCTAAAAGCGCCTTAAAGTCAGTCAAGTCTTTACCATTAAAGTGCTTGGTAATAGTTGCAACCGTCTTAACATTGATTTTCTCTTTAGCAGCTGACTGAAGAACTTCTTGTAAAGTCTCCACGTCTGAGATGGTTGGATTGGTATTAGCCATCATGACAACCGTTGTAAAACCACCTGCAGCGGCTGCTAGAGCACCAGTATGGATATCCTCCTTGTGGGTCTGACCAGGTTCACGAAAATGAACATGAATATCCACGAGTCCAGGCGCAACTACAAGCCCAGTAGCATCAATCAGCTCTGCTCCTTCTTCCTTGATTTCAGGGGCAATTTTGACAATTTTTCCATCTTGGACTAAAATATCACACACTTGATCCAAACCAGACTTAGGATCCATTACACGACCGTTTTTGATTAGTAGCATCTGCTTTCTCCTTTATTCATAGAAATCAACTTGGGTATCCAATAATTTATCCCCATCATAAACAAACTTGGCTGAAAAGAAAGGTTTGTCCTCTAAAAGCCACTCAACAAAAGTGTGATCACCCTCCCAAGTTGGCTTGCTCAAGACTTCATCATAGGGAACCCATTCTAATGTTCCCTCATTGCAGTCAATCAAGTCACCCTCAAACTCCGTCACCTTAAAAACATAGGTGTACCAGTCTAAGTCTGGTGTGAATTCTGGGAAAGTGATAACGCCTTTTAGAACTGGCTTGGCTTTGAGTCCTGTCTCTTCGAGGATTTCACGCGCTGCGCACTCCTGAGGAGTCTCCCCTCGCTCTAGCTTACCACCCACACCAATCCATTTCCCTGCATGGACATCATTAGGTTTTTTATTACGATGGAGCATGAGCAGTTCTTTTCCGTTATCAATGTAGCAAATCGTCGCTAACTGAGGCATATTTTCTCCTTATCTAAGCCAATCGATTGGCTCTTGTCCTGTCTCTTTTAAGAATGCATTAGTCTTGGAAAAAGGCTTGGAACCCCAAAATCCTCTGTAAACAGATAAAGGACTGGGATGGGCTGATTCGATAATCAAGTGGTGAGGATTGGTAACTAAGGCCTTTTTCTTACGTGCATAGGCTCCCCAGAGCACAAAAACTACTGGTCTGTCTAGATTATTGACCACCTGAATCACAGCATCAGTAAAAGGTTCCCATATCTGCCCAGCATGACCATTGGCCTGTCCGGCAGGCACGGTCAAGCAGGCATTGAGAAGTAAGACTCCTTGCTCAGCCCAAGTCGTCAAATCATGGGATTTCTTAACTCCGATATCATCTGACAATTCTTTCAAGATATTTTGCAAGGATGGCGGAGCTGGGATAGAGTCAGGAACAGAAAAACTTAAGCCCTGCGCTTGACCTGGCCCGTGATAGGGATCTTGACCTAGAATCACCACCTTAACTTCTTCAAGCGGTGTTGTCAACAAAGCCTGAAAAACCTTTTCCTTAGGTGGATAAACAGTTCCCTGTGCATAGACCTGATTCATAAACTGATTGATTTTCGCAAAATAACCTTCAGGTAATTGCTCCTTAATCAAAGCATGCCAAGATGAGTGTTGCATCGCCAACTCCTTCATTTTTACTGCCTCTATTATAGCAAAAAGTGGCTATCTAAACCACTTTTTACAGTTTATCTAAACAATCCAGCAAGTCTTGGTAAGAATGAACTTCATGGGTCGGCTGGGCTTTCGTCTTATTTTCCAGATGATGGGGATTGTACCAGATAGTATCAATACCAGCATTGTTGCCACCTTGAATGTCGGCGGTTAGAGAATCTCCAATCATCAGTGTCTTTTCTTTATCAAATCCAGCAATCTGCTGACCGATTTTTTCATAGAATAGTGCATCAGGTTTTTGTATTTGCAACTGCTCGGAAATAAAGACTTGGTTGAAATAGGGAGCAAGACCTGATTGAGCCAAACGACCCGTCTGAATGGCGGTTATCCCATTTGTCGCTGCGTACAGCTCATAATCACGCTCAATGAGACTGTCCAAGAGTTCATGAGCGCCCGAAAGGGGTTGCCCCTGCTGGGCAAGGTAAAATTGGTAACGCTGGGCAAGTAAAGCACCATCCTTCTCCAATCCAAAATGAGCAAACAAACGCGAAAAGCGCGTGTTAACCAGCTCTTGTTTACTGATTTTCTTTTGCTCCAAGTCCTTCCAGAGAGCCTTGTTCATAGGAACATAATAGTCTTTGTGGGCTTGGATATCCGCAACTCCTTCTTCTTTTAGTAGTTGTGTCAGAGCTACATCCTCAGCAGTATCAAAATCAAGCAAGGTGTGGTCAAGGTCGAAAAGTAGAAATTTGTAGGGCATTGAGTTTCCTTTCTGAGTGAAAATAAGTCGCTAGTATTTATTTGGAAAATATTCTTTTCCCAACTGCCATAAATACTGATCAATTTCTTTAAGATTAAATTCTTCTAATCCATAGTATTCTCTAAAAGCAATAACTATATTTTTAAATTTTTGATAATCTTTTGGGTCTGAATTCTTAAATTTAGAAAATTTATCTGTTTTTCTAAAGTATTTCAATACCTTTTCTACATAGCTATCATAAATAGGATATTCTTTAGGATTATGATGAGAACAGTATTTAGTAGAAAAAGAATAGAACTTTCTAGTTACACCATTGATAGTAACATTTTGAATTTCATTGACTAAAGTTACATCACCTTGTCTCAACCTCTCGTCAATTTTAAGACTCAGTATATGTTCTGCAACTGGATAAACTGAGAAAATATTTGTACTATAAAAATCATTCAACGTAGCAACCTTTAATAAGATGTCAGAAATTTCTTCGTTACTTGGTAACAGCTCAAAAAATAATTTATCTAAAGCATCTTCTTGTAACCTATAATTTTTAAGGTTTTTCCACGATTTCAAGTATTTTTCTACTTCACTGGCTGACGGTTTAGAAATAACAATATCTGATTTCTGTTTTCTAGAGTTTATTTGCATACTTATCTCACTTTAAGTAGTTGTTTTAAAAATTTAATAGCTTAATTATAGCATATTGTAAAATGAATTACTAAACTCTTCATTCCCCCTACCCCAACTCCTTCGCTATTCTGCTTTTTTCAAGTTTTCCCTTGATAATTCGTTTCCATAAAACAAGAGGATTCAGACTATAAGATAAGCGCAGGAGGTAATAATTAACCCATTCGATAAGGGCAAAAAGCTGTATCAGTGTGGCTATGACAGCCACTTGGACACTCTGTATGTTCCAGACAATAAAAAGAAAACCAGAAATAAGTAAAACAAGGTCTAGTATTCTGAAACCATCATATAGTTTGGGGACACTTCCACTTCCGAACTGAGGATTTGACAGTCTTCTAATCAAAATTGCCCAATAGATTGAACCTTGAAACAAAATAAATGTCAGTAAAGACAAAGGATAGAGAATGATGACTAGCCCCTTCCAATCACCAAGTCGATTTTTCAAAAGGAAAAAACACAACCAAAAGGATAGGACGGCTGTAAACTCTCCCAAACAGAGGGACACCAACTCTTTTCTAACTTTCTCTTTTTGTATGCTCATCATCTCACCCATCTATCTATCATCCTATATCAGAAAAAAGCCACTCGAAGCATTTTCTAGTCGACATTTCTCAGAATCAAGACATTCTAAGCATCGAACAGTTCAATTCCTTTAATACCAATGTAATTCTAAACTTAGAATTACATTAAAATAAATGTTTTAGGACTATTCTAAGTCTATGATAGCCTTAAATTTTAATTTTTGAAGGATTCTAAAGCCAGAATAACTCTAAAATCACGAGAATGAAGCTATTCGAAGCTTAGAAGAACCTTTGGTGAATTTCAATAGCACTTCAACTAGCTATTCTTACAATTTCTCTGATGAGCTTTGAGTTTTTTCAGAGCCCAATCATAGTGACTGGAAGTGGCACTCACAAAGTAGGAACCTAAACTTGTCCCTCCTGTCCACTTATAGACACCTTTTGTGAACAATTCGTCATTGCTGAAGCCTTCCATCAACTCTAAAACCTCTTTATGTGATTGCTCTAGTAGCCTAGTCGCTTCTTCTAGAGACGTTTTCTGGTGCTTCTTCCAAATAGCGACATTCATTTCCCCATAAGTTTTCCAATTATAAGGTTCAGGGAGAAAAGGTCTTTCATGACCCTTTTGATTGGAATGTACCCAGGTCAAAAGTAACTGATGCCATTCGTAGAGATGGATTAGAACATCTCTTAGATTTTTATCTCTTTTCCAGTGAGCTTCTTTTTTCTTTTGGTCTTTTGAAAAATCAAAAGGAGTCTGTAGCTCCTCTTCACTTAACTGAGAAATTAAGAGATTAAGTTTTTCATAGCTTCCCTTAGAGGCTAACACTAGCTCCTCTTTTGTTCTTGGTTTAGGCATAGGCGTTCTCCCTTCATTTTTAAGTAGAATAAGCTATTTTCTTACTTCATTATACCATAATCAAAAAGCAGTTCTTCATTTTACGAAAAACTGCTTTTACTTGCCATTTTATAAAAGTTAGGAGCGCCCCTAGACTTACTTATTTACATATAAATCTCTAAAGCGACCATCCACTTCAGCTATCTGATAGAGCAATTCGGCTAGTTCTTGGTAATCTTCTTTTAAACATGAAAGGTGGGCTTGGCCAAATAAATTAGCTAATTCCTCTTTTAACCTTGCCCCTTTAGGTTCATACTCTTTTAAAAATCGACTGAGATAGAGACTTCGAACAGCAGCAAGTTTAAAGCTGAAATACTGATGCAATTGCTTTTGCTCCGAATTTAATCCGTTTTCAGCAACTGCTTTTGCATAACATTCCAAGACATTACTTTGTCCATCCAGATATCTGGCCCTTATAAGCCTTGCCGTTTCTTGATAGATTTGAGTTTGACTAGGACTCTTGACCTTCTTAAAATTTCCCCACATGGAGTAAGCCCCACGCTTATAGTCAATAGCCTCCGCCTTCCAAGCTTCTAAAATGTCATTAAAAGCAATCTTCATACAGGCAAAACCAGCTGGATCATGCAAATAGAGATACTGACCGTCAACAGCATACACGGTTACAAAGTGATCTACACCATAAAGGATTGTGTGATTGGGATTGTAAGTCAAATGGCCCATATCAAGAGGTCCCAGTACGACAGGTCCATTGGACAGAAAGGTTTCTAACTTTCCTTTAACCTCTTCCAAATCTACTTCCGTTCTATCTTTTAGATAGAAATCCTCATAGTCAAATCCAAGTATTTTTAAAGAATGGGAGATGGAAAGGTCTGGCATTCCATTATCAAAGAATACTAGAGGGTGCTGCTCATCTTTCTTTACGATACTAGCGCCATTTCCCATCACCATAATTGCCTCTAAAAACTCTGCTTTAAAGTCATAACCATAGGCGTCGAGTGCCATTGCCAATGAATAGCTATAGCAAAGTGACACATCTCCAAAATACATCTGCATATCCATGCCTCCTTATCTTCTATGAGTCTATTATACCGAGATAACGTTACTCATACCCCATAAAATCCAAACAAAAAATAAGGTATGTTTGCTTTTCGGAAATGAATGTCCACAAAAAACTGGCTGTTTTTCTCAACAACCAGTTTCTTCATTTTTAAGCTAATTTCTTACTATTCTTCTTCTGAAGGATAAGCGATGCTATAGCCAGCAATGCAAAGACAAGGCCAACATACCAGTAGGGTTGATCGAGTGTCGTTGAACGACCTGATAGGTTGACGATTCCGCGAAAGAGCATTCCGGCCGTTAAGACTGCAACTGCCGAGTTCCACAAGTTTAGGCTGAGTCGTGCTAAATTTGGAATGATTTTCAACAGTAATGTCAGAATGATTCCTCCTACTAGAGGAACTACAAAGAGATAGTGCATATGGAGAGAGGTTTCGCCAAAGCTGAAAGACTCGTAGATACGGCTAAATGCTAAGAAGAAAATAGTGAGAAGACTATAACCAACAAGTGTCTTTTTGAGGCGTTTGTTTTTGTTTTTAATAACCGATGTAGACAATATCACTCACCGCCCTTTCTGATATTTTGCTTCCACCTGTGGTCGGTTTGTTGATCACCTGACCGTTAAAGTAGAGAGTGGAAGATCCACCACCATCAAGGTTGTAGGCTGTCTTCACTCCGTAAGATTTCATCACTTCTGCCATCTGGTACAGTGACAAGCCCTTGCTTTCGGAGGTACGACCATCCGAAACGACGATGATGTAGTGGTTTTCATCGATAATCCCGATAGCTGTACGAGGATTTGAAGCCATAGCCTGGCCAACTTCTGCATTAGTGCTGACAGAGATTTCCCCATTCTCAACTAGAGAAGGGCCAAATGCCAGTAGATTGACCACACCGTCCTCAACCAACTGATTGGCTGAAATTTGATCCTCGTAGATGATTTTAAAGGAACCGTCGTTGTAAATGGCAAGGTCGCCATTACTAGCATCTTCACGGACACTATCACGATAGACAACCCCATTTCGGATAACGTAACCGGAGCTATTAGCTCCATAGTAGTCACCGTTGACAGCTAGAATAGCATTATTTTCAGCAGCTGTCACAGAGGTTTTAGCTGTGACATTCGTTCCATAGGAGTTTTGAGCTAGAGCAGTCTTCAGATAATCCGATGAACTGAGAGTTATGTCTGCCACATAGACTTGCGTTTCATTCACAGTCTTTTCAGTTAGGGTGACACTGATATTTCCATCTGAATAGCTGGTATTCGTCACTTGAGCATTTTTTGCTGCATTACTTGCTTCTGCGGTGTTAGACGTTGAGCCTGCATTGGATACAGTGGAAATCGTTTCAGCGAGTACAAAGGTCTTCAACATCGAATAGGTAAAGGAACTTGTTAGAAGCAAGCCCAAGACTGATGCGTATAGATAGGGTTTCTTTAAAACTTTCATAATGGGCTACAGGTCCTTTCTTTGAAAATAAAGCGAGTTTGAACTGTCCAAGAGAGGATGAAGAGCATGATTCCAACAAGAATCTTTGCAATCAGCAAGTTGACTCCAAGACCTGAATTAAACAGTCGAATCAAAATGGTGTCTAGAATAAAGAGACCAATTGCTAGTCCGAAATAACCTGACCCTGTTTTAAAACTGCTAGCCTTATTCTTAAAGACCAATTTTTTATTAGTAGAAAAGTTAAAGATAGAACTGGTTACACGGGCCAAACCATTTGAGAGGAGGACACGCAAACCTGTCGGAATAAAACTCAAGCATAGAATTGAGAGAGCATAGACTACATAATCTACGATAAAACTACTAAAAGACGAAAGGGCAAACTTTAAAATATTTTTATAAATCATCAAGCCATCCCGTACAGGACGGAAGTGAGAAGCCGCATTATCGTTAATATAAACCGTTTCAATCGGAACTTCCAAGATTGGGTAGGCTTGGCTTGCTTCGAGGAGCATATTCATCTCGTATTCATACCGTTGGCCTTCTATCTGGATCATGAAGGGGATCATATCTGTTGAAAAGGCACGTAATCCTGTCTGTGTATCGGATACAGCAACACCCGTTTGCAGTTTAAACAAGATACGAGTCAAGCTATTTCCAAAGCGACTACGCAAGGGAACCTTGCCTGTAAAGGCACGGACACCAAGAACAAGTGTATTAGGATTTTCATTTGATTTGCTCAAGACACGAAAGATGTCCCAGATCCTATGTTGGCCATCTGCGTCAGCTGTGACCACCGTTCCAGGCATATTGAGTGACTGAATGTACTCAAAGGCTGTTTTCAGTGCTTGACCTTTCCCTTGATTTACCTGATGACGAAGGATTGTCGCAAAGCGTTCTGCTTTAGAAAAAATGTCTTGGCATTCTGCCGAACTTCCATCATCAATGACAATGATGTAAAAATCGCTCCTGTTGTGAATCTTTTCAATCAATTTAATAAGATTGTAGTCAGGTTCGTAAGCTGGAATAACTAGATAGTTCATATTTACACCTCTTTCTTTGATGATTGGAAAAAGTATACAGATAAATGCTTAAAAATTCCTTATAATTAAATTTAAGTAAAATCAGATTTATTGTTATTCTTATAAATTCAAAATCCAAATAAAGAAAAAACTCTGTAAAAGATATCTTCTACAGAGTTAGGTTTGCATCTTTATAAAATGTCAGAAAATGATCTAGTCCTTAATCACTGGTATCCAGAGTTCCATTTGGTAGTCAGCTGACCACATGTCTCCTTCGGTATAGACTTCAAAATCTGGAGCACCTGAATGACGATAGCCAGTTTCTGGGAAAAAAATCTCTAGAACATATTTCCAAGCATGATGGATGCTTTCTGGTATTGGGCCTTTGACTGGTACGATAGCATATTCAGCTTCTGCGATTTCTTTGATTGATAGACCCAGTTCTTCTGCTTTAGCTTTATCCGTCACATCATAGGCAGCTATATAGTTGATAATTTCGCCTTCTTTGACATCCGAGCAGACACCGAAGGATTGGCCGCTACCCAAACCTTCTAGGCTTTCAAAACTGTGAGTTGCATAGAGATGCTCCCATGCAGACGGACACTGGCTATTGTCAATAGCTTCCAATAGGACACCTGCTACGGTAAAAGCAGGTTTCTTTTGAATCTTGATATCCATGTTCTTTCCTCCTGTAATCTTTAAGGATAACTGAAGTTTAGGAAAGAACCGATAAGTTTTTCCATTTCGAACTTCTGAGGGAGTTGCCCCATGGAATTTCTTAAAGGCTGCACTGAAGGCGTCCGCAGAGTCGTAGCCGTATTTCATTGCTATATCAATGACTTTCTCAGTGCTTTCCCGTAAGTCTGTCACTGCTTCTGACAGCCTGCGATTACGCAAATATTCTGCCAAGGTCATATCAGCAAGGATAGAAAAGAGTCTACTAAAGAGAGGATAAGAATAGCCAGATAGCTGCTGAAATCTTTTCATATCCACTTCTCCAGTCAGCTGCTGTTCCAAATAATCCATGGTTTGATTGAATTGATGCATCATATTCTTCTTTTCTTACCTCCATAAGATACAAAGGACGTTAAAAGCAAAGTGAAAATAGGAAAATTGACGCTGGAGCTTCTGATCCTAGGAAATTCTGTCTTTTTCGCATAGCTTTTAGGCCGTGTTCAATCTATCTATATTCTAGCAAATACAAGATACTTCCGCCCTAGAATATTTGTACAAGATTTAAAGGTTCAAATCCTTATAACTTATCTTTTAATTTCTCAACAAAGAGATAAGCTGCTGGGCAGGTCAAGGTATTCTTAATCGTCAAATGATTAATTTGATAGATCTTTTTACGATCTGTATGGGGGAACTCGCGGCAAGCCTTTGGTCGAACGTCGTAGATGGAGCAGAGATTGTCTCCTCCTAGAAAGGGGCAAGGCATGGATTTGAAAACCTTGTCCCCATCTTCATCTACCTGAAGGAATTCCGCTTCAAAAGCTGGTAATTTCATCTTAAAGTACTTAGCAATACGGGTAATATCAGCTTCCTTAAAGTCAGGCCCCAATGTCTTGCAACAGTTCGCGCAGGCGGTACAATCAATCTCAGCAAAAACTTCTTGGTGAATCTGCTGGGCAATCTTATCTAAGTTTTTAGGAGGTTTTTTCTTTAGATTAGCTAACACTTTGCGGTGCTCCTTCTGCTTTTGCAGTGCTAGTTGGTGGTAATACTCAATATCAATCTCTTTAGACATAATTTCTTCCTAATACAAGTGTTTTTGTCTATTATACCATAAACTATTTTCTATTTTTTGCCTTTATATACAAAAAGCCCTTCGGATAAAATCCGAGGGGCTTAAAACGTTGTTAAATCAACGACCGAACTTTTGAATTTCAAGGTTCGGGATAAAATAGTTCACTGAACTATTTTATTTTTTCAAGTTGTAGAATGATTTCAATCCACGGTATTCAGCTACTTCACCAAGTTGGTCTTCGATACGAAGCAATTGGTTGTATTTAGCGATACGGTCTGTACGTGAAAGTGAACCAGTCTTGATTTGTCCTGCGTTTGTTGCAACTGCGATGTCAGCGATTGTTGAATCTTCAGTTTCACCTGAACGGTGTGATACAACGGCAGTGTAACCAGCTTCTTTCGCCATTTCGATAGCGTCGAATGTTTCAGTAAGAGTACCGATTTGGTTAACTTTGATAAGGATTGAGTTAGCAGCACCTTCTGCAATACCTTTTTCAAGGTAAGAAGTGTTTGTTACGAAGAAGTCGTCACCAACCAATTGAACTTTACCACCAAGACGTTCAGTAAGAGCTTTCCAACCGTCCCAGTCGTTTTCGTCCATACCATCTTCGATAGTGATGATTGGGTATTTGTTTACCAATTCTTCAAGGTAGTCGATTTGTTCTGCAGCAGTACGAACAGCAGCGCCTTCACCTTCGAATTTAGTGTAGTCGTAAACTTTACGTTCCTTATCGTAGAATTCTGATGAAGCACAGTCAAATCCGATAAATACGTCTTTACCTGGAACATAACCAGCAGCTTCGATAGCAGCAAGGATAGTTTCAACTCCGTCTTCAGTTCCTTCGAAACGAGGAGCGAATCCACCTTCGTCACCTACGGCTGTTTCAAGACCACGAGATTTAAGGATTTTCTTAAGAGCATGGAAGATTTCAGCACCCCAGCGAAGAGCTTCTTTGAATGATGGTGCACCAGCAGGTACGATCATGAATTCTTGGAAAGCGATTGGAGCGTCAGAGTGAGAACCACCGTTGATGATGTTCATCATTGGAGTTGGAAGAACTTTAGTGTTGAATCCACCAAGGTAGCTGTAAAGTGGGATTTCAAGGTAGTCAGCAGCAGCACGAGCTACAGCGATAGACACACCAAGGATTGCGTTTGCACCCAATTTACCTTTGTTAGGAGTACCGTCAAGTGCGATCATAGCACGGTCGATAGCTTGTTGGTCACGTACATCGTAGCCGATGATAGCTTCAGCGATGATGTTGTTTACGTTGTCAACAGCTTTTTGTGTACCAAGACCACCGTAACGAGATTTGTCACCGTCGCGAAGTTCAACTGCTTCGTGTTCACCAGTAGAAGCTCCTGATGGAACCATACCACGTCCGAAAGCACCTGATTCAGTATAAACTTCTACTTCAAGTGTTGGGTTACCGCGTGAGTCTAGGACTTCGCGAGCGTAAACATCAGTAATAATTGACATTTTTTACTCTCCTTTGAGTTAAATTTTTTACACCTCTATGATACCTTAAAAATAAGCGTTTTTCAAGAAAAAACGTTATCTTTGTGCAAATTTTCCTTAACTTTATAAAGTAATCGCTTTCTTTTGTCTGTTTTCTTTTGTTTTTTGTGATATACTAATTTTATGACAGATTTATCAAAACAACTACTAGAAAAAGCTCATGGTGGGCCAAAATTAAACCCAGATGAGCAACGTCACTTTCTTGGTACTTTTGAGGAGAGGGTTCTGGGCTATGCGGATATCGAGACAGCAAATAGTCTTCAGCTACAAAAGGGATTTTTAACGATTTTGGAACATTTTCAAAAAAGACAGAGACTCTTTTTGTGAAGATTTCGCCAAATATTGAGTTTGACAAACAAGTATTCTACTTAAAAGAAGCTAAGAAAACCAATAGTCAAGCAACAATCGTATCAGAGGATCACACTTCTTCTCCTTTAGGCTTAGTTATCCATTCGAACCAACCTGTTCAAGTAGATGAAAAAGACCTTAAACTTGCATTCTCGAATCTCTGGGAGGAGAAAAAGACAGAAACTCCTAAAAAATCAATCTGGAAAAAATGGTTAGGTTAATTCTTCCTCATATTTAATAAATGACCGATATTAGTAGCTGTGTGCTCCAAATAGAGACTTGCATTTTTCAAACTATTCTCTAAAGGTTCACATTTCTCTAAAATGGAAAATGCTGCTTGTATATTTTCAAATGGTAGGGGAGGCAAATCGTCAGCAAGACTACCACAAATAGCAATAACTGGAACTCTGTTAGGGGTTCTTTTTGCTACGCCGATAGGAGCTTTTCCAGCAAAGCTTTGACTGTCCAGTCTGCCTTCTCCAACGATAACCAAGTCGGCACCTGCAACTTTCTTGTCAAAGTCTATCAAATCCAAGCAAGTATCAATCCCAGATACGATACAGGCCTTAGCAAAGGCACAGAGCCCAGCAGCAATACCCCCACCTGCCCCTGCTCCTTTAAGAGATAGGGTAGAAGGCGATAATTTTTCATAGAACCGCCGCATAGCCAGATCTACTATTTCAAATAAAGCAGGATCCAAGCCCTTTTGTTTTCCAAATGTATAGGTCGCTCCTTGATGACCACATAAAGGACTCACGACATCTGCTAAAATGCGGATTTTCACATCTTCAGGAATCCTATACAAGTTGCTATTTGA
This sequence comes from Streptococcus sp. ST16, assembly GCF_046098135.1. NCBI lineage: Bacteria > Bacillati > Bacillota > Bacilli > Lactobacillales > Streptococcaceae > Streptococcus > Streptococcus sp. ST16. The sequence continues at coordinate 242,484 of NZ_JBJUSE010000001.1, read as the reverse complement.
AACTGACTCGAACTCAAGCAAAGTCTGACCGCAAGCAGGCAATTCTTTTCCCTTCCTATCATAAAAACGATAACCTAAACCAGCAGCAATGCCTATCCCACCGTCATTACTAGCCGTACCGCCAACTCCGATATAAATTTCTTTCATCCCTTGATCAATGAGATGGCGAATCAATTCTCCGATACCGCGAGTTTGGATGTGGAGAGGGTTTCGTTTCTCCTGCGGAATCTTTCCAAGACCAACCAAGTCAGCAACTTCGAAGAGCGCTATTTGATCTTTTTGAAAGTAGCGCATTGATTCTTTTAGCCCAAAAGGCCCCGTCACCTCTTGCCATTTTTCTTCGAGTTCAAGAGAATGGCGAATAGCGTCTACAGTTCCTTCCCCACCATCACCTACAGGGCAGAGCAGACATTCTACATCTGCTATCGATTTTTGGAATCCTCTTTTTATAGCTTGAGCGACCTCTTCTGCTGTCAAACTTTCTTTAAAGGAATCAGGTGCAATTACAATTTTCATAGTTCCCTCTCATTCTAAGAAATCAATCAAAGGAAGAACTTCCAAAAAATCCCTCGTATCTACATGACAAGCTATCTCTGCTTTTACGACCTCTTTGGCACAAAAGGCTATACCGTGGCCTGCTGTCTTTAACATCAAGAGGTCATTGGCACCATCACCGATAGCAATCGTTCTTTCTTTGGGTAGTTCTAATTCCTTTCTCCATTTCTCAAGAGTAGCATTTTTTACTTTACCTGTCACAATTTCACCAACTAGTTGCCCTGTTAAAGAACCGTCTTTGACTTCCAACTGGTTGGCAGAGAAATAGGAAATACCAAGGGATTTTGCTAATCTCTTAACTATTGGTGTAAATCCACCAGACACTAGACCGACTAGAATGCCTTTCTTTTGGAGAATGGAGATAAATTCTTGAGCATTCTTGGACAGGTGAATGGATTTGAAGACAGTATCAAAGACCGAAATCGGAAGACCTTTTAACAAAGCCACTCTTGCTCTTAAACTTGTTTCAAAATCCAGTTCACCTCGCATTGCCTGGCTTGTAATCTGCGAAATTTCGGCTTCGCAACCAGCTTCTCTTCCTAGAAGATCAATCACTTCCTCTGCTATCAAGGTGCCGTCAACATCCATAACACAGAGCCCCATTACTTGAGTCATCTCTTCTCCTCTCCTCTTTTCTAAACAGCCCAAAAATCGTATGAAAGAATCATACGATTTTATCTATTAGTTGACTAGACTATGGTACAAGTCTAGGTAAGATTTGCAGGCTGTATCCCATGAGAAATCGCATTCCATAGCTTGTTTTTGTAAATTTCTCCAAACGTCCGGCTGGTACTTATAAACATCCAAGGCTGTTTGGAAACTCCAGCTAAGCCAGTATGGTGTTAAATTATCAAAGCTAAATCCAGTACCAGTTCCTTCGATTGGATTGAAGGATTGAACTGTATCTCTTAGTCCGCCAACCTCATGAACCAATGGTAGAGTTCCGTAGCGCATCGCCATCATTTGAGACAAGCCACATGGTTCAAAACGACTCGGCATGAGGAAGAGATCACAAGCTGCGTAGATTTCTTGAGCAAGTTTGACGTCAAAAGTGATATTTGCTGATAGCTTGTCAGGATAGACTTGAGCAAACCAAGAGAAGGAATGTTCAAAAGCCGGGTCACCTGTTCCTAAAAGGACTATTTGAACGTCCTCCTGTAAGAAACGATGCAAGCTTTCTACAACAACATCAAAACCTTTTTGGCGCGTCAATCGAGAGACAATCCCAACTAGTGGCACATCTGCTCGCACAGGTAGACCAACTCTCTCTTGTAATTTTGCTTTGTTTTGCGCTTTTCCAGACAAATCTTCCTTATCAAAATGATAGTCTAAAAGCGGATCTGTTTGAGGATTATAAAGATCTGCGTCAATACCATTGACAATACCTGAAACCTTACCTGACTCCATGCGAAGAATCTGGTCCAAACCGCAACCGAACTGACTGGTCATAATCTCATGTGCATAGCTAGGGGAAACGGTTGTGACACGATCTGCGTAGAGAATCCCTGCTTTCATCCAGTTAAGACAATCATTCCAGCGAAGGGTCCCATCAGCATAGCGTTCAAATCCAACACCGAACAAATCCCACAACATTCCTTCAGAAAATTGACCTTGAAATTCTAAATTATGAATGGTTAAAACTGTTCTGATTCCTTGATATGCCTGAATCCAATGGTACTTTTCTTTTAACAAGAAGGGAATCATGGCTGTGTGGTAATCATGAACATGGAGAAGGTCAGGGATAAAGTCAATGCGTTCCATGGCTTCAAGAGCAGCCAGTTGGAAAAAGGCGAAGCGTTCACCGTCGTCAAAATCACCATACACATGACCACGGAAGAAATAATATTGATTATCAATGAAGTAGAAGGTAACCCCATTCAAGACCGTTTTCTTAATACCACAGTACTGTCTACGCCATCCTACACTCACTTCAAAGTGGAGAACATCCTCTATCTGGTCACCAAACTTAGCTTCTACCATATCATAGTAAGGCAAGAAAACTGCAACTTCGTGCCCCGCTTTTACAAGTGATTTAGGAAGTGCGCCAATGACATCACCCAAACCACCTGTTTTTGAAAAGGGGGCTCCTTCTGCCGCTACAAATAAAATTTTCATGAATAAATGTCCTCTGTTACTGTTTCACCCTTCTTAACTACAACTGGCTGTTCTGCTGTTCCTCTAATAACAACACCGTCCGCAACTTCAACTCCTTTGTCTAGGATGGCATATTCAACTTGGGCACCTTGACCAATCACAACTCGAGGAAATAGAACGCTGTCTTTCACCACACTATCTTTATGAACATAAATGTTACGAGATAGGACTGACTGAACGACTTCACCCTCAATGATGCTACCAGAAGCAAACTGAGAAGTACTTACTTTTGAAGTATTCGCATAGTAGGTTGGTTCTTCATTCTTAACTTTTGTATAAATCTTTTGATTTGGTGAGAAGAGAGAATAGAACTTTTTAGATTCAAGCATATCGATGTTTGCTTGATAATAGGACTGAACAGAATGAATGTTCGCTAGGTAGCCTGTGTATTCGTAAGCAAAAGCTCCTTCTTTTGCAGCTAAATCTCGAAGAACATAGCGCAGCTTTTCAGGATATTCTTTCTGAGCCTCCTCTTCAAGTCGTTCAATCAACCAAGGAGTATCCACAACAAAGATATCTGTAGACATATTGAAGAGTTCATCCGTAGATTTGTTATCAAAGAGTTTGTGCGAACGAACATGGTCTGTTTCATCAATTTCCAAGATAGCATTCACATCAGAAATATCTTTCTTCGGAAGTTTCTTATATACAACTGTGATCGGACCTTTCGTTGTATTGTGTAGGTGGAAGACTTGATTCAAGTCAATATTCACCAGCACATCGCAGTTAATCGAAACAGTTTGGTTTGAACCTGAACGTCTCAAGTAGGTAAGAAGTTGTTGGTAATACTCTTTTCCAACTGTACTGCTTTCAACACGAGTATTGTAAATTCCTAGATAGTAGTGACTTAGAAGGGTGGATAAGCCCCATTCACGACCTGAACGGATATGGTCGAATACTGAGCTGATATTATCTTGTTGGAAAATACCAAAGATACTACGAACACCTGCATTTGCAAGACTGGAAAGGGGGAAGTCAATCAAACGGTATTTCCCACCGAAAGGTAAGCTAGCTACCGGACGGTGTTCTGTTAACGTTGACATATCATGAAAACCAACTGTGTTTCCTAAAATGGCTGAATATTTATCAATCTTCATCTGTTGCTACCCCCACTACTTCATTGTATCCTACTACTTGTACTTCGTCAGTTCCGTCAATCTCTACGCCGTCTGCAATAATGGCACCTTCACCAATGATGGCACGTTTAATTTTTACACCTTTTCCGATAATGGCACCACTCATGATTACAGAGTCTACTACTTCAGCCCCCTCACGTACTTGCGCCTCTGTTGAGAGAATGGAATGCTTAACAGTTCCATCCACGAGACAGCCATCCACAACTAAAGAATCTTCTACATGAGCGTGTTCTCCAATAAAGTTTGGTGGTGAAATCAAGTTCCGTGAGTAGATTTTCCACTGACGATCACGACTATCCAAAGCGTTGTTTGGATCAATGTATTCCATATTGGCTTCCCAAAGTGACTCAATCGTACCAACGTCTTTCCAGTAACCATTAAATTCATAAGCATAGACACTTTCACCAGACTCGAGATAGTTAGGGATAACGTTCTTACCAAAGTCTGACATATCCACATTGCTCTTTTCAGCAGCGACAAGCATATTGCGAAGCCGTTTCCAGTCAAAAATATAAATCCCCATAGAAGCCTTTGTAGACTTAGGTTGAGCAGGTTTTTCTTCGAATTCAACGATACGGTTATTGGCATCTGTATTCATGATACCAAAACGGCTAGCTTCTTTGAGAGGTACGTCTAGGACAGCTACTGTCAAACTGGCATTGTTATCCTTATGAGACTGAAGCATATCATCGTAGTCCATCTTATAGATGTGGTCACCAGAAAGAATCAAAACGTACTCAGGATTAACACTGTCGATGTAGTCAATGTTTTGGTAGATAGCGTGACTAGTCCCTTCAAACCAACGGTTTCCTTCGCTGGCTGAATAAGGTTGTAAAATAGAGACACCTGAATTGATACCATCCAATCCCCAGCTAGAACCATTTCCGATATGGTTGTTCAAAGCGAGAGGTTGGTATTGCGTAATCACACCAACATTATAGATTCCAGAGTTTGCACAGTTGGAAAGAGCAAAGTCAATGATACGGTAGCGCCCACCGAATTGCACTGCCGGTTTGGCAATGCTTTGAGTGAGTTTTCCGAGACGTGTTCCTTGCCCACCCGCAAGGATCAAAGCTAGCATTTCATTCTTCATTTTCTACTCCTTTTTATAGACATGTGAACGTTAAAATCGAAAGAAGGTCGGAAGTCAAACTTTTTATAAAAATAATAGGAAATCCATTTCTCTTGTGTTTCAAGTCCAATACAAGTACATCCGTTTTTAAAATCTAAAAAATTGTAATCAACAGCCTCTTATTCTTTTTTCTTAGCTGGTTTCAAACGACGTTTGATCTTCCAGATGCTTGCTCCCATAGCAGGCAAGGTAAAGGTCAAAGTATGCTCGTAATCTTTCCATAAGCCTTCTTGAGTCTGAACTGTTTGATTGTGCTCTTTCCACACACCTCCCCATTCTTCTAATTCTGTATTCCAAACTTCTTCGTAAATACCTGCAACAGGTAAACCAATCGTAAAGTCTTTACGTTCAACCGGTGCCATATTAAAGACACAGACTAACATTTCGTCCTTCTTGCCCTTACGAATAAAGGAAAGAACACTCTGATCTCTATTATCAGCATCGATAATCTCAATACCATCATAACTAGTATCAATTTCCCAAAGACAATGATGCTCTTTATAGAATTGATTTAGTTGAGAAGTGAAATGCTTCATCTTCGCATTCATCGGATCTTCTAGATTAGACCATTCCAACTGTTCCTCAGACTTCCATTCTAAGAATTGCCCGTACTCACTGCCCATAAAGAGCAATTTCTTACCTGGGTGGCAAATTTGATAGGTGTAAAGATTGCGCAAACCGGCAAATTGGTTATAGCGATCTCCCCACATCTTATGCATCATACTCTTCTTGCCATGAACCACTTCATCATGTGAGAAAGGTAAGAGATAGTTTTCATTGAAAACATACATAAAGCTGAAGGTCACAAGATTAAAATCATACTTGCGATAAATTGGATCTTCCTCGTAGAAACGGAGAATATCGTTCATCCAGCCCATATTCCATTTATAGTCAAAGCCAAGACCACCCATTTCTTTCATGCCAGTAATCTTTGTTGCTGATGAACTTTCTTCTGCAATCATCATGATATCTGGATGAGCTAACTTAATCACTGTGTTTAAACGTTGAAGGAAATAATAACCTTCATAGTTAAGGTTTCCACCGTCTTTGTTTGGAGTCCAAGGAGCATTATCATAATCTAGGTAAAGCATATTGCTCACTGCATCGACCCGAATACCATCTAAGTGGTAAAAATCAATCCAAAATTTAATACTTGAAATCAAGAAAGACTGGACCTCATTTTTCCCGAGGTCAAAATTCAGCGCACCCCATCCATAGTTGTGAGCCTTGTTGTGATCTTGGTATTCAAAAGTTGGTGTGCCGTCATAATATGCTAATGCATCATCATTAATAGTGAAATGGCCTGGCACCCAGTCTACGATAACACCGATATTATTTATATGACACTCTTCAACGAAATCTTGGAATTCCTCAGGTCTGCCATAGGAATGTTCAAAAGCAAAGTAACCCATAAGCTGATAGCCCCAGCTCAAGCCAAGTGGGTGAGCCATTAATGGCATGAACTCAATATGTGTATAGTTCATCTCAACTAAGTATGGAATCAACTCGTCTTTCAGTTGCGAAAAAGTATAGGGACTACCGTCTGGATTTCTCTTCCAAGATCCTGCATGGGCCTCGTATATATTAACTGGTCTCTCGAAAAATCCCAAACGTTTGCGACGTGCTAGCCAAAGACCATCTTTCCATTTCTTTTCACGGATATTGGTCAGAACTGCTCCTGTACCCGGTCTAGCTTCAAAATAAACTGCCAACGGATCAATCTTCATAATCTGGTGACCATTTGCACGCGTGATATGATATTTATAAATCTGACCTTCCTGAGGCTGACTAGTAAAGACTTCCCAAACACCTGCTTCATTACGAACCATAGGAATTTGATTCTCGACCCAATTAGTAAAATCCCCAACTAGATGAACTGCTTGTGCATTTGGTGCCCAAACCCTAAAAGTATAGCCAATTTCTCCGTTTTTCTCCTCTCTATGTGCTCCTAAATAATGCTGGAGGTGAAAGTTTTCACCTGTAGTAAAGGTTCTTAATGCTTCTTGATTATTCATTCGATCCCCTCTCTTTTGTAAGCGTTTTCTATAATTCTATTATACACTCTTTTAAGATAACTTTCAAGTAATTTACGAAGAAAATCATATTTTTTTATGAAAGTCTTCAAAAAATTACCGATCATTTTAAAAAAGATATCCCGAAAATAGAATACGAAACAATTTCCATATATTTTTTTATTATAATACCAGAATATTCGTTTTTTAACAATTTTAAACTGTATTTTTTTGAAAAAAATAAAATCAGGAAATCGATTTCCTGATTTTATAGATTATTTCACATCAAATACAATGGATTTAACATTTGTCATCGCTTCGATACTATATTTAATTCCTTGCACTCCTGCTCCAGAACCTTTTACACCAAGGAATGGGAAATTATCTGGTCCGCGTTGTGTTTTATTATTAATATGAACGGTTCCCACTTCAAGTTTCTCAGCGATTTCAAATGCCTTCTTAAAGTTATTTGTAAAGACAGAGGATTGAAGACCAAACTCAGATTCATTGGCAATTGCTACTGCTTCATTCGCATCTGCGACACGGATAATTGGTAGAACAGGGCCAAACGGCTCTTCCCATGCTACTTTCATATCTTTTGTAACTTGGTCAAAAAGCACTGGCCATAGAAGATTGCCTTCACGCTTGATTGGTGTAAGAGCCCTAGCGCCTTTTTCCTGAGCATCTTCAATCAATCCCCAGATGAAGTCGGCTGAAGCATTGTCAATAACAGGTGTGATATCAGCATTGTCAAATGGATCACCGACTGTTAGCTTAGCGACTTTAGCCTGGAGCAATTCGGCTAACTTGTCTGCTACGCTTTCTACAACTAAGACACGTTTGATAGCGGTACAGCGCTGACCAGAGTAGCTAAATGCACCACCTACGATTTGATTGGCTGCATTTTCCAAATCTGCATCTTCTAAAACGATTGCTGCATCTTTCCCGCCAAGCTCCAGCATAACTGGACGCATACCAGCTAAACGACCGATACGCTCCCCAATCGGTGTTGAACCTGTAAAGTTAATGAAGTTCACTTCCTTGTGTTCGATGATGTAGTCTCCGATCTCAGAACCACGTCCAGTGATGGTGTTAAAGACGCCTGCTGGAATTCCGGCTTCGTCAAATGCTTTAGCTAGCAAGAGACCAGAAATAGATCCTTGTGTTGGTGGCTTAAACATAACGACATTCCCTGCAATCAAAGCCGGAGCAATCTTGGATCCAGAAAGGTTGACTGGGTAGTTAAATGGCGCGATAGCTAAGACAACTCCAACTGGCTCACGACGGACAACGGCTAGTTTGTTTTTACTTGTAGCTTCAAAACCGCCACCTTCCATTGCTTGTCCAGTAATACGGAGACCTTCCTCAGCAGCAAAACGGATCACATCTGCTGTACGTACTACTTCTCCAATGGCTGCTTTAATCCCTTTTGCAATCTCTTTGGCAAGAATTGTACCAATTTTTTCTTTATCACGTTCCAAAATATCTGCTGTCTTATGTAAATAGGCTGCACGCTCAACGGGTGCTAAATCACGCCACGCAGGGAGAGCTGCACGCGCAGCTTTCATAGCCTCATCTACTTCAGCCTGACTCATAGCTGGTACTGTGCCTAGTTTTTCTTGATTGATAGGAGAATAGATCGTAATCTCGTTCTCTGATAATTTCCATTTTCCATTCACTAAATTCTGATAATTTGTCAAATTCTCTTCCTCCTGAAAATGATTAAAACTTATTTTATCAAATTTTCAGAAAATTACAACCCTTCTTGTGCAAATATTGATATTTTTTCACAAACTTGACTCTTCAAATTATTTGAATTTTATTCCTATTAGATATTGGTTTTTCAATAAAAATCAAAAAAGGCCTAGTTAATCTAAACCTTTTTAGAATATTAATTTACGAGAGTACCTTTAAGACCACGACACTGGTATCATCAATCACATTTGATTCTTTAGAACGACTATTAGACACAAGCATTTCAAGATTTCCTGCATTCTCAAAGTAGAAGGAAGTTCCCTTCGCATTAAAGACTACCAATAAGTGCTCTGGTCCACCGTGAATTTCGTAAACAATCCACCCACTATTTTCAGCAGCTGTATGGACGAAGACATGGCGATAGACTTCTTCGTATGTAGGATAAGAGAAGGCACTGGTCTGTGTTTTTAGGCGAATAATCTGACGGATAAATTCAATGCTCTCTTGTCTCTCATTGATTAAATCCCAGTTGACTTGGTTGACACTATCTGGAGCATTGTAACTATTCATAGCCCGTTCTCTATCTGCCGCAGTCAGCTCGCCATTTTCTCCAGTAGCAAGGAGTTTAGTGCGGCCAAATTCTTGCCCCAACTCTATAAAGGACATCCCTTGCATGAGGATGCTCATCGCTGTTGCTGTCTCAAATTGGCGCATAATCTTATCTAAACTGTGATCTGGATGAAGGGTCACCAACAAATCATGCAAGTTGTAATTATCATGGGCTTCCACATAGTTAAGGACTTGGTTTGGGCTAAGATATGAGCCCAACTCTCGACTACCAAGAATAGCTTTGGCTACAATCGGTTCTGTAGCAGCACCACTAACAAATCCTGCCTTGATTGAGCCATAAACTTCTCCTCCTTTGATGGCATCTCGCTGATCATCGTTGAAAAAGCCAATATTTGGCATCTGATAGGCATTGTCCTTCTTGGCCTTGTCATAAGGTGCAAGACCTGTCCCCATATCCCAACCTTCTCCATAAGTGAGAATACGCGGGTCAACTTCATCAAGTGCCCAACGAATTGCCTGCATGGTTTTAACATCGTGAATTCCCATCAAGTCGAAACGAAAACCGTCAATATTGTATTCTTTCACCCAATAAAGAAGTGAGTCAATCATATACTTGCGGTACATTTCGTGTTCGCTTGCGGTTTCATTTCCAACACCTGTGCCGTTTTGGAAGGTTCCATCTGGATTCATACGATAGTAATAATCAGGAACAGTTGTTTGAAAAGGAGCATCAACCGTTGAGAAGGTATGGTTGTAAACGACATCCATAATGACACCGATTCCTGCATCATGATAAGCCTGAATCATGGTTTTGAGATCTCGAATAACTTGTCCAGGATCATCTGGATTGCTAGAGAAACTCGTTTCTGGAGCATTGTAGTTTTGAGGGTCATACCCCCAGTTATATGTTACATTTCCGTCCTTATCATATTCCTTATGGCGATCAAAGATTGGTTGAAGCTGAACATAATTACAGCCGAGCGCTTTGATATAGTCAAAGGCGGTTTCTTGGCCAAATTGGTTAGTCGTTCCTGTCTGGGCAGCCCCAAGGAAGGTCCCTCGAAGGTTTTCTGGAACTCCAGATGTCGGTGATTTTGTAAAATCACGAATGTGCATCTCACAGATAACTGCTTTACATGGATTTTCCAAACGCCAAGGAGCATCTGTCCCATGTTTAACTTTGAATCCTTCTACCTGTCTATCTTGCTGAGAGAGAATGACGGAACGTTTCCCGTCAGGGCTTGTAGCGATGGTGTAAGGATCTCGTGTCAAAGTCTGGTGGTGAGGAAACTCAATCTGATACTGATAAGCTTTACCGGTAAGATTTTCATCCAGGCCTACACTCCAAACACCAATGGTATTGTACTTATGGCTGTATGAATAGCTATTCCCACGCTCAAGATTAAAGGTTTTCCAAACCGGCGCGTCGTTGCTTGTATTTTCATAAACGACCACTTGGACAGCTGTAGCGGTTGGAGCCCAGAGTTTAAAGCTTGTCTGGTAGTCTGAGATACTGTAACCTAACTCTCCTTGGTATCCCCAATGATGATCAAAACTTTCACTGTGCAAGGCTTTATCAAAAGCAAACGGGTTTTGATCTTTATAGTAAGGACTTGCAATGGCTGGATTTTCAGAATAATAGACTGTCTCATCACCATCCAAAATCCAAACCTCGGTCAACAGTGGATAATGGTTAAACCGTAGGAGATAGTCTTTTGCTTTTCCATCTATTTCAACAGAAAAGGTCAGAGTATCGAGCCTTTCTGCACTTGTAACTGTAAAGGAGAATTTTGCTCCAAAATAGTCATTTTCATAATACAAATTTTCTTTAAAATCTGCCTGTTTTCTACTGAATGAACAAGCATCATAATCCCCATTTTTTCGGTGAAAATGGATGACTACTGGGTATCTATACATTTCTTTTCCTAATTCCTAATTTCAATTTTAATTTTTTAAGTCATGCTGAAGAATTTAGCGGGAAATTCAGCACAATATAGAATAGCATTACATTAATAGATATAAAAACACATCAGGAGAGATAGTTCCAGACTATCTAACATCTAGTTTTCGACTATTCTTCACAAACTTTCTAGCCAGGCTTCATCTCGAACCTCGATACCAAGTTCTTCCGCTTTTTGGAGCTTGCTTCCTGCATCTGCTCCTGCTACGACAAGATTCGTTTTCTTAGATACACTGCCTGTAACTTTGGCACCCAGACTTTCGAGTTTACTTTTGGCTTCTGAGCGTGTGAGCCGTTCCAATTTTCCAGTTAATACAACGGTCAAACCTGACAAGGCTGCATCTTCTACTACTGTCTGTCCTTTGTAGTCCAGATTTACTCCAGCTTCTTTCAACTCGTCTAAGAGAATCTTCGATCCTTCTGTAGCAAAATAAGTCTGAAGGTTTTGAGCAATCACACTACCCAAGCTCTCGATACTTGCTACTTCCTCTGGGTCTGCTTGGGCTAGATTTTCAATAGAGTGAAAGTGTTGGAGCAAGAGCTGACTTGCTTTGCTTCCGACATGGCGAATTCCCAAACCGAATAAAAGCTTTTCAGCAGAGTTTTCCTTGGATGCTTGAATGGCCTGATACAGTTTAGAAGCAGACTTTTCCTTGACGCCTTCTAAAAGGAGGAAATCGTCTTCTTTCAAACGGTAAATATCCGCCACATCCTTAACTAGATTAGCAGCAAAAAGCTTTTCAACGATAGATGGACCAAGTCCTGTAATATTCATGGCATCTCGAGAGGCAAAGTGAATCAAACCTTCCATGATTTGGGCAGGGCATCGTGGATTGATACAACGAAGAGCCACTTCATCTTCAAAATGAAGCAAGTGACTGTCACAACTTGGACAATTAGTCGGAATATCTAGTTTTTCTTCAGAAACACGCTTAGACTCTACCACACGCAAAACAGCAGGAATAATGTCTCCAGCCTTATAAACGATAACCGTATCATCTTTGCGGATATCTTTTTCAGCAATATAATCTACATTGTGCAGTGTTGCACGGCTAACAGTGGTCCCAGCAAGCTGAACAGGTGTTAGATTTGCAGTCGGAGTCACAACACCCGTACGGCCTACCGTCCAGTCAACTGAAAGGAGCTGGGCTTCTTTTTCTTCAGCGGGAAATTTATAGGCGACTGCCCACTTGGGTGCTTTAACGGTAAAACCGAGCTCTTCTTGACCTGCTAGATCATTGACCTTGATCACCACCCCATCAATGTCATAAGGTAAATTATCCCGTTCTTGTCCTACTTCTTGGATAAAATTCCATATCTCATCTATGCTTTCAGCCAATATTCGTTTAGGATTAACTACAAAGCCAAGCTGTTCAAGATGCTTCAAGACTTTTTCTTGGCTATCACGAGTAGAAGGACTTGCTTCTTGATAGAGAAACGTTGCAAGATTACGCTTGGCCACTACTGCCGTATCCAGCTGACGCAAAGTTCCAGCCGCTGCATTACGAGGATTGGCAAATTCAGGCTCCCCATTTTCTTGGCGAGCTTGGTTGACCTGGTCAAACGAAGCGCGTGGCATGTAACACTCTCCACGAACAGTGATATCAAGTTCTTCTGGCAAAATCAAAGGAATGTCCTTGACGCGCTTGAGATTTTCGGTGATATTTTCACCAACAGAACCATCCCCACGTGTGGCACCAACAACCAAAATCCCCTTTTCATACGTAAGCGATATAGACAAACCATCGATTTTCAATTCACAGATATAGGTCGGTTGGGGCAATTCCTTTAGAACACGCGCATCAAAAGCTTCTAACTCTTCACGTGAAAAAGCATCCTGCAAACTATAAAGAGGATACTGATGACTGTATTTTTCAAAACCGTCTAAAACCTTACCACCAACACGATGGGTCGGACTGTCCGCTAAAACTTGATCTGGATAGGCAGCTTCCAATTCGACCAACTCTCGGTAGAGGCGATCATACTCGCTATCTGACACCGAGGGATTATCACTTGTATAGTACTCGGTTGCATAGCGATTGAGCAAGGTAACTAACTCATTCATTCTTTCATTCATAAAACTATTCTACCATAAATCAAGCCCTCCTCACAATAGAGAAGGGCTGAAAAATAGTTAATAGTGAAATATTTTCTAAAAAAGAGAAATTATAACTCTTTTTCAAAATGACTTCGTACATAAATGAAGGATAGACAAGATAGGGTGACAACACCACTTCCAATGATCAGGAATGAAGAGAGTTGAACACTTGGAAGCACCGTCATAAAGCCTTTTGCAACCGGCATAAAGAGAATGGCTAAGGTAAAAATAGTACTCAATACCCTGCCCAAGTATTCCCCCTCAACCTTGGTTTGCACCTGAGTAAAAAAGTGAATATTAAAAATCGTCATAAACAGTTCACAAACTAAATTTCCAGAAAAGGAAAGAAAAGTTGGCAGTGGTAATCCCATCATAGAAACTCCAACTCCAGTCAAAGCCAATAGAATCAAAAGATTATAAACACTTGCCTTTATTTTACTAGCTAGAAGAGCTCCGATAATCGAACCAATAGCGCCCATAGTCAAAATACTCGCATAGGCCCCTTCTACCCCATAAAGACGATTTGAAAAGGGGAGGAGAAATTCAAAAGCTGCAAAAAAGAAATTAACACTGGAAGCCACTAACAAAAGGAAAAAGATCTCTTGCTGGCGCCAGATATAGTCAAGTCCTTCTTTCATATCAGAAAAAATATTTTTCCAGCAGAAAGTCCTTTTCACTTGTTCCTGAGTCTCTTTTTTGGGAAGTAAAGCTACTAAGGTAAATGCAATGAAAAAACTAATGGCATCTAAAACGAGCGTCATATGGAGACTGGCGAATTGTAAAACGAGGAAAGAAAGTACAGGGGAGCTAACACCTACAACCTGCAAAACGAGCTCTAAGCGAGCATTATAGGTCACAATCTCGTCTTTCTCTACAACCTCAGTTATAATGGCTTTATTGGCTGTACGAGAAAATGCAAAGGCAACTGCCTGAACAATATTGGCAAAAATCAAGGCAGCAATCATCAAGCTATCATTTCTGATGAAAGAAATCGCTAAACAGAGAAGTCCGCAAATCAAGTCTGTCGTCATCAAAATTTTGCGACGCGAAAAGCGGTCTGAAATCACTCCGCCAAAGGGATTGACCAGAATCGATGTAACCAACTCAGAAATTTGATAAATTCCAAGAACAGTCTGTCCTATCGTCCCCATTGATGCTAACCAAACACTATTTCCATAATCATAGAGCATATTCCCTACCTTATTAATAGCCCCACGACTAATCAACTGGATTGCATGTCGATTCATATAAAAAGCTCCTCTCAAATTTTGAAACTATTGTATCAAAACTGAAAGGAGTCTCTTTATTTTTCCCTTATTTGGGAAATTTAAGGATTTACAAATTTTTCATAATGTTCCTGATAATAAGCCACTTGCTCTGGAAGTCCAAGCACTTCAAAAATATGCATAGCTTCCTGCATCTGGTTACAACCTTCTTCTTTCTGACCTCTCTGGTAGAGGGAAAATCCCTTGATATAATGGAAGATATTACGCTCATAAAGCTTGATACCATTTCCAATCAGCTTCTCTACATAACCTTCGAAATAGTCCGCATCCGTAAAGGAACGGTTCTCCAAACAATGCTGGTAACAGTTAAGAGCTAATATCAGAACAAGTTTTCGATGGCGACCAATTTCTTTGTAGTACTCTTCTCGTTCCATGACTTCTCTACCAATCCGAGATACATAGTCCACATTGTAGAAAGTATAGAGATTACCAAAAAGAATCAACTCATACATGGTCCATTCTTCCGTTTTGAAGAGATAATCTGCCACCTTATCCAAATCACTCTGTTCCATACTGTAACTAGCATCTCTCTGGCAAATAAGGCCTTGTAGCAGAATCCAATTCAGCTCAAAATAGAGGGGATTGGTCGAACTCTTGGCTTTCTGTAGTTGTTCTTTTTGAAGTTGTTGAAAACCTGCAATATCATTTGAGTAGTAAAGCGGAATAATCTTAGCCATCAAGGCAACATGTTCATGATTTTGAAAATCCCTAGCCTTGTCCATAAAATTTTCAACAGTCACATGAATATTATCCAAAATCTCAAAGAAACGGGAAACTGCTAGATCAGACTCCCCAAGCTCGAAGCGAGATAACTGAGAGGTTGAACATGATTCACCTGCCGCCTCTTTTAAGGAGTACTTCCCACTAGTTCGAAATTCACGAAATACTTTTCCAAGATGTTCCATCTCTACACCTGCTCCGATAATTCTTCCCACTCAAGCATAGCTTCTTCCTGACGATGGCTGATTTTGTCCAGTTCAGTCTGCAATTCCATGAGCTTTTCGGCATCGTTGGTTTCCAGCATCTGTTCAGAAATGGCTTGACTTTGAGTTTCTAACTCTTCAATTTCAGCTTCCAAACTCTCGATTTGTCGCATGAGCTTACGGGCTTCTTTTTGACTTTCTTTCTGGGCTTGATAATCATTGGCTGGACTTGCTTCTTTTGCTTGATTGCTAGTTGAAGCTTCCTCAGTTTGAATCATTTCTACTTCTGCTTTCTTATCAACATAGTAGTCATAATCTCCAAGATAGAGGGTCGAACCATTCTCAGATAATTCCAAAACATGAGTGGCTACACGATTGATAAAGTAACGGTCGTGGCTGACAAACAACAAGGTTCCGTCAAAGTCAATCAAGGCATTTTCCAACACTTCCCTGCTATCAATATCCAAGTGGTTGGTCGGCTCGTCAAGAATCAGGAAGTTATTGTTTTCCATTGAAAGTTTTGCAAGAAGCAAACGAGCTTTCTCGCCCCCAGACAGCATGCCTACTGATTTCTTAACATCATCACCAGAGAAGAGGAAGGCACCAAGGCGGTTGCGAATTTCAACTTCTGGAGTCAGTTTAAAATCATTCCAAAGTTCGTCTAGAACCGTATTACTTGCTGTCAGCTTACTTTGAGTCTGATCATAGTAACCAACCTCAACATTGGCCCCAAAACGCTTCTCTCCCTTGATAAAGGGGATCTGGTCCACAATAGACTTGATAAAGGTTGATTTGCCAATACCATTTGGTCCGACAATCGCAACAGCATTCATCTTACGAAGGTCTAGGTTGATAGGTTCTGACAGTATTTCCCCATCATAGCCAATAGCTGCATTTTCAACAGTCAGGACAACATTGCCTGATGTTTTTTCCGACTGGAAGGTCATGTTGGCTGATTTCTTGCCAGCTTCAGGCTTGTCCAAACGCTCCATTTTTTCTAGTTGTTTACGGCGAGATTGAGCACGTTTGGTCGTTGAGGCTCGGACTAGATTGCGATTGACAAAGTCTTCTAGAGCCGCGATTTCCTTCTGTTGCTTTTCATAGTTTTTTGCCTCAGTAGCTAGCTTTCGCTCCTTTAACTCAACAAAGCGAGAGTAATTGCCCACATAACGATCTAAGGAATGCTTAGTCAAATCGAGTGTAACCGTCGCAACCTTATCCAAAAAGTAACGGTCGTGACTGACAATAATGAGGGCGCCGCTATAGTTCACCAAGTAATTCTCTAGCCAGGCAATGGTTTCGATATCCAAGTGGTTGGTTGGCTCGTCCAATATTAAGAGATTGGGCTTTTCAAGGAGCATTTGGGCAAGTGCTAGACGAGTATTTTGACCACCAGAAAGCTCGTCAATTTTCATCTGCCACATAGTCTCATCAAACTTGAAGCCATTCAAAATCGCTCGAATATCAGCTTCGTAGGTAAAGCCACCAGCCTGTCGAAAATTCTCTGATAAACGATCATAATCTGCCATCAATTTATCCAAATCTTCACCAGATTTTTCACCCATCTCCAACTCCATCTGACGCAGTTGTGTCTCTGTCCGACGCAAGTCATCAAAGACGTGAAGCATTTCATCATAAATGGTATTTTCAGACTCAAAACGGCTATCTTGGGCTAGGTAAGACAGAGAAATATCTTTTTTCTTGTTGATTTCTCCACTAGTTGGCTCCTCTTCCCCAACCAAAATCTTTAAAAGAGTAGACTTACCCGCTCCATTTTTTCCAACGAGGGCAATTCTGTCTTGTTCATCCACTTGCAGGTTGATATGTTCAAAGAGAACCTCTCCAGCAAAAGATCGTTCAATTTTATTGGCTTGTAAAATAATCATACATCTATTTTACTATCTTTTTCTCTTTTGCACAATTGCAATGAAAAAAGTTTGAGTCATAAACCCGAACTATTCATCTTCTTTTTCATTAGAAAGCGTATTGGGCTATTCTTCTACAATGAAATAAAAGTAAATTTCCTACATTTTAAGTTATGCTAACGTTTTACTAAAATATCAAATCGTGATATAATGAAAGCGATTAAAGGAATTTATGAAAAAAGGAGATACTCTATGACTTACCAAGAAAATTATCAAAAATGGGTTGATTTTGCCGACCTTCCCGACTATCTTCGTCAAGATTTAGAAAACATGGACGAAAAAACAAAAGAAGATGCTTTCTACACCAATCTTGAATTTGGTACTGCAGGTATGCGTGGCTTGATCGGTGCAGGTACAAACCGCATCAACATCTATGTTGTTCGTCAAGCAACTGAAGGTTTGGCTCGTTTGATTGAGTCCAAAGGTGGAAATGAAAAAGAACGTGGTGTTGCGATTGCCTATGATAGCCGTCACTTCTCACCTGAGTTTGCCTTTGAATCTGCTGCAGTTCTTGCTAAACACGGTATCAAATCTTACGTATTTGAAAGCCTTCGTCCAACTCCAGAACTCTCATTTGCAGTTCGTCACCTCAACTGTTTCGCAGGTATCATGATTACTGCCAGCCATAACCCTGCTCCATTTAACGGTTACAAGGTTTACGGTGAAGACGGTGGGCAAATGCCTCCTCACGATGCAGATGCTTTGACGACTTACATTCGTGCAATCAAAAACCCATTTACAGTTGAAGTTGCTGATGTGGAAGCTGAAAAAGCTTCTGGCTTGATTGAAGTTATCGGGGAAGCTGTTGATGCAGAATACCTCAAAGAAGTTAAAGATGTAAACATCAACCCAGCTTTAATTGAAGAATTCGGTAAAGACATGAAGATTGTCTACACACCACTTCATGGTACTGGTGAAATGTTGGCCCGTCGTGCTCTTGCTCAAGCAGGATTTGACTCAGTTCAAGTCGTTGAAGCTCAAGCAACTCCAGATCCAGATTTCTCAACTGTTAAATCTCCAAACCCAGAAAACCAAGCAGCCTTTGCACTTGCTGAAGAACTCGGCCGTCAAGTTGGTGCTGATGTTCTTGTGGCGACTGACCCAGACGCTGACCGTGTTGGTGTTGAAGTGCTTCAAAAAGATGGGAGCTACCTCAACCTTTCAGGTAACCAAATCGGTGCTATCATGGCTAAATACATCTTGGAAGCTCATAAGAGTGCTGGAACTCTTCCTGAAAATGCTGCTCTCTGCAAATCCATCGTATCAACTGACTTGGTAACGAAGATTGCTGAAAGCTACGGCGCAACCATGTTCAATGTTTTGACTGGTTTCAAATTCATCGCAGAGAAAATCCAAGAATTTGAAGAAAAACACAATCACACTTACATGATGGGATTTGAAGAAAGCTTCGGTTACTTGATTAAACCATTCGTACGTGATAAAGACGCCATCCAAGCCGTTCTAGTCGTGGCTGAACTTGCCGCCTACTACCGTTCACGTGGTTTGACACTTGCTGATGGTATCGAAGAAATCTACAAAGAATACGGCTACTACGCTGAAAAAACCATCTCTGTTACCCTTTCTGGTGTCGATGGTGCAGAACAAATCAAAGCAATCATGGCTAAATTCCGTAACAATGCTCCGAAAGAATGGAACGCAACAGCTATCACTGTTGTAGAAGACTTCAAAGCACAAACTGCTACTGCTACAGATGGTACTGTGACAACTTTGACTACTCCTCCAAGTGATGTGTTGAAATATACACTTGCTGACGGTTCATGGATTGCAGTTCGCCCTTCAGGTACAGAACCAAAAATCAAGTTCTACATTGCCGTTGTGGGTGAAAACAACGAAGATTCACAAGCTAAGATTGCTAACATCGAAGCGGAAATCAATGCGTTTGTGAAATAACACTCTATAAAGATGAGATAAACTAGTCTCATCTTTTTTTCGTATCAAATCTAAGCAATTTTAGGAACTTTGTGGCATACTAGACATATCAATGAAAGCGAGGTAAACTCATGGAACAATTTTTAGAAAATATTAAAGATCTTGAAGTCACAACTGTTGCCCGTGCTCAAGAAGCACTTGATAATAAAGAAACTGCAACCTTCTTTATTGGTCGCAAAACTTGCCCTTACTGCCGTAAATTTGCAGGTACATTGGCAGGTGTCGTAGCTGAAACCAAAGCCCACATCTACTTCATCAACAGTGAAGAACCAAGCCAACTCAATGATTTGCAAGATTTCCGTTCACGTTATGGAATCCCAACCGTACCAGGATTTGTTCACATTTCAGATGGCCAGATCAAGGTCCGTTGCGACTCTTCCATGTCAGCAGAAGAAATCAAAGAATTTGCAGGATTGTAAAAAACCACTCGACGAGTGGTTTTTGTATGGTCTAAATTACTTTTTTTCAAGCAAGTTTTGTATCATTCCATGCAGTTCTTCTATCTTCTCAGATTGTTTCTCTAGTAGTAGTCTCTGACTGGATAATTCATCTTGTAGTTTTTCAAATTGTATCTGATTATCTTGATTATCCTTTACAAAAAAATTCGTCAAGGCACTTGTTAACATCCCTATTGTTCCAATACCGATAAGCATCAGTAACACTGCTAACCACTTCCCAAAAATGGAAGTAGGAACAATATCTCCGTAACCAACAGTCGTTACCGTTACAAGCGCCCACCAAAGACTATCTGAGAAAGATTTTTCTTCAACAACTGATAAAATTGAACTCCCTACCAGTACAATAAAGGAATTGAGATAGAAAATATAAAGTAAGCCATTTGTTCGTAAGAGTTTGCTAACCTTCTTTTCCAACTTGCCAGTCAAGCCAACGATTCTTAAAAGACGAGTGAGTTTCAGTAATTTTGTCAGTCTTGCTAAGCGGAAGACACGCCCTAATCGAAATACTGTAAAAATAGCATTTAAAGGAAGGATAGCTAACAAGTCAAATATATTTTCAAAGATAAATCGCCATTTTCCTTGACTTGAAAAGAAGCGCCAACCATAATCTACCACAAAAACAAACCAAATCACTAAATCAATGATGCTGTAGGGAGGATTGTCCAAATCAATCATTTCCGCAAATCCAAGCAAGACCAGAACAACCGATATCAGTGCCAGAATGATAATCGTTGTATCATAGTAATCTCTAAATAACCATTTTTTCTTCACAATATTACTCCTATATATTTTTAATCATTATACCACACTAAATCTCTGATAAATACATAAGAAAAGAAGGCACTCGCCTTCTTTTTTATATATCTGTCAATGGTGTTGCAGTATCTGGGGAAGTGTCGTAAACTTTAAAGTCTAATCCTACTCCCAGATCAGCTTGTGCTAGCTGGTTGACCATAGTCATATGAGCCAGCTCCTTGATATTGTTCTCTTTGGACAAATGCCCGAGGTAGATTTTCTTGGTTCGATTTCCCATTGCACGAATCATGGCCTCAGCGCCATCCTCGTTAGAGAGGTGACCAAGATCCGATAGGATTCGCTGTTTGAGACGCCAAGCGTAAGATCCTGCTCGCAAAATTTCCACATCGTGGTTGGACTCGATGAGATAACCGTCCGCATTCTCGACAATTCCTGCCATACGGTCACTGACGTAACCTGTATCGGTCAGCATAACAAAACTTTTGTCATCTTTCATAAAGCGATAAAACTGTGGTGCTGCCGCATCGTGGCTGACCCCAAAGCTCTCAATGTCGATATCGCCAAAGGTTTTGGTTTTACCCATTTCAAAAATATGCTTCTGTGATGAATCCACTTTACCGAGGTACTTGCTATTTTCCATAGCCTGCCAAGTCTTTTCATTGGCGTAAAGGTCCATACCATATTTGCGAGCCAATACACCAACTCCATGAATATGATCTGAATGTTCATGCGTAATCAAAATAGCATCCAAATCTTCTGGCTTACGATTGATTTCGCTCAAAAGACTGGTGATTTTCTTACCAGACAAGCCTGCATCCACTAAGATTTTCTTTTTTGGAGTTTCCAGATAAAAGGAATTTCCACTGGAACCTGATGCTAAAATACTGTATTTAAAGCCTTTTTCACTCATTCTAGTCTTCTATTTCGTCCTCCCATATTTCTTCTTTTACGGCATCCTTATCATAAGGGAGCACTATGGTAAAGGTTGAGCCCTTACCGTATTCGCTTTTTGCCCAAATAAAACCATTGTGTTGTTTGATGATTTCTTTCGCGATAGCCAGACCCAAACCAGTCCCACCTTGAGCACGACTTCTTGCGCGATCCACACGGTAAAAGCGGTCAAAAATCTTAGGCAAATCTTGTTTTGGAATCCCAAGACCCTGGTCAGAAATTGATAAAATCATCTGGTCATCCGTGGTTTTCATGCTAACCGTAATCTTCCCACCATCTGGCGAGTACTTGATAGCATTGTTGAGAATATTATCAATCACCTGGGTCATCTTATCCGTATCAATCTCAATCCAAACTGAAGTTATTGGATAATCTCTTACTAGCTCATATTTTTTCTCTTCATCTTGATTTCTCATCTTATCAAAACGGTTGAGGATGAAGGTGATGAAGGCTGTAAAGTTAATCAACTCTACATCCAGTTTACTAGTCGCATTGTCAATACGAGAGAGATGCAAGAGATCTGTCACCATACGCATCATACGGTTGGTTTCATCGAGTGAAACCTTGATAAAATCAGGGGCGACAGGATCATACAGAGCTCCTTCATCCAAGGCTTCAAGATACGATTTAACACTGGTCAAAGGAGTCCGCAACTCATGACTGACGTTCGAAACAAAGAGTCTCCGCTCACGCTCTTCCTTCTCTTGCTCGGTTGTATCATGTAAAACAGCAACCAAACCAGAGATGAACCCAGACTCGCGACGGACAAGGGCAAAACGTACACGAAGGCTCAAATATTCACCATTGGCATCCTGGGAGTCAATCGTCAACTCAGGAATCTGCGTAATCAGGTCACGCAACTCATACTCATCTTCTATCTTAAGCAATTCGAGAATGCTTTTATTCAGAACATCTTCTTTCTGCACACCGAGCTGTTTCTTGGCCATATCGTTGATCATAGTAATCTGGCCACGGCGATTGGTCGCAAGGACACCATCTGTCATATAAGAGAGAATGCTATGCAACCTTTTACTCTCTTGTTCCAGATTTTCTTGGGTCAAACGAATAACTTCTGACAAATCATTCAGATTATTGGTGATGTTGGTGATCTCTGTACTACCTTGCAAGTCCAAAACTTGAGAATAATCACCTGCAATTAAATCCTTGACCTTCTGATTTATCTCTTTTAACCGGATGTTATCGCGACGGTTTTCCAGCAAGAGCAAGGTCACCACTAGGATAAAGCCAAGTAAAATCAGGATAAAGATAAAATCACTGGTCAGAATAGTTTGTCTAATATCTTCAATCATTATTTTTCATATAGTAGCCAACACCACGACGTGTGAGGATATACTCTGGACGGCTTGGTGTGTCTTCAATTTTCTCACGCAAACGTCGGATAGTCACGTCCACCGTACGAACATCACCAAAATAGTCATACCCCCAGACAGTCTCAAGCAAGTGTTCACGCGTAATCACTTGTCCAATATGAGAGGCCAAGTGATACAAGAGTTCAAACTCACGGTGGGTCAAATCTAATTCCTCACCATATTTCTTAGCCACGTAAGCATCTGGAACGATTTCCAAATCACCAATTTGTAAGGGCTGCGTCTTCTTCTCATCAGACTCTTGGCTATCCACAGAAACTAGGTCTGTACGACGAAGCAGAGCCTTGACACGTGCTTGCAACTCACGGTTTGAGAAAGGTTTTGTAACATAATCATCTGCACCTAACTCTAAACCAATAACCTTGTCAAACTCGCTATCCTTAGCTGATAGCATGATAATCGGCACGCTACTAGTCTTACGAATAGCTTTAGCAACTTCTAAACCATCAATTTCAGGGAGCATCAAGTCTAGAATAATAATATCTGGTTGCTCTGCTTCAAATAGCTCAATTGCTTCACGACCATTGAAGGCTGTGACAACCTCATAACCTTCCTTGGCCATATTAAACTTAATAATATCTGAGATTGGTTTCTCATCATCTACAATTAATATTTTTTTCATTTTATCACCTTTTCTCTATCTATTATAACAAAAAAATGCAAAGAAGGCACAAATGGCTACTATAAGCCTTCATCTTTGAGAGTTGCTTTATAAGCC
Organism: Streptococcus sp. ST16; assembly: GCF_046098135.1. Lineage (NCBI taxonomy): Bacteria > Bacillati > Bacillota > Bacilli > Lactobacillales > Streptococcaceae > Streptococcus > Streptococcus sp. ST16. The sequence goes on along the minus strand of NZ_JBJUSE010000001.1, from coordinate 218,817 downwards.
TGCCAAATTTTTTGTTGAGGTTTAGCAAGTGGATAATCAGAAAACTCCTGAGGAGAAACCCAGCGAATTTCTCTGTCAGAAAACTGTTTCGAATCTGTCACTTGACCTGCTAGGATTTGAATATGCCATTTCCGATGACTAAATACATGCTTTACCTGGTCAAATACTTGCTGGGACCAATTCACTTCTAAATCATAATCCTGCTCAAAGTTTTCTTGAGGGCTTGGTCCAAAAGCTCTGCTTTCCTCTTTGACTTGAGAAAAGAGATCTAGTTGATTATCATCGCTGTAGAAATCCTCAACTTCAATCAGTGGGAAATGCCAAAAACCGGCTAGTAGTTTCTCACTTTCATTTTTCTCAAGAAGATATTGACCACGGTCATTGCGCACAACCAAAGCCTTGAGATAGATTGGGAGAGGCTTTTTCTTGGGTTCTTTAATCGGATATACATCCATGGTCCCATTCTGATAGGCTGCGCTAAATTCCTTAACAGGGCTTTCTTCTGGTCTAGGATTAACTGGGGCCTCTATGTCGGACCCTAAATCCATCAGAGCTTGGTTAAAGTCTCCTGGTCGTCTCGGGTCAATCAAGATTTCCATAATAGCTTGGAAAATCTTGCGATTGCTGGGAACTCCGATATCATAATTTACCTCAAACAAGCGCGCTAAAACTCGCATGACATTGCCATCAACTGCTGGCTCGGGTAAATTAAAAGCGATACTGGAAATTGCTCCCGCAGTATAGGGGCCAATCCCTTTCAGGCCAGAAATTCCTTCATGGGTGTTTGGGAATTGACCACCAAAGTCAGATATAATCTGCTGAGCTGCAGCCTGCATATTGCGTACTCGAGAATAATAGCCCAATCCCTCCCAAGCCTTCAGCAGACGCTCTTCAGGGGCATTCGCCAGACTTTCAACAGTTGGAAACCAGTCCAAGAATCGTTCATAATAGGGAATAACTGTATCCACCCTGGTCTGCTGGAGCATGATTTCAGATACCCAGATGTGATAAGGATTTTTACTTCTCCGCCAAGGTAAATCTCTTTTGTTTTCATCATACCAGTTGAGGAGTTTCTCACGAAAAGAAATGATCTTCTCCTCCGGCCACATGACGATACCGTATTTTTTCAAATCTAACATATATCTAGTATAACATAGAAGCTTCTAGCTGTCCTTTTCTCAGTACTAAAAAGCCTCTTTCCATGGGAAAGAGGACTAAATCTTATTGATGAACTGCTTGAGCTGCTGTGATAAGGGTCAACTTGTAAACATCATCGGCATTACATCCACGAGAAAGGTCGTTAACCGGTTTGTTCAAACCTTGTAGAACTGGACCTACAGCCGCGAAGCCACCAAGACGTTCTGCAATCTTGTAGCCAATATTTCCTGCTTCGATACCAGGGAAGATAAAGACAGTTGCTTGCCCAGCAACGTTACTTCCTGGAGCTTTCAATGCTGCAGTTTCAGGGTGGAAGGCTGCATCAAATTGCAACTCACCATCAATCTCAAGGTCTGGACGCAAATCATGAGCGATTTTAGTCGCTTCTACGACCTTATCAACACTTGCACCAAATCCTGAACCTTTAGTAGAATAGCTTAGCATAGCAATTTTAGGCTCAATACCAAACATCTTAGCTGTGATTGCTGAATTGATCGCAATTTCAGCCAAGGCTTCTGCATCTGGATTGATATTGATAGCACAGTCCCCAAATAGGTACCGTTCCGTACCACGTACCATAAGGAAGGCACCTGAAGTACGAGTAACATTTGGACGCGTTTTGATAATTTGAAGGGCCGGGCGAACTGTTGAAGCGGTTGAATGAATCGCACCAGATACCATACCGTCAACCAAGCCCAAGTAGACTAGCATCACACCAAAGTAGTTGACATCTTCAACCAAAACTTTGCGCGCTTCTTCTTCAGTCATTTTGCCCTTACGACGCTCTACTAAAGCAGCAACCATTTCTTCAAATTGAGGATAGTGTTGGGGATCAATTACTTCATAACCATCCATGATCCCTTCTATTTCAAGATAAATTTTGATTTTTTCTGGGTTTCCAAGCAAAACAGGAATTACTTCTGTTTCTTTTACCAAGCGTTTTGTTGCTTGAAGAATACGTGGCTCTTCCCCTTCAGGGAGAACGATACGAGCATTTTTGCCAACCAGGTTGGCTTTAAGATTTTCAAAAACTTCCATGAGTTTTCTCCTTTAAGAAAATAAATTATACTCCAAATAGTGTTTAAAGAGTATTAGTTGATAACTGAGTAATAAGATTGCTGAAATCATCCGGTAAGGGATTTTCTAGTTGCAAATCTTGCTCTAGAAAAGGATGGTAAAAAGATAAATAATGACAATGCAGAGCCTGACGTTGAATCCCATCGTCTAAGCTTCCTCCATAGAGATCGTCTCCCAACAAAGGAAAACCAATATGAGAAAAATGCACTCGGATCTGATGAGTTCGTCCAGTATGCAGGCGAATATCGACTAGGTGAATATTTCCATAAGACGCTACAACTTTGTAAGATGTATGAGCGTATTTCCCACCTTTGGCAACCCGTCTCGTGATAATGGAGTCTTCATCACGCGCAATCGGGGCGATAATTTCCCCTTCAGGCTCCAAAACACCAGCTCCTTTAACCAAAGCAAAGTAGCGTTTCTCGATAGACTTTCGTTGCAACTGCTTGTCTAAACGTGCATGAGCGTAGCCGTGCTTGGCAAAAAGCATCAAACCAGAAGTATCTCTATCAAGCCTAGTCACGATGTGAACCTGCTGGTTTTCATATTCTTGCTTAACATAGTAGCCCTTGATAAAATTCGCAATGGTATTAGAATGATTGACACTGGGGATGGAAGCTACTCCATAAGGTTTATTCAAAACCAGAAAATGGTCATCCTCATAGAGAATATCCAGTGGCCGCTCAATTGCTTCCAACGTTTCAAAGCCTTCCTCCGCTGGAATATCAATGGTCACCCTGTCTCCAACATCTAAGAGATAAGTTGCATTTTGAGGTTGACCATTGACCAGAATAGCCCCACCTCGAAACTTAATCTTAGCCAAAAGTCCCTTGGAAACCTCATGTTTCTTGAGGAAAGTTTTGACTTTGACGTGCTCATCTGCGATAAATTCGAACCTCATTCATCCACCTCGCCAATGAAGGCATCTTTGACACGATTCCAGAAACTAGTGTGGCTTGGAGTCGCTACGAAGTGAATCTTGTGATGGTCGATTTGATACTCAATCCGTTCGATATTACGGAATGAATAGACGCTGTTATCGACTGATATGGTGTGGTAATCATTGCGTGTTGGTAAGAGCTCAATCTTATCTTTTTTGGGAATAATGATTGATGATCCCAGAGTGCGATAGACTCGGTTGTTAAGACTCGCTATCTCCGTCAACTGCAAGGCTTCAATGGTAGGATGCAAGACAGCTCCACCCAAGGACTTGTTGTAGGCAGTACTTCCCGTCGGCGTTGAAACAGTCACTCCATCTCCACGAAATCGCTCGAACGGAACGTGGTTAATGATGATATCCGCAACCATGGTGCGATCTGATCGACGGATGCTCGCTTCATTTAAAGCTCGGAAGATTTTCACTTCTCCATTTTCAAGCGTTACCTTGACATTCAAAACTGGATAAGAAACCTTGGCGCCAGTGTCTAGCAGAAGATTAGTCACCAACTGATCCAACTCAAAATCACGATAATCTGTGTAAAATCCCAAATGCCCTGTATGAACACCTACGAATCGAACTTTGTCTAACTGATTCTCATACTTGTGAAAGGCAGACAAAAGCATCCCATCGCCACCAATCGAAATCACGATGTCGGGATTGGTATCGTTCAGTATAAAATGTTGTTTCTTTAGTTTTTCCCTCAGCTCATGCAAAACCTTCTGACTCTGCGGCTTTCTATTTGCTATGAGGTCAACTCGTTTACCTGTATTCTTCATCTGTATCGTCACTATTTCCTACACCATCGTTTAGTTTTCTGCTCAATGGATCAAAGAGAGCCTGCGCTTCCTGTATATCGTCACGAATCTTACCCATTTCTTCATCCAGTTGATAAGCTATTTTCGCTGTAATTTCCAGTCTTTTCCTGATTTCTTCTGGAAAATCGCCCTGGTATTTATAATTGAGCGAGTGTTCAATCGTAGCCCAGAAATTCATGGCTAACGTCCGTATTTGAATTTCCGCCAAAATCGTCTTAGCCCCGTTGATCGTATCAACCGTGTACTCAACAACCACGTGATAAGAACGATAACCTGAAGCCTTACGATGAGTGATATAGTCTCGTTCCTGAACGATTCTCATATCTTGGCGTTTACGTAGAATCTCAACCACTTCTTTAACGTCATCAACAAACTGAACCATGACACGTAAACCAGCAATATCTTGCAGATCATGTTCTAGATTTGCATAAGTAATTCCTCGACGAGCCATCTTCTCTTTGATACTTTCAATCGGTTTGACACGACCCGTTACAAACTCAATCGGAGAATGCTTGTTTTGCTTACGATACTGTTTGCGAATTCCTCGAAGTTTAATCTTCAATTCACCAACAGCCTGAATGTAAGGATCTAAAAATTCTTCCCATTCTATGGTCATACTTTCTCCCTTGTAATGTTTGATTGCTCTGTCGAAAATCTTTGATTTTTTCAGTACATTCGTATACAATAAATACATTGTCCATTATACCATAAATCGCTTTCAAAGATATAGAAAAGGTTGAAAAAATGAAACATTTAGAAATAGAATTGAAAACACTTCTGAAAAAAGAGGACTATGATCATCTAAAAAAGCAGTTTTCCCATATCCAACCCGTCCTTCAGAAAAACTACTACATTGACACACCAGATTTCCAATTGCGTGAAAAGAAGGTTGCCATGCGCATTCGCACTTTTGCAGATTGGGCGGAATTGACCTTGAAAGTACCTCAAACTGTAGGAAATATGGAATACAATCAGAAACTAACTCTTCCAGAAGCTGAATCATATCTAGAAAAACTAAAACTACCTCAAGGGCTCGTTCTAGAGAAGCTCGCTAAGATTGGCATCGAAAGCCATGATTGGCTTGTTTTAGGCTGCCTTTCGACTCTTCGTTATGAAACGAAAACAGAAATTGGCTTAATGGCCTTAGATGAAAGTCACTACTTTGACCAAACGGACTATGAACTCGAGCTTGAAGTCACAGACCATGAAAAAGGGAAAGCCGATTTTCGGAAATTTTTAGATGAAAATCACATAACTTATCAGAAAGCTCCATCAAAATTAATTCGTTTTATTAAAAGCATGAAAAAAAGCTGAAATAATCTCCTTTTTTTGGTAGAATAGAAAAGATAAAAATAAAAGAATCTTGCTTTGAAAAACAAAACTTTCTCAAAGGAGATTCACAAAGTTTACAGAGGACGGTCTATAATGTCAGATAGAAACAACATGAAACTTTTCACCCTAAACTCTAACCCAGAAATCGCTCAAAAGATTGCGGATACAGTTGGTGTACCTCTCGGGAAATTATCCTCTCGTCAATTTTCTGATGGTGAAATCCAGGTCAACATCGAAGAAAGTGTTCGTGGTTACGATGTTTACATCATCCAGTCAACCAGCTACCCCGTTAGCAACCACTTGATGGAATTATTAATCATGGTTGATGCTTGTGTTCGTGCAAGTGCTCATAGTATCAACGTTGTCCTTCCTTACTTTGGTTATGCTCGTCAGGATCGTATCGCTTCTTCTCGCGAACCCCTCACTGCAAAATTGGTTGCCAATATGCTTGTCAAGGCTGGTGTAAGCCGTGTTCTAACGCTTGACCTCCACGCTGTTCAGGTCCAAGGTTTCTTTGACATTCCTGTAGACAATCTTTATACTGTTCCTCTATTTGCTAAGCACTACTGTGATAAAGGACTTCTTGGCTCTGATGTTGTTGTTGTTAGTCCAAAGAACTCTGGTGTTAAACGTGCTCGTAGTTTGGCTGAATACCTTGATGCCCCTATCGCTATCATTGACTACGCCCAAGACGATTCTAATCGTAACGAAGGCTATATCATTGGGGATGTCAAAGGCAAGAAGGCTATCTTAATTGACGATATTCTAAATACTGGTCGTACTTTCTCTGAAGCAGCCAAAATCGTTGAACGTGAAGGCGCAACTGAGATTTATGCAGTTTCTAGTCACGGTTTATTTGTTGAAGGTGCAGCAGACCTCCTTGATGCTACAAACATCAAAGAAATCCTTGTGACAGATTCAGTAGCAACTAAAGAAAGAACTCCTGAAAATGTATGCTACATTACTGCTAGCGAGTTAATCGGAGATGCTATCGTCCGCATCCATGAAAGAAAACCAGTTAGCCCACTCTTTGCATATAATAAAAAGGAATAAGGTGATTCTTTGATTTATTTGGACAATGCTGCAACGACTCCTATGTCAGCAGTTGCTATTTCAGAAATGACCAAGGTCATGCAAGAAACCCATGGTAATCCTTCTAGTATTCATAGTCATGGTCGACAGGCTGGCAAGCTCTTGCGAGAAGCCCGTCAGGAACTAGCCCAGTTATTGGGGACAAAATCTCAACATATCTTTTTCACATCTGGTGGTACAGAAAGCAACAATACAGCTATTATCGGCTATTGTCTCCGTCATCAAAAAAATGGAAAACATATCATCACGACAGCTATTGAACACCATTCTGTGCTTGAGACTATCGATTATCTGGTGCAACATTTTGGTTTTGAAGCGAGTATCATCCAACCAGTAAATCAAGAAATAACTGCCCAGCAAATTCAAGAAGCTTTACGTGACGATACCATTCTCGTTTCCACTATGTATGCTAATAATGAAACGGGCAGTCTCTTACCTATCGCTGAGATTGGACGTGTTTTAAAAGAGCATCCTGCGGCTTATCATGTAGATGCTGTTCAAGCTATCGGGAAACTTCCTATCCATCCTGAGGAATTGGGAATTGATTTCCTCAGCGCTTCTGCCCACAAATTCCATGGACCAAAAGGAGTCGGCTTTCTTTATGCTTCTTCCGCGGACTTTGATTCCTACCTTCACGGTGGAGACCAAGAACAAAAAAAACGAGCTGGAACAGAAAATCTTGCTGCCATTGTAGGCATGGTCGCTGCTCTCAAAGAGGACTTAGAGCAGCAAGCTGAACATTACCAAAAACTAGAGGGATTAAAATCTGCTTTTCTAGATGAGATTGCAGATCTAGAATACTATCTCAATGAAAGCAACCACCAGCTTCCTTATGTTATCAACATTGGCTTTCCTGGTCAAAAAAATGATTTGCTCTTACTCCAGTTAGACCTTGAAGGAATTTCAATTTCTACCGGTTCGGCTTGTACTGCTGGTGTCGTGCAAACCAGTCATGTACTTGAAGCTCTTTATGGGCCTGATTCTCATCGTTTAACAGAATCTGTCCGTATCAGTCTGTCTCCACTTAATACCGAGGAAGAACTGAAACAACTCGCACAAACCTTAAAAAATATTATTGGAGATTAATCTAATGGCATTCGAAAAAACCATTAAACTACAAAACTGCCGCTACGACTATACACTTAGCCCATCTGTCAAAAAATTCACGCTCAAAGACAATACTTTCTTTGAAACAAAAGTTGGAAACTTCGAACTAACTCGTCTGCTTGAGAAAGTACCTAACAGCGGCGAAGGCTTCAACCTAAAAATCATCATCAATAAAGACCTTACAGGTGCTAAACTCAACATCACTGACAAATCTGGCCTTCGTTTGGTGAATATCTTTAAATCAGAAGACCATCATATTCACCAAGAGAAATTCTACTTCCTCATGGACAGCCTTGTAGAACGCGGAATCTTCACAAAAGAAGAAAGATAATTGGCTATGTATCGACTTACCTATCAAGATAACTATCACGTAGAACGTACACTTGAATATAAGGATTACGAAGAGCTTATGTTATCTCTATCAGGTTGTGTAACTCTTCCAGATACATTCCTAGTTACCTCATTAACCTTTGATGATAAAGTTATCTATCAAGGATTGGTCGGAGATCTCTACCGTTTTCTATCACAAGCTAATTTTTAAGACTAAAACTAAGATTTTCTTAGTTTTTTCTTGTTTTTGTTGATTTTTTCACAATGTTTCTATAAAATAGAAGAATAGAAAGGTTGTGGTTTTGTGAAAGATAAACAGTCTGCTATTCCAAAAGCAACAGCAAAAAGACTCTCTCTCTACTATCGAATTTTCAAGAGATTTCATGCCGAGAAAATCGAACGTGCCAACTCCAAGCAAATTGCAGAGGCTATCGGTATCGATTCTGCGACTGTTCGTCGTGATTTTTCCTATTTTGGCGAACTAGGTCGTCGTGGTTTTGGTTATGATGTTAAAAAACTGATGACTTTTTTTGCTGACCTCCTTAATGATAACTCCATTACCAATGTTATGTTGGTTGGAATTGGGAATATGGGGCATGCCCTTCTCCACTATCGCTTCCATGAGCGTAACAAGATGAAAATCATCATGGCATTTGACCTAGATGACCATCCAGAAGTTGGAACCCAGACACCTGATGGAATTCCAATCTATGGTATCTCACAGATTAAAGAAAAAATCAAAGAAGCAGATGTCAAAACTGCTATCCTAACAGTTCCAAGTGTTCAATCACAAGAAGTTGCCAATCTTTTGGTTGATGCAGGTATAAAAGGTATTCTCAGCTTTTCCCCTGTTCACCTTCACCTCCCAAAAGATGTGGTCGTTCAGTATGTTGATTTAACAAGCGAACTCCAAACTCTCCTCTATTTTATGCGTAAAGAGGATTAGAAAGCGAAAGCATTTATGAAAAAACCAGTTATTGGGATTACAGGAAATGAAAAAACTCATCCAGATGATGACATCATGATGAGCTATGCAGCGAAAGGCTTTGTTGAAGGAGTCAAGGATGCTGGCGGAATTCCAATCATCCTACCGATTGGTGATCAAGAAATGGCAAGCCATTACGTCGCTATGATTGACAAACTCATCCTAACAGGTGGGCAAAATGTTGATCCAAAATTCTATGGCCAGCCTAAAACAATTGACAGTGATGACTACCATCTTCAAAGAGATGAATTTGAATTAGCCCTTATCAGAGAAGCCATCAAGCAGAAGAAACCAATTTTCTCTGTTTGTCGAGGTACCCAGCTCTTCAACGTCGCTATGGGGGGCACGCTTCACCAAGATATCGAGGATCATTGGCAGGACTGTTCAGCCGAATACACGACCCAACGCCTCGTGACTGAGCCTGATACAATTCTCCGAGAAATCTATGGAGAAATCTCGCATATCAATTCCTTCCATCACCAGAGTATTAAGGATCTAGCCCCCAATTTAAAGGTTGTAGCACATGATCCTAAAGATGGAATAATTGAGGCTGTGACAACTACGGACGGCTTCCCTTATCTTGGTGTTCAATGGCATCCTGAATTTCTCTTTGAAAACCGCCCCAAGGATAAAACACTATTTGACTATGTTGTTAACGAACTCTAGATTAAATCTGTCTTTTCACGGTAACTAAAGTAATCCGAGTGCGAGACAATTAGGTGGTCTAAGAAAACGATTCCCATCAGTTCGCAAGCTTCCTTCACTAGCTTAGTGACATGGTCATCATTTCGACTAGGAGATACAGCACCGGATGGATGATTGTGAACGAGAATCACAGAAGTTGCCATATGCTTCAAAGCATAGTGAAGGATTTCCCTCGGTTCAGCAATACTGCGTGTCGCAGAGCCGATAAAAATAGTTTGCTGATGGATGATTTGATTTTGAGTATTGAGATAGAGCGCCACTAGGTGCTCTTGTTTTTTGTCGCCAAGTTCCTGTTGCATTTTCTTGGCTAGCTTTTGACTGCTGAGAATACTTTCCATCTCAAGGGTTTCATGTTTGTGAATACGATGCCCCAGTTCAATCACTGCTTGTAATTCAATGGCTTTAATCCGTCCAATACCAGACAGACTCTGCAATTCCTGCAGGGTCATTTTTTTCAAATCAGTTAGACTAGTCAGACTATTCAAGACTTTTTGGGCTATTTCAAAAACGTTGGCATGACGTGTTCCAGTTCTGAGTAGTATAGCTAGCAATTCTTGATTGCTCAGAGCCTCTACTCCTTCTTTAACTAGTCTTTCTCTAGGCAAGAGTGAATCTTCTTGGAATGAAATACTGTACATAAAAATCCTCCTCACTTTATTATTCGTGAGGAGGATGAAAAATTAGATTTTTTTCTCAATTGGGGCAACGCTGGCTAGGAGTTTTTTCAGCCCTACTTTTGGGAAATTGATTTTCAATTCCTGCGTAGCACCGCTACCTAAAACTTCAAGGACCGTTCCCTCTCCCCACTTCTTGTGGAGAACAATATCCCCAATAGACCAACTTGTATCAGTCGAATCTTTTTTATTTCCGGCTGCAAACTGTCCAAACGGGAGACCGCTTGACTGGATAGAGCTTGGTGCAGCATTTCGTTTCCGTTTTTGAAGGGCCTGGGCTAAGCTCATACCTTGTCCAAAAGCAATTCCACCACTGCTATACGAAGCCTTGAAACTAGTATTTGCCGGACGAGCCAAGCCTTGATATTCAAGCAAGTCCGAACTAATTTCATTGATGAAACGTGTTGGACGGTTATAATTGGTACGACCGAAAAGCAAGCGAGAGTTGGCATTGGTTAGATAGAGGATTTTCTCCGCGCGCGTGATACCTACATAGGCCAAACGGCGTTCTTCTTCCAGTTCATCAGGATCCTCAGCTGCGCGGCTAAGCGGAAAGACATTCTCCTCCATCCCAATGATAAAGACAACTGGGAACTCGAGTCCCTTAGCAGCGTGCAAGGTCATCAAGGTTACTTCAGATGTCTCCTGACTGCCAGAGTCCGTATCAGCAATCAAGGCCAAGTCATTCAAGAAACGACTGAGTTTATCTAAACCTGTTGCCTCTTCTTGACTATCAGGATTGTCGTCAAAATTCTTAGTAACAGATAGGAACTCTTCGATGTTTTCAACCCGTGCCTTGCTTTCCAAGGTTGCCTGAGCATTAAGATTATCGACATAACCTGTTTTTTCTAGAACAGCTTCCACTAGCTCGGTGATGGTTAATTGATCCAGTTGCTCCCGCAAATCCAGAATCATATTGGCAAAATCCCAGATAGACTGGGCTGCTTTACCTTTGATGCCAGACAGCATGATATTAGCTGAAGCATCCAGCATAGACATGTCTTGCATATTCGCAAAATCGCGAATTTTCTCAACGGTTCCTGGGCCGATTCCGCGTTTAGGTTCGTTAATAATGCGCTCAAAACTGATATTATCACTCAAATTGGCAATGAGATTAAGATAGGCGATAATATCTCGGATTTCCTTACGACTGTAGAACTTAGTCCCTCCAACCATAGTATACGGAATATTGGACTTGAGCAGGGCTTCCTCAATAGTACGAGACTGGGCGTTAGTCCGATAAAGAACTGCAAAGTCTTTGTGAAGGAAGTTTTGGCTGCGACCAAGTTCATCGATGGTTTTGGCTACAAAAACAGCCTCATCTTGTTCATCGTTGGCTCTGTAGTAGACGATTTGCTCCCCATCCGCATTCTGGGTCCAGAGATTCTTAGGACGGCGGTTTTTATTATTTTTGATGACATCGTTTGCTGCTTGAAGAATGGTTTTAGTTGAACGATAATTCTCCTCTAACAAAACGACCTTGGCGTTAGGGTAATCTTTCTCAAAATCCAAGATATTCTGCATATCAGCCCCACGCCAACCGTAGATAGATTGGTCTGCATCACCGACCACGCAGATGTTTTTAAAGCGTGAAGCCAAGAGTTTGACCAGTTGGTACTGGGCATGGTTGGTATCTTGGTACTCATCAACGTGAATGTACTGGAACTTCTGCTGATAGTAGGTCAGAACGTCAGGATTCTGATCAAAGAGACGCAAGGTCAGCATAATCAAATCATCAAAGTCAACGGACTCAGACTGACGAAGCTCCTTTTGATAGGCTGTATAACATTGAGCCACAATTTGTGTGTACATATCTCCAGCTTGGGCAGCATAAGCCACATCATCAATCAGGTCATTCTTAGCATTGGAAATGGTTCCCAAAATAGTCCGTTCATTCCATTTTTTAGGATCCAAGTTTAATTGCTTAAGAATGCGTTTCATGAGAGTTCGTTGCTCTCCTGGATCTACAATGGTGAAGTTCCGATTGTAGCCAATATGATCCGCATCACGACGTAGGATACGAACACACATGGAGTGAAAGGTCGCAATCAGACAGTCCTGAGTAGCTGGATTAAGGCTATAGGCACGCTCCTTCATCTCACGCGCAGCCTTATTGGTAAAGGTAATGGCCAAGATATTCCAAGGATTGACCATCTTTTCATCAATCAAGTAGGCGATTCTGTGAGTTAAAACACGAGTCTTCCCAGAACCAGCCCCCGCCATGATTAACAAGGGGCCTTCAGTCGTTTGCACCGCCTCAGCCTGACGGTCATTCATTCCATTCAATAATGCGTTCATTTTCTCTTCCTTACTCTTGAAGTCAATGTTTCTATTATATCAGAAATCAGGGAAAATATCTTTACCTAGACTGGTTGCGTGTGGAATTCTACTCTTTCATATCATCAGGAGGAGTCAATGACTTTTGCATCCAAACGATATCATGCCATTTTCCAAACTTATAGCCTATCTTAGGGAAATGAGCCACTTGTTCATAGCCACTCTTTCGGTGAAGAAAAATGCTCCTATCATTTGGCAAAGCGATACAAGCTAAGAAGCGTAAGTAACCCCTAGACACTAGTTCTTCCTCCAGACAGTCATAGAGTAGACTCCCTAACCCTCGACCTTCGGCTTCTTGATGCAAGTAAATTGACACTTCAACTGACCAATCATAAGCTCTCCTATCATAATAGGTGGAAGCATAGGCATATCCCAAAATTTTGCCTTCTTCCTCTAGCACTAGATAAGGATACTTAAGCAAGGTCTTTTGGATTCTTATTTGAAATTCTTCAACACTTGACACCTCATATTCAAATGTAATGGCTGTATTAAGGACATAAGGAGCATAAATAGCAAGCAGGTCTGGAATATCAGACTCCCTTACTGTTCGAATCTTTGGCATATATTCCTCTCTCTAAAATCGAAAATGAGCTTGGATAGCTTTTCCAAACTCATTTGAATTCAATTAAACTATTAGAACAATCCTAGAACGGTTCCGTCACTTTCAACATCCATATTGAGAGCGGCTGGACGTTTTGGAAGACCTGGCATAGTCATGACATCGCCAGTAAGGGCTACAATAAAGCCTGCGCCTAGTTTTGGTACCAACTCACGAATGGTAATTTCAAAGTTTTCTGGTGCCCCAAGTGCATTTGGATTGTCTGAGAAACTATATTGAGTTTTAGCCATACAGATTGGCAATTTGTCCCAACCATTCTGAACAATTTGGGCAATTTGCGTTTGGGCTTTCTTCTCAAAGTTCACTTTGCTACCACGGTAGATCTCTGTAACAATCTTTTCAATCTTTTCTTGGACAGAAAGGTCATTGTCATACAAACGTTTATAGTTAACTGGTGTTTCAGCAATCGTCTTGACAAGCGTTTCAGCAAGAGCTACTCCACCTTCTGCACCGTCAGCCCAGACACTAGCCAACTCAACTGGAACATCGATTGAGGCACAAAGTTCCTTCAAGGCTGCGATTTCAGCTTCTGTATCAGAGACAAATTCATTAATCGCAACAACTGCTGGAATACCAAACTTACGGATGTTCTCAACGTGGCGTTTTAAATTAGCAAAACCAGCACGGATCGCCTCCACATTTTTCTCTGTAAGAGCGTCCTTAGCTACACCACCATTCATCTTAAGGGCACGGAGGGTTGCGACGATGACAACAGCATCTGGAGATGTTGGCAAGTTTGGTGTCTTGATATCAAGGAATTTCTCAGCACCAAGGTCTGCACCAAAACCAGCTTCAGTAACAGTATAGTCAGCCAAACGAAGGGCTGTGCTTGTTGCCAAGACTGAGTTACATCCATGAGCGATATTAGCAAATGGACCACCGTGTACAAAGGCAGGCGTTCCGTAAATTGTCTGAACGAGATTTGGCTTAATAGCATCCTTCAAAATCAATGCCAAAGCACCCTCAACCTGCAAATCACCAACAGAAACTGGTGTACGGTCATAGCGATATCCGATAACAATATTCGCCAAACGACGTTTCAAATCTTCAATATCAGTCGCCAAGCAAAGAATGGCCATGATTTCAGAAGCGACGGTAATGTCAAAGCCATCCTCACGAGGAATACCATTTAGAGGACCACCAAGTCCAACGGTCACATGACGAAGTGCGCGGTCGTTCAAGTCTACAACACGTTTCCAGAGGATACGACGTTGGTCGATTCCCAACTCATTCCCTTGGTGCAGGTGATTGTCAATCAAGGCAGAAAGAGCATTGTTGGCAGTTGTAATGGCATGCATATCCCCAGTAAAGTGAAGGTTGATGTCTTCCATTGGCAACACTTGGGCATAACCACCTCCTGCAGCACCACCCTTAATCCCCATTACTGGACCAAGTGACGGTTCGCGAATGGCAATCATCGTTTTCTTGCCAATCTTGTTCAAGGCATCCGCAAGACCAATGGTAATAGTTGATTTCCCCTCACCAGCAGGTGTTGGGTTAATGGCAGTTACCAAGATCAATTTTCCAACTGGATTGCTCTCAACCGCACGAATTTTATCAAAGCTGAGCTTAGCCTTGTACTTTCCGTACAACTCCAAATCATCGTAAGAAATCCCAAGTTTCTCCACAACATCCACGATTGGCTTTAACTCAATGCTCTGTGCGATTTCAATATCTGTTTTCATAGCAAACTCCTCTAACCTCTAATATGATAACTCATTATAACACAAAAAAAGTTTTTTCACATACAAAAAGCTTAGTAAAGTTTATAAACATAAAGTTTTAAGGCCGATTTTAGTCGTCTTTTTTACTTTTTATAAGTTTTTATAGCCAAAAACTATAATCTTGCTGGAAAATTAGATAAAAAAACAAACGCTTTCTTTTGATTCTATTTTATTTTTTGGTATAATAGTCCTATGAAAATTTTAGTTACGTCAGGCGGTACCAGTGAAGCAATCGATAGCGTCCGCTCTATCACTAATCACTCGACTGGTCGCTTGGGGAAAATCATCACCGAAGCCCTACTTGCTGCTGGTCATGAGGTTTGTTTGATAACGACAAAACGAGCTTTGAAGCCAGAAGCTCATCCTAATCTAATCATTCGAGAAATTAACAATACCAACGACCTTCTAGTTGTGATGCAAGAACTTGTTAAGGATTATCAGGTCTTAATCCACTCAATGGCTGTATCAGACTATACTCCTGTTTATATGACGGGGCTGGGGGAGGTCCAGGCTAGCTCTAATTTAGAAGAATTTTTAAATAAGCAAAATCATCAAGCTAAGATTTCTTCAACTGACGAGGTTCAGGTTTTATTCCTGAAAAAAACACCCAAAATCATCTCTCTAGTCAAGGAATGGAATCCAGCTATTCATCTGATTGGTTTCAAACTGTTGGTTGATGTCTCTGAAGATTATCTCATAGAAATTGCTAGAAAAAGCCTTATCAAGAACCAAGCAGACTTAATCATTGCAAATGACCTGACTCAAATCTCAGCAAATCAGCATCATGCAATCTTTGTTGAAAAAGAGCAACTCCAAACTGTTCAAACCAAAGAGGAAATTGCTGAACTCCTCCTTGAAAAAATTCAAGCATACGATTCATAGAAAGGAAAGCCATGGCAAATATTCTCATCGCAGTGACTGGTTCCATTGCCTCATATAAATCAGCTGACCTGATCAGTTCCTTGAAGAAACAAGGCCATCATGTCACTGTCTTAATGACTGAGGCAGCGAGAGAGTTTATCCAACCGTTGACACTACAGGTTCTCTCACAGAATCCAGTTCACCTTGATGTCATGAAGGAACCCTATCCTGATCAAGTCAATCATATCGAACTAGGTAAAAGAACTGATCTTTTTATCGTTGCACCCGCTACTGCTAATACCATCGCAAAGTTAGCCCACGGATTTGCTGACAACATGGTGACAAGCACAGCGCTTGCCCTGCCAGACCACGTCAAAAAGTTAGTCGCACCAGCCATGAATACAAAAATGTATGACCATCCGGCAACCCAGGCTAATCTAAAAACATTAGAGACCTATGGTTATCAGATTATCTCTCCAAAGGAATCTCTACTAGCCTGTGGCGATCACGGCAAAGGCGCCCTAGCTGACCTGAATACTATTTTAGAAAGAATAAAGGAAACCCTCAATGAACAAACGCTCTAACATTGCTCCAATTGCTATCTTTTTTGCAGTTATGCTCGTTATCCACTTTTTAACTTCTCTCCTATTTAACCTTTTCCCATTTCCAATCAAACCAACTATCGTTCATATTCCGGTCATTATTGCCAGCATTATTTATGGTCCTCGAGTTGGAGTTACACTTGGTTTTCTTATGGGGCTATTGAGCTTAACGGTAAACACGATTACCATCCTTCCAACTAGCTACCTCTTCTCTCCATTCGTACCGAACGGAAACATTTATTCTGCGATTATCGCTATTGTCCCTCGCGTTTTGATTGGTCTGACACCTTACTTGGTTTATAAATTATTAAAAAACAGAACGGGTCTCATCTTTGCTGGTGCTCTCGGTTCCCTTACCAACACCGTCTTTGTCCTTGGGGGAATCTTCTTCCTTTTTGGAAATGTCTTCGACGGCAATATCCAAAAACTCCTGGCAACAGTTATTTCTACAAACTCAATTGCCGAGCTTGTCATCTCTGCCGTTCTAACAGTAGCAATTGTCCCACGTCTCGAAACCTTGAAGAAATAAAAAAACAACTCCACTTTCGTCCTGAAGGTGGAGTTTAGCATTTAAAACATAAGAATTAAGTTTCTAGTATGCTTTACCATATTTTAACCAAATATCCATTAAAAATCACTAATGCTTCTTGACTTAACTGATTATTTATTGTACTATACTTGTGTATATACAGATAAATGGAGGTTCTTATGGATATACGGAAAAAAACGCAGTTTATGACCATGACTGCCCTGCTCACAGCAATCGCGATTTTGATTCCAATCATTATGCCTTTTAAAATCGTTATCCCACCGGCTTCTTACACCTTGGGAAGTCATATCCCCATCTTTATTGCCATGTTCCTATCACCTTTGATGGCTGCTTTTGTGATTATTGCTTCTAGTCTCGGCTTCCTGATGGCAGGCTACCCTATGGTTATCGTTCTGCGCGCCTTTTCTCACATCGTTTTTGGTATTTTGGGAGCATTTTACTTAAAAAAATTCCCTGAAACCTTGGATAAACCAAAGGCATCTTGGATTTTTAACTTTGTTTTGGGTGTTGTTCATGCTATCGCTGAAGTACTAGCTTGTATCATCTTTTATGCTACTTCAGGGACAAACGTTGAAAATATGTTTTATGTTCTCTTTGTCCTAGTTGGTTTTGGCACAATCGTTCATAGTATGGTAGACTATACATTAGCACTAGCTGTCTATAAAGTGCTTCGAAAACGTCGCTAAAAGGAAAAACTATGACAAAGGATCGCAAACAAGCTCTTCTCAAACTGTTAAAAGAGGCACCAAAAGCTCTCAATGGTCAAACCTTGGCTGAGCACTTTCATGTTACGCGCCAAGTCATTGTACAGGATATCGCTATTCTCCGAGCAGATGGGGCTCCTATCCTATCCACCAATCGTGGTTATATCTACAAAGAAAATGATGCCAGCCCCTACGTTCACAAACTCTTTAAAGTGAAACATGAACTGGAAGAAATCGGTCAGGAACTTCTAGCCATTGTAGATAATGGCGGACGCGTTCAAAATATCTTAATCGATCATCCCGTTTATGGTGAAATTGAAACCCATCTCAAACTCACCTGTCGCCGAGATGTCCAGCACTTTCTGGAACAAGTCGAGAATTCAGACTTTAGACCCCTTTCTGAATTGACAGACGGCATCCATTACCACCTTGTTGAAGCCGAGACACAACAAGACCTCCACTATATTGAGGAGGCCTTGGATCAGTTAGGTTATTTGGTAAAAGACTAGAAAATTTCTTTCTCCCAGCCATCATCTGTACGATGACGGTAGAAAAATTCAGACTTGTCAGGTGCTTCCATCATTTCCATCAAAGGCAACATATCATAGGCCAGATCCAAGTTTGGAATCTGGTCTTTTTGCACCCAAGATACCTCTCCTTCCTCTGAGGATTGGAGATTTCCAGTAAACTCTGTCGCCTTATAGCAAACGACGATGTAGCGCTCACCTGTATCTAAGGGCCAATTTTTAATACCGACCAGTTGGGGATTCTGAATGGTCAAACCAGTTTCTTCGTATATTTCACGAATGACAGACTCGGCAAAGGCCTCGCCATTCTCAACATGACCTCCTGGAAAGGCATAGCCAGACCAGCGATTGTTTTCAGGAGAGCGATATTGCATGACTACTCGCTTATTTTCTAGATCTTCGATTAGACAGATGTTGGTTAAAATGGTTGCTTGGGCACGGGACATAGATTTGCTCGCTTTCTAAGTTATTAAAATGTATCTTCGTTGTATTTTTTTGGATTTCACGATAAAAGCATTAACTAAGTCATGGTATTATGATAAGATACTCTGACAGTGATAATTATATATAATGGCCTATATGGGCAAGAATAGGTGAAAGAGACATTACAATCATTTCTTCAATTTCTTCCTTTCTAAATGTTTAGCAAGAAGTAAAATGACCAATCCCAAGAAAAAGAATAGCATATAAGCTGCGATAGGAAACCAGATATAGCGATAATCTAGTGATAAGAGAGATGGTAAAATCCCTTTACTATTTTTCCCACCAACTCCTAAAAATAGATGAACTAGTAAACCGATACTATTAAGATAGATAAATAAATCCGCATACCTTTTTATTGTCATCCTTCTCCTAGACAAGTCTAGGAACCAATAGTCAAAGAATTGATATACCAGGCAAAAAAGATTTATATATATTGGAAAACTATAGTTGATATCTCTGTATGGTGAAGGAATAGGAAGGCTTTCGAAAATTAGAGTAACACCTAAGCCTATTCCTAAGATTAGACCAAGTACTAAGAAGAAGCCTAAAAATTGATGAGAATCTAGCCAAAGCTGAAAACTTTCTTTCCTTGAGAGATTCTTTTTTGTGTTTGATTTTTTTTGATTCATTTTTTATCGTTTTTTCATTATTATAAACAAGGAGTCAACTACACATTTTGAAGAAACTGAATCTCACTTACTATTTTACTTAATCCAACGCCTTGACTTCCAGCATCATATCACGGATCTGGGCAGCCAGTTCAAAGTCAAGCACTTCGACGGCTTCTTGCATTTGTTTCTCTAGTTTCTTGACGAGTTCTTTGCGCTCTTGTTTGTTGAGACTGTTGATATCGACTTCCTTGTCCTCTTCCTTGGCAACTGCCTTAGTTACAGCGATCAGGTCTCGGATTTCTTTCTTGATCGTCCGAGGTACAATACCATGTTCTTCATTATAGGCCATCTGAATTTTCCGACGGCGGGCCGTTTCATCGATGGCTTTTTGCATAGACTGAGTCATCGTGTCCGCATACATGATGACATGCCCTTCGCTATTACGGGCAGCACGACCAATAGTCTGGATGAGGCCACGCTCGTTACGAAGGAAACCTTCCTTGTCAGCATCGAGAATAGCTACCAAGCTTACCTCAGGAACGTCAATCCCTTCACGGAGCAGATTGATTCCGACCAAGACATCAAAAACACCCAAGCGCAGGTCACGAATAATCTCCGTCCGTTCCAAGGTCTTGATATCTGAGTGCATGTACTTGACCTTGATGCCCATTTCTTTGAAGTAGTCGGTCAAGTCCTCTGCCATTTTCTTGGTCAAAGTAGTGATAAAGGTTCGTTCATTCTTTTCAACACGGGCATTGATTTCACCCAAGAGGTCATCAATCTGTCCCATAGTCGGACGGACTTCCACCTCTGGGTCTAAAAGCCCAGTCGGACGAATGATTTGTTCAATCACTGTCTCGGTCTGCTCATTTTCATAGTCACCTGGTGTCGCTGAAACGTAAACAATCTGATGCACATGACTTTCAAACTCTTCACGACGAAGAGGACGATTGTCCAAGGCGGACGGTAAACGGAAACCATAATTTACTAACATTTCCTTACGCGAACGGTCTCCATTGTACATTCCCTTGATTTGCCCCATGGTCATGTGGCTCTCATCAATCATAATCAAAAAATCATCAGGGAAGAAATCAAGAAGGGTGTACGGTGGCTCTCCTTCGCTTCGTCCATCCATGTGGCGTGAGTAGTTTTCGACGCCGTTGGTATAACCCATCTCACGTAGCATCTCGATATCATACTCTGTCCGCTGTTTCAAACGTTGGGCTTCCAGCAGTTTGCCTTCCTTCTCAAAGACAGCTAACTGCTCCTCCAACTCTGCCTGAATCTTGGCAATCGCAACCTCCATATGGTCATCATTGGTCACAAAGTGAGTCGCTGGGAAAATAGCCAGATGATCCACTTCTCCCAATACTTGACCTGTCAAAGCCTCAACTTCACGGATACGGTCAATCTCATCCCCGAAAAACTCTACTCGAAAAGCGTGTTCATCACGGGAAGCTGGGAAAATCTCCACCACATCCCCACGAACGCGAAATCTTCCCCGTTGGAAATCAATATCATTGCGTTCAAACTGTATATTGACCAAGTCATTCAAGAGTTTGTCACGAGAAATCTCAAGACCTGGACGGAGACTAACGACGCTATCAGCATATTCCTTTGGCGAACCCAAACCATAGATACAAGAGACTGAAGCCACGACGATGACATCGTTACGCTCCAGAAGAGCCGAAGTCGCTGAATGACGGAGCTTGTCAATCTCATCATTGACAGAGCTATCCTTCTCAATGTAGGTATCGCTCGAAGGGACATAGGCCTCTGGTTGGTAATAATCATAGTAGGATACAAAGTACTCAACAGCATTCTCAGGGAAAAATTCCTTAAACTCTCCATAGAGCTGACCAGCTAGGGTTTTGTTATGGGCAATGACCAAAGTTGGTTTATTGACTTTGGAAATGACCTGACTCATGGTATAGGTCTTCCCAGTACCTGTCGCTCCCATCAAAATTTGGGCTTTCTCTCCACCCTCGATATTATCGACCAACTGCTCAATCGCTTGTGGTTGATCTCCTGAAGGTTCATATTTTGATACTAGTTTAAATTTATTATCTGTAATTCGATTAATCATGATTGCCTCGTCTGCATTTTTCTATCTTTCTATTTTACCATAAATTTGCTTTTCAGACTCTTCTCAAAACTGATAAGAACGAGCAATTCATGTTATATTTTCTTACATAAAATTCATAAAATTTGCCTTTTCACCTTTTTTCTGGTATAATGGAAAAATATTCGGAAAAGGAGACTAAAAATGAAGAAAAAAATACTAGCATGTTTGCTCATTTTATTTCCCATTTTCTCACTAGGTATGGCAAAAGCTGATACTGTTAAGATTGTGTCTGATACAGCTTACGCGCCTTTTGAGTTTAAAGATTCAGATCAAACCTACAAAGGGATTGATGTTGATATTATCAATAAAGTCGCAGAAATCAAAGGATGGAACATCCAAATGTCTTATCCTGGCTTTGATGCAGCTGTAAATGCAGTGCAGTCAGGTCAAGCAGATGCCATTATGGCAGGTATGACAAAAACAAAAGAACGTGAAAATGTCTTTACCATGTCTGATACCTATTATGATACAAAAGTTGTCATTGCTACCACTAAGGCAAATAAAATCACCAAATATGAGGAACTTAGCGGAAAAACAGTTGGTGTTAAGAATGGAACTGCCGCTCAACGTTTCCTAGAAAGTATCAAAGATAAATACGGTTTCTCTATCAAAACCTTTGATACAAGTGATTTGATGAATAACAGTCTAAGTGCTGGTGCTGTAAATGCCATCATGGATGATAAACCTGTTATCGAGTATGCGATTAAACAGGGACAAGATCTCAGCATCAATATGGATGGTGAGGCTGTTGGAAGCTTTGCCTTTGGTGTCAAGAAAGGGAGCAAGTATGAACACTTGGTTACCGAGTTTAATGAAGCCCTAGCACAAATGAAGAAAGATGGTAGCCTAGAGCAAATCATCCAAAAATGGACAGCTTCTACAACTACGGCAAGCCCAACGACAACTACTGCTGCTGGACAAAAAGCTACTCCCGTGAAAAGCAAGTACATTATTGCCAGCGATTCATCTTTCGCCCCATTCGTCTTTCAAAATTCAAGTAATCAGTACACCGGTATTGATATGGACCTCATCAAGGCTATTGCCAAAGATCAAGGTTTTGAAATTGAGATTACCAACCCAGGATTTGATGCAGCCATCAGCGCCGTTCAAGCAGGACAAGCTGATGGTATCATCGCTGGAATGTCTGTAACGGATGCCCGTAAGGAAACCTTCGACTTCTCAGAATCATACTACACAGCAAATACGATTCTCGGTGTGAAAGAATCAAGCACCATTGCTTCTTATGAAGACCTCAAGGATAAAACTGTCGGTGTCAAAAACGGGACTGCTTCTCAAACGTTCCTTACTGAAAACCAAAACAAATACGGATATAAGATTAAAACCTTCGCAGATGGCGCATCTATGTATGACAGTCTGAACACTGGCTCTATTGATGCCGTGATGGATGATGAGCCAGTTCTCAAATATTCTATCAGCCAAGGTCAAAAATTGAAAACGCCAATCGCTGGAACTCCAATCGGTGAAACAGCCTTTGCAGTTAAAAAAGGAACAAACCCAGAATTGATCCAGATGTTCAATAATGGACTTGCCAACCTCAAGGCTAACGGAGAATTCCAAAAGATTCTTGACAAGTATCTAGCTAGCGAAACTTCAACTGACTCTACAAGTACGGTTGACGAAACAACTATCTGGGGCTTGCTTCAAAACAACTACAAACAACTTCTTAGTGGACTTGGAATCACTCTTGCTCTAGCGCTTATTTCATTTGCAATTGCTATTGTCATCGGGATTATCTTTGGTATGTTTAGTGTTAGCCCATACAAATCTCTTCGTCTGATCTCTGAGATTTTCGTTGACGTTATCCGTGGTATTCCCTTGATGATTCTTGCAGCCTTCATCTTCTGGGGAATTCCAAACTTCATCGAGTCCATTACAGGCCATCAAAGTCCAATTAACGACTTTGTAGCTGGTACCATAGCCCTCTCACTTAATGCAGCTGCTTATATCGCTGAAATTGTTCGTGGTGGGATTCAAGCTGTTCCAGTTGGGCAAATGGAGGCCAGCCGCAGTCTTGGTATCTCTTATGGAAAAACTATGCGTAAGATTATCTTGCCACAAGCAACTAAATTGATGTTGCCAAACTTTGTCAACCAATTTGTTATTGCATTGAAAGATACAACCATCGTATCTGCTATCGGTCTGGTTGAACTTTTCCAAACTGGTAAGATCATCATCGCCCGTAACTACCAAAGTTTCAAGATGTATGCAATCCTTGCTATCTTCTATCTTGTAATTATCACGCTTTTGACTAGACTAGCGAAACGCTTAGAAAAGAGGATTCGTTAATGGCAAAACTAAAAATTGATGTAAATGATTTGCATAAGTATTATGGAAAAAATGAAGTTTTAAAAGGCATTACTACTAAGTTCTATGAAGGGGATGTTGTCTGTATCATCGGTCCTTCGGGTTCTGGTAAATCCACTTTCCTCCGTAGCCTTAACCTTCTCGAGGAGGTAACGAGTGGTCACATCACTGTAAATGGTTATGATTTGACTGACAAATCAACCAATGTTGACCATGTTCGTGAGAACGTGGGAATGGTTTTCCAACATTTCAACCTCTTCCCTCACATGTCCGTTCTAGAGAATATCACTTTTGCTCCTATTGAACACAAACGAATGACCAAAGAAGAAGCTGAAAAATTGGGGATGGAGTTGCTTGAAAAGGTTGGACTAGCAGATAAAGCTAATGCCAACCCAGATAGCCTATCAGGTGGTCAGAAACAGCGTGTAGCTATCGCTCGTGGACTTGCCATGAATCCTGATATCATGCTCTTTGATGAGCCAACTTCCGCTCTGGACCCTGAAATGGTCGGAGATGTACTGAATGTTATGAAGGAATTGGCGGAACAAGGTATGACCATGATTATCGTAACCCATGAAATGGGATTTGCTCGCCAGGTAGCCAACCGCGTTATCTTTACGGCTGATGGTGAATTCCTGGAAGATGGAACTCCAGATCAAATCTTCGATAACCCACAACACCCTCGTCTGAAAGAGTTCTTGGATAAGGTCTTAAATGTATAAAACAAAACTGTAAGGTTTTCCTTACAGTTTTTTAATTGCGTATTGGATTTTTGATTTTTTTGAAAATTATGATAAAATAAAAGCTATGACAATGAGAAAATCTCATCCCTAGTCCAACTAGGAAAAAATATAGAAATTAGGTAGCTAGATGTCATCAAAGGTTATTGTTACAATTTTCGGTGCGAGTGGAGATTTAGCTAAACGCAAACTCTACCCTTCCCTTTTCAGACTCTATAAATCAGGCAATCTCTCTGAGCATTTTGCTGTTATCGGAACAGCTCGTAGACCTTGGAGTAAGGAATATTTTGAATCTGTAGTTGTCGAGTCCATCCTTGATTTGGCAGATAGTACCGAGCAAGCCCAAGAATTTGCCAGTCACTTCTACTATCAAAGCCATGATGTGAATGATACAGAACATTACATTGCTTTGCGCCAATTACAAGCTGAACTCAATGAAAAATACCAAGCTGAACTCAACAAGCTCTTCTTCTTGTCTATGGCACCTCAGTTCTTCGGAACCATTGCCAAGCACCTCAAATCTGAAAACATTGTTGATAGCAAAGGTTTTGAGCGTTTGATCGTTGAGAAACCCTTTGGTACAGACTACGAAACAGCTAGCAAACTCAATGAAGATCTCCTTGCGGCTTTTGATGAGGAGCAAATCTACCGTATCGACCATTACTTGGGGAAAGAAATGATTCAAAGTATCTTTGCGGTTCGTTTTGCCAATATGATCTTTGAAAATGTTTGGAATCGCGAACACATTGATAATGTACAGATTACCTTTGCAGAGCGCTTGGGTGTAGAAGAACGTGGTGGCTATTATGATGAATCTGGTGCCCTTCGTGATATGGTGCAAAACCATACTCTACAACTCCTCTCTCTTCTAGCCATGGACAAACCAGCTAGCTTTACAAAAGATGAGATTCGTGCTGAAAAGATAAAGGTCTTTAAAAACCTCTATCATCCAACTGAGGAAGAATTGAAAGAACAGTTTATCCGTGGTCAGTATCGCTCTGGTAAAATAGATGGCATGAAATACATTTCCTATCGAAGCGAGCCAAACGTCGATCCTGAATCTACAACAGAAACCTTTGCATCTGGTGCCTTCTTTGTAGACAGCGATCGCTTCCGTGGTGTTCCCTTCTTCTTCCGTACAGGGAAACGCCTGACTGAAAAAGGGACTCATGTCAATATTGTCTTTAAGCAAATGGACTCTATCTTTGGAGAACCATTAGCGCCAAATATCTTAACTATTTATATTCAACCAACAGAAGGCTTCTCTCTCAGCCTCAATGGGAAGCAAGTCGGTGAAGAATTTAACCTAGCACCAAGCTCTTTGGATTACCGTACAGATGCTACTGCTACTGGGGCCTCACCAGATCCGTACGAGAAATTAATCTACGATGTTTTGAACAACAACTCAACCAATTTTAGTCACTGGGATGAGGTAAGTGCTTCTTGGAAATTGATTGATCGTATCGAAGAGCTCTGGGCTGAAAATGGTGCCCCACTTCATGACTATAAAGCCGGAAGCATGGGGCCACAAGCTAGCTTTGACTTACTTGAGAAGTATGGAGCCAAATGGACCTGGCAACCAGATATCGCCTATCGTGAAGATGGCCGTTTAGAATAGTAAAAATATCCTGCAAGTCAATCTTGCAGGATATTTATTTTGTATTAAATCAAGCCTTCTAAGAGACCCTTCATAAAGTTTTCTGAGTTAAATTCACCGATATCATCGATTTTTTCACCGAAACCAATCAATTTTACAGGGATATTAAGTTCTTCGCGGATAGCCAGAACAACACCACCTCGGGCAGTTCCGTCAATTTTTGTCAAAACAATTCCTGTCAATGGAGTTATCTTAGAAAATTCCTTAGCTTGTACCAAGGCATTCTGTCCAGTTGAAGCATCAAGGGCAAGGAAGGTTTCATGTGGTGCCTCTGGAACGACACGCTTGATAATACGACCAATCTTTTCCAACTCAGCCATAAGGTTGTCCTTGTTTTGCAGACGGCCTGCTGTATCAATCATGAGAATATCAATCCCTTCTGCTACAGCACGTTCCATCCCATCAAAGACCACACTTGCTGGATCAGCTTTTTCAGGCCCCGTCACAACAGGAACATCCACACGACGGCCCCATTCAGCTAGCTGGGCAACAGCTCCAGCACGGAAGGTATCTGCTGCAACCAGCATGACTTTCTTGCCAGCTTGTTTGTAGCGATGAGCCAATTTCCCGATAGAAGTTGTTTTCCCAACACCATTAACACCAACAAAGAGCATGACTGTCAAACCATCTTGGAAGTTGATGCTTTCATTGTAGTTTCCATCTTTTTCGTAGAGTTCAACCAATTTCTCGATAATGACACGACGAAGTGCGTCAGGTTTCTTAGCGTTTTCAAGTTTGGCTTCATAACGTAGTTCTTCTGTTAAGTTTGAAGCAACCTGCACACCGACATCGCTCATGATGAGCAGTTCTTCCAATTCCTCGAAGAATTCTTCATCGACAGAACGGAAGTTGGCAAAGAAGGCATTCAAGCGAGCACCGAATCCCGTACGCGTTTTCGTGAGACTGCGGTCATATTTTTCCTGAACAGTTTCTTCAGGCTGTGGACTTTCTTCTTCTACGTCTTCAGCCCCTAGCTCTTCCTCAGTTTCTAAAGTTTCTTGATTCTTTTCTTCTAAAACTTCTTTAGGTTCTTGGCTTTGCTCTGTATCATCAACTTCTAGCTCAACCTCTTCCTGAGCAGTTTCCTCGACTGCTTCTGGTTCAATCACTTCTTCTGTCGTGATCTGAGGAATTTCTTCTTGAGCAAGTGTTTCTTCCACTTTTTCTCTTGTTGTCTCTTCCTGAGAAGTTTCCTCGACTGCCGTTTTGGTTTCTTCAACCTCTTCTGACAAATCAAGATTTTCCAGAGCTTCTTTTACAACATCTTCAATTTTAGGCTCTTCTTTTTTTCCGAATAGACGGTCAAATAATCCCATATCCTAGTCCTCCTTTAGCACGTATTCTTCGATAGCCCAAGCAACGGCTTCCTCGTCGTTGGTCATGGGGGTAATCACATTTGCAACTGCCTTAACTGCTGGAACTGCATTTTGCATAGCAACTCCCAAACCTGCCCACTCAATCATGGAAAGGTCATTGGCCTCGTCCCCACAAGCCATGACTTGACTTTGATTGATTCCTAAGTGTTTAATTAATTTCGCTAAACCTGTTGCCTTATGGACGTTTTTCGGTGACCATTCCAATAAGAGTTCACGCGATTTGAAGATTTCATATTGGTCAAACAATTCTGGAGAAATCTGTTGAATAGCTGCATCCAAGGGTTCTTGGGCAAAGGCAGTCACACATTTATTATAAGTGATCTGACTAGATAGCTCTTCAAAAGCGACTGGCACGAAAGTCAGAGCTGGATTAAACTTAGCATAGAGGCTTTCTTGGTCCGACTGGATTTGATAGACTGTTCCTTCTGAAATGGCATCTAACGGCAAACCTAGTTTTTCAGTTTCCTCGTACAAGCGTGCCACATCGTCGATTGAAAAAACCGTTTTATCGAGAATCTCTCCTGTATTTTTCTGTACCAGACCACCATTAAAGGTGATGGTGTACTCATCCTCCTGACCGTCAGTCCCTAGCTCATGGAGAAAGAAATCCATAGCCTTCAGAGGACGACCTGTTGTCAGAACGACCTTGATGCCACGATCACGCGCAGCTTTTAGCACCGCCTTAGTACGATCTGTTAGCTTTTTATCCGTTGTCAGCAAAGTACCGTCCAAATCAAGTGCAATCAATTTAATATCTGCCATTATAAGCCCTCCATATAAGCCATCACTGACTGGTCCTTATGGTGGCCAATCACTGCTTCTGCTAATTCTAAAATCTCTGGTCGCGCATTTTCAGGAGCGATTGAGTGCCCGACAACCTGCATCATATGAAGGTCATTGAGATTATCTCCAAACGCCATAACCTGATCCATGCTAAGTCCCAGTTTTTTTGCCAGCTCAACAATAGCCACACCCTTATCAACGTAGTCCAAGACAATATCAATGGATTCAAAACCAGTTGTCATGGCTTTCACACCAGGAACATTTTCGTTGACCCAGGTCTCTCCAGCTTCTATCGTTTCTTCAGTAAAGTTAGTAGTGAATTTAAAAATCTCATCCGTAATATCTTCCAGACTAGCTACTTTTTGAATGTTTTCATTATAGTGACGACTAAACATTAGATAAGTCTCATCCACTGTGTCCAAAACATAACAAGCTTCTTTCCCTGTCAAGAGCATCTTTCTTTCATCAAAATAAGGCGATTTCTTCAAAGCTTCAAAAGTGCTCAAGTAAAAGTCCCGAGACATAGTAGCCTCGTACATATCCTCACCATGAAACTCAACATAGCTCCCATTTTCAGCTATAAAAATCACTTCATCACGCACATCCGCAAATAGCTTTTTAAGGGACAAGATACCGCGACCCGAAGCCACAGCAAAATAAATTCCCTTTTCCTTGTAGGAAACGAGTAAGTTTTTGAGGCGTTCCATATCAAACCGACCCTCTCCGTCTAGAAAGGTTCCATCCATATCGGTTGCTACAAGTTTAATCATAAAATCCTTCATACTCCAATTGATAAATCTACTTTCTATTATACCATAGATAAGTTTAAAAAGTTCTAGTACAGTAGGATAGCACTACTTTTTCGTAGAAACTTCAAAAGGATTAAAAATTAGAATCGTAGAACTTTTTTCAGATAGTTTAAAAAGTTTGTATTCCCCTACTCTTTTCTCTATAATGGAGAGAAAGGAGATGACTATGACAGAAATAAAACATGAAATTGATGCTAACTTTGCAGGCCGACTCAATATCCTACGAGCGGGCGTTCTCGGTGCCAATGATGGAATTATTTCCATCGCTGGAGTCGTTATCGGTGTTGCCAGTGCGACAAGCAATATCTGGATTATCTTTTTATCTGGACTAGCCGCTATCCTCGCTGGTGCTTTTTCTATGGCAGGTGGCGAATATGTCTCTGTATCTACTCAGAAAGACACGGAAGAAGCCGCTGTCGCTAGAGAGCAATTACTCTTGGATAAAGACATCGAATCTGCAAAACAATCCCTCTATGCTGCTTATCTTCAAAATGGTGAGTGTGAAACGTCCGCCCAACTCTTGACCAACAAGGCCTTTCTAAAAAATCCACTCAAAGCCTTAGTTGAAGAAAAATATGGTATCGAGTACGAAGAGTTTACCAATCCTTGGCATGCTGCCGCTTCTAGCTTTATCGCCTTTGTACTGGGAAGTCTTCCTCCTATGCTTTCGATCACGGTCTTTCCAAGTGACTTTCGGATTCCAGCTACTGTTCTTATCGTAGCTCTTTCCCTTCTCATTACTGGCTATACCAGTGCTAAACTAGGCAAGGCTCCTACGAAAACTGCTATGATCCGCAACCTCTGTATCGGACTTCTCACCATGGGGGTAACTTACCTATTTGGACAACTCTTTAGCATTTAAGATAAAAGAAATACCTCGATGAATTTCGAGGTATCTTTTTTACATTTGCACTATCTTGCGATAGCTTCTCGACGTAATCATAAAGATCAAGACATAGACGATGAGGAAGATGGCACAAATGGACAGAGTGACTGTCAACATCATAGTTGCATCTAGCACCCCAATGGCTTTTAGGATGAGGCTAAGCATGTGATAGGCAAAAGCAAGGTGTAGGAAGGCAAAGAGCAATGGAAGGAAGAAAACAGTTAGGACCTGTTTGTTGATGGTTTGCTTGATTTGCTTTTGATCGAGTCCGACTTTTTGCAAAATGATATAGCGTTCACGGTCTTCATAGCCCTCAGAGATTTGTTTGTAGTAGATGACCAGAATAGTTCCGACCATAAAGATAATGGAGAGGAAAACACCAATAAAGAAGACCCCACCAAAGAAAGCACTCATCTGTGCACTGCTATCAGCCAGATTGCTTCCGTAAACATAACTTCCTTCTTTACTTAATTCTCTATTGAAATTATCAAGTGATTTTGTAAAGTCGTCAGCAAGTTTGAGCTGTTCTTCCTCACTAGCTGTTACATTCATACCAGCATAAAGTTGATCGAAGAGAGAGGAATCCGGATATTGATCAATAAAGGCCTGCAGATTAGGAACAACAAGATAATTGTAGTCAGATGTTATAATATTATACTGATTTGGCACATGTCCCAGAATGAAATCATTTTTAATCTCTTCTTTAACGGTATAGGTCTGATTATTTAGAGTGAGTTCATTCTGTCCTTGAAGTTCCTTATTCTTAGTAAACAACCCAACTTCATTGCCTGAAAGGGAGAGTTTTTTACCAGTCATGTTTTCATAGTCTTTTTGGTCAAAGACCATGAAAATGGTTTTAGGTTGGACACGATTTTGACCTTTCTCAAAAATTGTTAATTTCGTACCTTCTTGGTTTGCTACACCAAAGTTACTGTATGTAAGGACTTCTTTCTTTGTAACCGTTAATCCCTTATCACTAGCAAACTGACTCAAAAGTTTATCTAAATCTTCTTTTTCAACATTTCGCCCTGTAATTCCAAAATCATGTGGATTCATGAATTTCTTGAAAGTTTCAGAGCCCTTAAAGATACTGGTTGCTGCTGACATGGTTACCAAGACCATGGTTGAGAGAATAGCAATCGTAGCCAAGCCAACCGCATTTTTCTTCATACGGAAGATGAGGTTGGATACGGAAATCATGTTGTTGGGTTGGTAATAGTAACGCTTGTTTTTCTTCAAGATTTGTAGGAATACTGTAATCCCTGCATTGAACAAGAGATAGGTACCAAAGATTACCAGTAAGACTGCTACAAAGAAAATCAGAACAGCATTAAGTGGATTTTCAACGGTAACTGCTAGGAAATAGCCAGCTCCCATACTTATCAAACCTAGAATGGTTTGAAGACCTAAGAAACGTCCTTTTTTCTCACCACTGGCCTTTTCACGAGAGAGCTGAAGGGCATTCATTCGTGCGATACGAAAGGCATTGATAAAAATCAAACCTAGGAAAATAGCGCCAAAAACGATAAGAACTAGGATAAAGACTATTGGTTGGAAGGTTGAAACGAGCTCCACCTTCATTTTCATCAACTTCAGAAGAAGGGCAAAGATTAGCTTATCAAAGAGAGCTCCTAGGCCGAGACCAGCTGTCAGCGTTAAGGAACCAAAAATAAGAAGCTCCTTAAAAACCATACTGATCAAATGGCGCTTTTCAAGACCCAGCATACCATATATACCCAGCTCTTTGGAGCGGTTCTTCATGACAAAACTATTGGCATAAAGGACAATAATTCCAGAAGCGATGGTAACAACCACCATACCGAGAGCCAGGGTCATAGAGATAGTTTCTCCCCCTCGGATCTTGCCAATGTTAGGATTAAGTGACAAAGAGTAAAAAAGATAGGTGATGGTCACTGCTAAGAGAACAGCTAAAGCAAAGGGATAGTAGAGTTTGCGGTTTTTAATCAAGTTAGATACCGCTAACTTATTGGTCAATCGAAACATACTAATTCACCTCGCTTGCCATGACAGTCAAGGTATCAGAGATTTCTTGGAACATCTGACGTTCTGTCTTGTTTCCACGGTAGATTTGGTTGTAAAGAATGCCGTCCTTGATGAAGAGAACACGTTTGGCTCTGCTAGCTGCTGCTATTGAGTGGGTAACCATGAGAATGGTTTGGCCACGCTCATTGATTTCATCAAAAACATCAAGTAAGGCTGCAGATGACTTGGAGTCAAGGGCACCTGTTGGCTCATCCGCAAGCAGAATTTCAGGCTCGGTAATGATGGCGCGTGCTACTGCAACCCGCTGTTTTTGCCCACCAGAGATCTCGTAAGGGTACTTCTCTTGCAATTGGTTGATGCCTAAATTTTCAGCTGTCACTACCAATTTTTTCATCATCTCAGTAATAGGCTTTCTTGATAAGACCAAGGGAAGCAAGATATTGTCCTTAACAGACAAGGTATCTAGCAGGTTAAAGTCTTGGAAAACGAAGCCTAACTTCTCACGACGGAAGCTAGAAGCCTGAGAATTTTTAATGGTTGCTGTGTCTGTTCCGTTTAGGTAGACCTGTCCCCGAGTTGGTTTGTCAAGCATAGCTAGGATGTTGAGCAAGGTTGATTTACCGGAACCAGACTCCCCCATGATGGCAACATAGTCACCCTTTTCTACGGTAAAGTGAATGTCTTTGAGGGCTTCTACTTGGTTGCCTTGGAAACGTGTTTTATAGATTTTTTGAACGTGTTTTACATCTAAAAGTGTCATGATTTTCTCCTTCTTAATATCCCATCATTTGAAACTGTGCTTGCATCATAGCGCATCCCAGTTGAACACGCTCGATATCTTTTTGACTTGGTTTTCTTGTTTTCTTTTGTAAAATTCTTTTCATGGTTTTACTCCTTTGTTCTTTATGAGTCTAGTTTATCGCAAAAAAAGACGGCTTGCCATAACCTAACCTTACAAAAGAGACTTTAATCTTACATTTTTGTAAGATTGAAGAATATCAAGCAATTTCGCTATCAATATTTTACCATAAATAAAATACAAGAAGAAAACCCTTGCGGATGCAAGGGTTAAAAGTTAATCATCTTTTTGATCTCGTCTAGAAATGACGAATTTATCAATGAAGAGAAAATGAAAAAGAAACAAAGGAATTGCTAAAAGACAACCTTCTTCTGAAAAATCCTGTTTCGTTAAGTGGTATAAGTAATTATTGGTTGATAGAAAACTAGTAATCAAAATGAATAGAATCCAGAACACGTCCGTCCATTTATAGTTTTTAAAGTATTTTCTAAGCATGCTAATACCTTCTTTTCTCTTGTAGTAATGTAGCAAAACTTTTGTTATCGTAGATTTACCTCACCAAAACCAACCATCATTGTCTTCAATGGCTTGGGCTTCCTTGCGTTTCTATATTATCATTTAAAGGTTATTGACTGATTTAACTTAATAAAACTAATTTCGGATAGAAATAAATTATCTTTTATAATTATAAATATATTCGTACTTATAAAAGATATTCAATCCGACTATTATAAATATCCTACACAATTAACACCAATTACTCCTCGTCTTAAGAAAGTAGTTTCAAACTTCGTATAATTAGATTTTCTATTTTTTTTCTTTTGAACTTCAAATTTCTTAAATTCGAACTTTTTATATTCAAATTTCTTAAATTCAAATTTTTTATATTCAAATACCTCAATCCCTATTTCTTTTAATACTTGTTCTGGCAATTCGTAATTTTGGTCTACTAAACCAAATAGAGTAAATCCTGAATCGACACAAAATGATAGTACTGGATTGTATATTGAAGAGTAAATTACAGAACCAGCTACCGACCCCACAAAACTACCAATCATGTATCCTAACACAGGAATTTCAATTAGTGATTGACTTGCAACCCCTATAGATAAAGCACATGTTGTTAGAAACATTTCTTTGATTAATTCATTAACCATCTCAGCTCTGCTCATGTTTCCAGTAGTGACTAGATACGAATTTTTCATGGAATTCATCACTAATACAGTCACTGCTCCAACAATTGATGGATCAACAGATTTCATCGCACTACCACATAATCCCGCCTTACAACTTGCTGTAATTGCTGCTGAAACTGTACCTCTTACAAATCCTTCGCCTGCACCTGTAATCGCTGCAAATCCTATCTTTTTAAATTGACCTTCTTCAATTTCTCCATTTTTAATTAGATAAGCTATGGCATTCAATATTTCAGGAGCAACTCTTAACGCCATTGATATTGTTGCTGCAGTTAAGCCAGCTTTGTACGCATGCCTTAAGATATTGGTATACTTTATTAATTCTTCGGTTGTTAAATGTAAGTCCTCAGGATTTACTCCACCCTCTTTAGACAATCTTGCAAGTTCACGTGCTTCCTGTTCCGACAAAGCAATCGATTCATTCCCCTTATTATCTTTAACTTTATCACTGAGTAATTTTAGAGTTTCTTCATAGCGATGAACTTGCTCCGGTCGCTTTACAGCTTCTTCTCTTATTTTTCGCTCTAAAAGCATAGTCGCTTCTTTTAGCTGATCTGATGGAATTACTCTATACTGCCCTGTATAAACTGGATCACTCAAAATTGTGTCTGCTGAGTATCCCCTCTTCTCCAAATATAAATCTAAACTTTCTTTCCCACCTTGTGATTTATATTCGCCAAAACGTTGAAAAATACTCTTAGCTTGTTGTTCTGCACTGGATGCTCCGTTTTTATAATATTTTAAACCAAATTCAGCATCGAAGTTTACTCCCGTAATATCAGGAGACCCAAAATCATGGCTACGATCAACTTGTACTCTGTTTTTTGAAGAATTAATAGCTGCATTAATATTAAAAGTCCCAGCATGCCAAAACTCAGCAACATCTCCCTTTAGTGTATCTATACGTGCACCACTTGTTTCAAAGTCATTTAGATTATTCACCAGCTTCTTTATCTCTGATTCTACAGCGTCTACATAATGTACTCCGGTAGCATGTCCTGAAAAATTACCTGTGTGCTTCTCAAAGAATTCAGATCCCTCTTTAAAGCCATTCATTCTTTATCCCTCCAAGAATTCAGATAATCCATCCATGTATAATATTAAAGTCAAAGCTCGAAATTGTTGGTCAGTTATTTTTCTCTGATCATCTGTTGTTGTAATCCATTTTGTAGCTTCTGCAACCGCATTGACTGCATCCGCTGCAATAGCTGGAGCAGAACCTACTAGGAAAGAAAATAGTGTATTCCCGACATTCGAAATAACATTTGGAATATCTCCCATAGCACCTACCGCAGCATCTATAGCCTGTTCTGGTAGAGATTTTTTAAATTCTATAAGTTCAAATTCGGTTTTATAATTTCGACAAAGCTCAATAAATTCATTATAAGTTTCTGGTTGACTAATAACTTCTGAGACTAGCATCATCCCACGTTTCCCTAACCAACCGTATTTCATTCCATACTTGTCGAATTTTACATTCATGCTAGATATTTCATTCTTACTAGCTTGATTTTCACCTATAAAAAGTATATGTTGATTGGATGTTATAGTTGCCCTATTAGCTAGATAGTCTTTTTCAAGCCAAACAACTACTTCGATAGCACCATCTTTGGTACCTACTACCTCTTCTTCATCATCGTTCGTACTTACAAGCTGGCGTAAATAATTAGCGTATCCTACTGTTTTTTCATCACAAACAATAATTAATTCTGTTGTATTTTGTTCAAACATAAAGTTCCCCCATATTATACATGAATTTATAATTATGATTTCTTATTGCTATGTATTGTTTTCAATGCTTTGGCATGTTTCACCATAATAATCAAAATCATTTTATACGCTTATTATACCATTTCAGGATTTGATTTGACAAGTTTAAAAAACTTCGTCCTATTGGACGAAGTTCATGCTTCTACTATTATCACCAAAACCAACCATCATTATCTTCAATGGCTTGGGCTTCCTTGCGTTTGCGTGGTCCTGTTCCGTACATTTCAGCTTCAATCTCTTCCTTAGTTGGCAGGATAGAGGCAAGGATGATGTAGATTATCACACCAATTCCAAAATTTGCCACGGTAAAAATGGCAAAGAGAAAGCGGACTAGGGTTACATCAAAATTCCACTTGTCTGATAGACCAGCTAAAACTCCTGATACCATACGATTTCGTCTCATTTTATAAAATTTTGTATTCATGATTGTTTCCTCTTTCGGTGTTCTTACAAGTAGTATAGCATGAATCAGAACTATCAACATCAGTCCTTAGGCCGATTTATGATAACGAGTTTACCTCGACAAACTCCACAGCGATAGCGTTTGGTATCAATTCTTCTCTTACGCTGATAAGTCTGCTGGCAGGATTGACACTGATAGACTAGGTAGGTACTTTGGTCTTTCAGAGGGGGAACAAAGCGAAGTCCATCCACTTCTTTCAAAAGTTTCTTAAAATCTCGGTCCCTATGGCGATACCCCTTTTGCTGAAAATAAAGGTGATAGTGACAGAGTTCATGGCGCACGATCTTCCGAAAGATCTCCAAACCTAGTTCATTATAAACCTTGGGATTAAAATCCAAATGCCCATCCTTGGGGAAAAATCGTCCACCTGTCGTTCGCAGACGAGAATTCCACTGGGCTTGGTGCGTGAAAGGTCTACCAAAGTCTTCGAGTGAAACAGACTGAACGTACTCAGTTAGATTCATCTGGAGCTAGGAGCGACAGATTGACTTTTTCACGTTCGGTATCGATTTTCTTAACCCAAACCGTTACCAAATCTCCAACAGACACCACTTGGCTGGGATGTTTGATAAATTTGCGACTCATATGAGAAATATGAATGAGGCCGTCTTCGTGAATCCCGATATCAACGAAGGCACCGAAGTCAACGACATTACGCACCACACCTTCTAGCTTCTGGCCGACTTTTAAGTCTTTGATATCCAGTACATCTTGACGGAGTACAGGTGCATCAAAAGAATCACGGAAATCTCGACCTGGTTTGAGAAGGTCGGCAATAATATCTTTAAGGGTTTCTGGGCCAAGATCTAGTTCTTGCGCCATCTCCTTAACTGAAAGGGACTTAAGCTTATTTTGTGCTTCTTCATTCAAGTCCTTGATATCCAAGCGTTTGAAAAGCTCCTTAACCGCAGCATAGTTCTCTGGATGAACTCCTGTATTATCGAGGATATTGCTACTTTCTGGGATACGGAGGAAACCTGCAGCTTGCTCGAAGGCTTTGGCACCGAGGCGAGGAACCTTCTTGATTTGAGCGCGTGAAGTGATTTTTCCTTCTTCCTCACGGTATTTGACAATATTTTCAGAGATGGTTTTATTGAGTCCAGCCACGTGGGAAAGAAGAGCTGGACTGGCTGTATTGACATTGACACCGACTTGGTTGACCACGGTATCGACGACAAAATCCAGACTTTCAGACAGTTTCTTCTGACTAACATCGTGCTGGTATTGCCCGACACCGATTGACTTGGGATCAATTTTGACCAATTCAGCAAGGGGATCTTGCAAACGACGGGCGATAGAGATAGCCGATCGTTTTTCAACGGTTAATTCTGGAAATTCCTGACGGGCAAGTTCGCTGGCAGAATAGACAGAAGCGCCACTTTCATTGACAATGACATAGCTCACTTCTGGAAAATCTTTCAGAACTTCCGCCACAAAGGCTTCACTTTCACGACTGGCCGTCCCATTTCCGATGGCAATAATTTCCACGCTGTATTGACCAATCAAGTCTGCCAAATCTTTCTTGGCCTCTTCGATTTGACGAGCTGATGCTGGTTTGACAGGATAAATGACCTGAGTCGTCAGCATTTTCCCCGTCGCATCAACGACAGCCAGCTTGGCACCTGTACGAAAGGCAGGGTCAAAGCCTAGAACCACGCGCCCTTTCAGTGGAGCAACCAAGAGGAGATTTCGCAAGTTGTCAGAAAAGAGTTGGATAGCTCCTTCTTCTGCCTTCTCAGTTAATTCTGTCCGAATGCGTCGCTCGATAGCAGGCAAGACCTTTTTCTTAACAGATTGCTGGATAACTTCATCAATATAGGCGTTTTTCACCTTGAAACGAGCAGCAAAGAAAGCTAGAATACGATCCGTTGCATGTTCAAAACTAACCTTCAAAATACCTAATTTTTCCCCACGATTGAGGGCTAAGGTTCGATAGCCCTGCATGTTGCCAACTGTCTCCGAAAAATCATAATAAATCTGAAAAACTTGTTTTTCATCAAGACTTTCATCCTTGACTTGCGAAGTGATTTTAGAGTGTCTCAGCACCTCCTGATAGGTCATAGCACGTAGATTGACGTCTTCAGATAGGGCTTCTACCAAGATATCAACTGCACCAGCCAAAGCTTCTTGACCAGTCACAAATCCTTCACAGACAAACTTCTCGGCCTCTTTCTCTAAGCCATCTACATTTTGCAAGATCAAGCGAGCAAGAGGAAAGAGTCCTGCTTCTCGGGCAATAGTTGCCTTGGTCCGACGCTTTTCCTTATAAGGAAGGTAGAGTTCTTCTACGTCCGATAATTTTTCAGCTGCCAGGATAGCTTCCTCCAATTCCTTGGTCAGCTTGCCTTGTTCTTGAATCTTAGACAAGACAGCTTCTTTACGGTCGTTGAGATTTGTCAGACTTTTATCTAGGTCGATAATGGCCTTAATCGCTACCTCATCCAGACTACCAGTCATGTCCTTCCGGTAACGTGCAATGAAGGGAATTGTCGCCCCTTCA
This sequence comes from Streptococcus sp. ST16, assembly GCF_046098135.1. NCBI lineage: Bacteria > Bacillati > Bacillota > Bacilli > Lactobacillales > Streptococcaceae > Streptococcus > Streptococcus sp. ST16. Next base: position 180,151 of record NZ_JBJUSE010000001.1, on the reverse strand, counting down.
GCCGTCAAACTTAGAACGGTATCGATTTGCTTTAAGGTTACACCCAAATCTTGGGAAATTTTTTCATATTTTTTATCCATATACCTATTATACCATAAGGAACAAGGCTTGTTTCACCTTATCTGTTTTTACCTCTTTGATTATCAAAATAAAAATAATCCCTTTTCCGCAAAATAATAGTATAATAGAGGTAACATTTAGAAAAGAGGTAGGCCCATGGCTGTTAAATTTACAAAAACGGATGACTTGGACAAGATGTTTGAAGAATTCGCCAAACTTCCTGACTTAACACAAGTCACTTTCCCAGATGACAAAAACAAAAAAGAAAAAGTTGAGAAGAAAAAATAGATGACACTTTTCCAATCTCTTCCTCCTAGTGTATTACAAGCGGGAGCTATTTTTCTCTCAATCATCATCGAAGCCCTTCCTTTTGTTTTGATTGGTAGTATTATTTCCGGCTGGATTGAAGTCTATATCACACCAGATAAAGTCACTGAGTTTCTCCCTCGCAATCGTTGGGGGAGGATCTTTTTTGGTACCTTCATTGGCTTTCTCTTCCCATCCTGCGAGTGTGGAATCGTTCCAATCATCAATCGTTTTTTGGAAAAGAAAGTCCCCAGCTACACGGCCGTTCCCTTTCTGGTGACTGCTCCCATCATCAATCCTATCGTTCTTTTCGCTACCTATTCTGCCTTTGGTAATTCCTTAAAAATTACCTTCTTGCGAGCTCTGGGAGCTATTTTAGTCGCATTGATGTTAGGAATTTTTCTAGGATTTTTCTGGAAGGAACCCATTCAAAAAGAGAATCCTATTGCTTGTCATGAACATGACTTTTCACACTTGACCCCTGCTAGAAAAGCCTTTCAGGTCTTTATACAGGCTATTGACGAGTTTTTCGATATGGGGCGTTACCTGGTCTTTGGCTGTCTCTTTGCAGCTATCGTCCAGGTCTATGTCCCGACTCGGATCCTGACCTCTATCAGTGCTAGTCCAGTCCTTGCGATTCTCTTGCTCATGTTTCTTGCCTTTCTCCTTTCCCTCTGTAGTGAGGCGGATGCCTTTATCGGTGCTTCTCTCCTCTCGAGCTTTGGTCTTGCTCCTGTTCTTGCCTTTCTGGTCATCGGCCCCATGCTTGATATCAAAAATCTCCTCATGATGAAACACTACCTAAAACCCCACTTCATATGGCAATTCATGGGCATCGTGACAGTGCTTGTCTTGCTTTATTCTTACATGATAGGGGTGATGCTATGATTCGATTTTTCATTCTACTGGGCTATTTTGCTCTGACCCTTTACCTCAAGCTATCTGGCAAGCTCAGCCACTACATCAACCTCCACTATTCCTATCTAGTCTATATCTCCATGTTCCTTTCTCTTCTCTTGGCTCTGGTACAATTCTACATTTGGATTAAGAAAATCAACTCTCACAGCCATATGGAAAGTCGTCGTGCTAGACAAATCAGCATCCTTTTACTGTCTCTACCTCTCTTGATTGGAGTTGCCTTTCCGACAGTAAGTTTGGACTCGAGAACCGTATCTGCCAAAGGCTATCATTTCCCACTTGCTGAAGGAATTGACACAGCTATTCAGGCAAGCGAAGGAACATCCAGTCAATACCTCAAACCCGATACCAGTACCTATTTTTCCAAATCTGCTTATGAAAAGGAAATGAGGACTACAGCTGATAAATACATCTCCCAGCCAACCATTCAGATTACAGACGAAAACTATATGGAAGTCATGGAAGTTCTCTATGACTATCCACAAGAGTTTGAAGGAAAGAAAATCGAGTTTACAGGCTTTGTCTATAACGACCCTAGTCATCCAGATAGCCAGTTCCTCTTTCGCTTTGGGATTATTCACTGTATCGCTGACTCTGGTGTATATGGGCTCTTGACCAAGGGAAACTCACGCCAGTATCCTGACAATACCTGGATTATCGCTAGAGGAACCCTGACCCTTCACTACCATAAAGAACTCAAACAAAAACTCCCAACACTAGAGGTTGAGAGTTTCACAAAAGTAGACAAACCAGAAAATCCTTATGTCTATCGTGTGTTTTAAAAAGAGACAATATCAGAGTTTCTGCATTACAGAATTCTAATATTGTCTCTTCATTTTTTTCTGATGCTCATTTCAATCCAACATACTAGCTTATTTTTTGACCTTTTCTCTGATAGAATGTTCAGAAACCCATTTAGAATAGCTTATCATTTTTTCATCAGTCAAATCGTCTACCGCTATAGTCACACACATATCAACCGCTTCTTCCACAGAAACAGAAAAGTGATAACCATTTAATTGTAAAAATTTCACCAAAACATAAAAGGCTGTTCGTTTATTGGCATTGGCAAAAACACGCTTCTTTATCAATTGGACAAATAATATTGTTGATTTATCAAAAATTGTTGGATAAAGAGGTTTGCCAAAAACAAATTGTTCTGGTAAGTTCACAATCATATTTAACGCTGAAAGACTAACTGTTTGAATTTGCTCATTTGGAGAATACCGTTGAATTACTAAAGCATTGATTTTTTCAATTTGCTTTTCTGTTAAATAGACTGTCATTTTTCCACCAAAGCTTTGAAAACATCGTCGTATTCATCAAAAATTGTATCCAATTTCAAGTCAAAGGCATCATCAGATACATAAGAAACCTGATGATCCAATTCTTCAGGAGTAAAGATAATTTCGCCACTTGGTAACAATTTCGCTTCGTATTTAACACCACTTGGAATATTGAACTCGCTTGGAATCGTAATGGTGATTGAATTTCCTTGTTTTCTTGTTTTTACTACCATCTGCTTTCCTCCTTTGAAGTATTATAACAAATAATTACGGTAATTACAATGATAGTGTAAAACTGCTATCTCATCTCAAATCTTAACTGAAATACTCCTGAATAAGTGATTTTTTAATTCACCTGTAATCATACTAGTCTCTTTTCTTTGGTTTTAAAGTTATGAATATCACTATTTTAACAGATTTTCAATTAAGCTTCAATTATGTTCCTCGCTATAAAAATTTCTTTCAAAAATAAAAAAGCGAACACAAAATATGGTTCACTTTTTTAACTCTCACTCTCCATCCTTCCAGTTTCGAGCAATCTCTTCGTCTTTCTGGAGTTGGTCTACGAGCTCTTCGATGGAGTCAAATTTGACCATATCACGGACACGGTCTAGCCAGTAGACCATGACTGTCTCACCATAAATATCATCTGAAAAGTCGAAAATATTGACTTCAAAACGTGGCTCTTCTCCATCAAAAGTAACATTTTTCCCAACACTTGCCATGCCACGATATCTCTGACGTTGTACTTCTACATCAACTACGTAAACACCGTCTGCTGGCATATAAGTTCGATCTCTTAGAACTAGATTGGCTGTTGGATAACCAATAGTCCGCCCACGAGCATTTCCATGAACGACCATTCCACGAGATGGGAGCGGAGTGCCGAGCAGATGATTGACTTCCTTTACATCTCCATCAAGAATTGCCTGACGAATCCGTGTAGAACTAATCTTGCCCTTTTCGTCTTCGACCGGAGGAACAATGATGATCTCTCCATCAAAATAATCCTTCAGGTCATCCGCAGTTTTCTTATCAGAGCCAAAAGTATAGTCAAATCCTGCTACAATAATAGCTGGTTTTAAAGCTCGAACATAGGTATTAAAGAATTCTTGACCCGTTAAACTAGCAAATTTGCTACTAAAGTCAAGTAAGAAAAGAGCCTCTACCCCATGCCATTTCATCTTGTGCTCCCGTTCCTCGTGATTGACGATATGGAGCATAAGCTCAGGTTGGTAAGGTTGCAAGGCAAGTTTTGGCGATTCTGTAAAGGTCATCACGACAACTGGCAGATAATCCTTCATAGAAGCCTTGCTGGCCACTTCAAAAAGTTTCTGATGCCCCTTGTGGATGCCATCAAAATAACCTAATACAAGGACTGTTTCCCCCGGTACTGCAATGTCTTTTTCGTTCTTAATAGGTACTGTTGTAATCATAAAACTATTATATCATAGAGAAAGTCTTTTCGCTAAGAGGAAATCCCAAATGTCGTTTTCTGTGCCTGAACTGACCTTAAGTGAAAATTTAGCACTTTAGTTTTAAAAAATAGCACCTCCTAAGAGATGCTATCGTTTAGTAACTAGTCTATTGTTTCTTCCAAATCTTTTAACTTAACCGAAACAATCTTAGACACACCTGATTCTTGCATGGTAACTCCATAGATAGAGTCCGCTGCCGCCATCGTCCCCTTACGGTGGGTTACGACGATAAACTGACTATCCTTGTCAAAGCGGTTGAGGTAATCCCCAAAACGTTTGACATTGGCTTCGTCCAGCGCCGCCTCTACCTCGTCCAAGATGACGAAAGGAATGGTCTTAACTCGGATAATGGAGAAGAGCAAAGCCAGAGCTGATAGTGCTTTCTCCCCACCACTCATGAGGTTGAGAGACTGGATTTTCTTACCTGGAGGTTGAACAGAAATCTCCACACCAGCTGTTAAAAGATCGCCCTCAGTCAATATCAAGTCTGCTTGACCTCCGCCAAACATCTGTCTAAAGGTCACTTTAAAGGACTCACGAATAGCTTCAAAGGTTGATTTGAAGCGTTCCTTAACCTCATCATTCATCTCTGTGATGGTGTCAAGAAGAAGGTTTTTCGCAGAAAGAATATCATCTCTCTGACTATTTAGAAATTCCAAGCGGTTATGGACTTCTTCATATTGCTTAATAGCATCCAAATTGACTGGACCCAGTGAGCGAATAGCCTTCTCAAGATCTTTAACCTCTTGCTCCGCCAGATTGAGATTTTCCAGTTCATGAGCCTTTTCTAGAGCCTCATTGTAGCTAATCTGGTACTGGTCTGTCAACTGACCTTGTAGATGGCGCAAGCGTTCGCTGACCTTTTCCTTCTTGGCTTCAGCACGTGTTTGTTTACGAATCCACTCTTCATTCTGCTGGCGAGCCTGATCCAAATGGCTGGCAATATCATCCAGTTGACCCTCGATATCATCCAATTCAAACTGCTTGCGAATCAAACCTTGTTGGAGGTTTGTTTTCTGAGTTTTAGCCTCTTCCGCTTGTTGACTTAGCAGATCCGTATCAACCTTCTCAAGATTATCAACCTTTTCTTGGAGGAGACGCTGGATTTCCTCTTGTTCAATATCCAGATTATCCAGTTCCTTACCTAGGCGTTCAATATCAGTAACTTCGTACCGCTTTTGTCCTTGCAGTTCGGACTTAAGCAAGCGTGCTTGAGAAACCTGTTCCTGCAAGTTTTGATAGCGTTCTTGAATAGCGTTTTTGTTAGACTTAATCTCTTCAATCTCAGCTTCTAGATTTTGCTTTTCACTTGCGATAGTAGTAAGGCGCTCTTGGCATTTTTCCTTATCCGCTTGCCAATCTCCTTCAGTAAGGCGATTTAATTCCTCTTCTTGAAGTTTCAAAAGCGTTTCCAGTTCTTCGACCTGCTGATTGGTTTGTTGATAGGCTAGGTACAAACCTTGCTCCTGAATACGAGCTTGCTCGCCTTGAGATTTGATAGCTTCTAATCTTTCTGCCAATACCGCCATCTCATCTTGCAATATCTTCAAACTTTCTTCTTCTGATCGCAAACTAGCTTCTTCTTCAGCAATTTCTTTTTGTAATTGCTCCAGCTCTGGCTTGATGAAGATACTGTTATTTTGGCGATTGGCACCACCCGCGTAGGAACCACCTGTTCGCAACTCTGTACCATCAAGCGTCACCATGCGAACCTGATAACGAACTTGGCGAGCTGCGGCACGCGCATGTTCTACAGTATCAAATATTGCTGTCGTTGCGAGCAAATTCTTAAAAATGGCTTCTAATCTCTTGTCAAACGACACCAACTCATCAGCCATACCAAGGAAGCCTGGACTTGCTGCGATAGCATCTTGATTCTGACTAGAAATCGTACGAGCCTTGATAGTCGTCAGTGGAAGAAAGGTTGCACGACCAGCTCTGTTACGTTTGAGGAAATCAATCGCCTTGGTTGCCGCATTTTCATCTTCTACGATGATATGCTGACTGCTAGCTCCAAGTGCAATCTCCAATGCAGTTTGATAACGCACATCAAAAGTCAGATGCTCACTGACTGCACCAATGATCCCACCAAGACGGTCTTTTTCTTGGAGAACACTCTTAACACCCGCATAAAAGTTGCTATGATTTCTCAAAATATTTTCCAAACTTTGGGCTCTAGCCTGCTTGTTTTTGAGACTGTCCAGACGATCAAAGAGCTGGCTCTGCTGGGCTTGGTAAGAAACTTTCTGTTCCTCTTGTTCCTTGGCACTAGCTTGGTAGTCAGCCAATAATTTCTGAACCTGCTCCTTGGCAGATTCAAGCTCAGTCTTTTGCTGACTTGCCTTCTCTTTTGCTGTAGCCAGTTGTTCTTTCAGTTTCTCAAGTTGATCTGCCTGTTTTTGAGATAACTGACGGCTGTTCTCTAGTTCATTCTCGATGCGGGTCAGTTGGTTTGAGACATCCGCTTCTTCTTGTAAAAGAGCGACAAAGCGTTCGCGCAAGAGCTCGATCATCTGGTCAGGATCATCTGAAAAAGCTAGCAATTCTGCTTCTAAACGATTGAGTTCCTTGTTATTTTCAGCTAGACTTTCCTCTAACTGTGCCAGATTTGCTTCTTTTTCAGATTTTTCTTTACTTAGAGTCTTCCTCTTATCTTCCAAAATCGCCAAACGGGCTTGTGCTTCTTGTTGATTGAGGGCTACCTGCTCGGACTCCAGTTTTGAAAGGGCTAATTTTCGCTCTAAGTCACTGATCAAACTAGTCAAATCCATCAAGTTTCCTTGGTCTTTGGACATTTGAGCTTGGAGATCTTGGCGTTTCTTTTTAAGAGTTTGATTTTCCTCCTCTAACTCTTGACGCTTTTGGTAATAGCTAGTCAAAAGTTCCTGAAGCTGAGTTAGTTCTTCTTCTGCCAGCTCTAGTTCAGCCTTGTTTTCCTTGATCTGAGCGACCAAAACATCCAAGTAAATAGCCTTACGTTGACCATCCAAGTCTAGAAACTTCCGAGCATTCTCGGCTTGTTTGGCAAGAGGCTTGATTTGATTGTCCAACTCATAGATAATATCCTCTAAGCGGTCTAGATTGTCCTGAGTTTGTTGCAGTTTGCTCTCTGTTTCTTTTCTACGAGTCTTGTATTTCAAAACTCCAGCAGCTTCTTCAAAAATAGCTCGGCGTTCTTCGGGTTTGGAGTTAAAAATCTCCTCTACCTTCCCTTGAGAGATGATGGAGAAGGAATCCCGTCCCAAACCGGTATCCAAGAAGAGGTCATGAATATCACGCAAGCGCACTTTCTTTCCATCAATTCGATACTCGCTATCTCCACTACGGTAGATATGGCGTTCTACCTTAATGACTTGCCCTGCATCCTTGATAAAGCCATCTTCATTGTCCAAGGTCACGATAACAGAGGCATAATTGAGTGGTTTGCGACTTTCTGTTCCAGCAAAGATAACGTCAGGCATCTTGCCACCACGAAGGCTCTTGACACTGGACTCCCCCAGTGCCCATCGCAGACTTTCTGTGATATTTGACTTTCCAGATCCATTTGGCCCAACGACAGCTGTCACACCTTGATCAAAAACGACCTTGGTCTTGTCAGCAAAAGACTTGAATCCCTGGATCTCAATCTCCTTTAAATACATGAACCCAGCCCTTTCTCAACGGCATTTTTTGCGGCCTCTTGCTCTGCCAATTTTTTAGAACGGCCTTGACCTTTTCCGATACTCTTGCCCTCAACTAGAACTTCTACATCAAAAACCTTGTCATGGGCAGGTCCCGTTTCAGATGTCACCTGGTAGCGAATATCCACATCTCCATTGACTTGGAGCAACTCTTGCAGATGTGTCTTGTAATCCTTAATCATTTCAAAGTCACCTGCTTCAACCTTGGGAATCATGACTTGATAGATGAACTCTTTTACCCTAGCAACATCCTTGTCTAAAAGCAACGCTCCCAAAAAGGCTTCAAAGGCATCTCCAAGAATGGTGTCACGATTGCGCCCACCAGACTTTTCTTCTCCTTTTCCTAGCTTGATAAACTGATCAAACTGGCAATCACGCGCAAAACCAGCCAAACTCTCCTCACGGACAATCATAGCACGGAGTTTGGACAAATCTCCCTCTGGTTTCTTAGGATATTTTTTATACAGATATTCTGAAATCAATAATTGCAGAACAGCGTCTCCTAAAAATTCCAAGCGCTCATTGTGTGAAATTTTTAAGAGGCGGTGCTCATTGGCATAACTCGTATGAGTAAAAGCCGTTTCCAATAAATTCTTGTCTGCAAATTCGATTGCAAAACGCTTCTTTAGTACAGTTTGTAATTCTTTCATACCAACCTCTTTCTAACTGATAACAGTCTCTTTTATTATATCAAAAAAAGCCCCCTGAGTCACTTTAAAACGGGACTAGAGGGGATTTGAGCATTTTTTAGAATAAAATTTCCAATTTTAGGGGCAAATTTGGGTCAAGATAAAGAAAAAGCCTTATTTAAGGCTTTCCTAGACCGTTTACATCCACCCTGAGGGAATCGAACCCCCATCTCAAGAACCGGAATCTTACGTGATATCCATTACACTAAGGGTGGAAACTTGTCTTATTATAACAAAAATTTGCTCTAATAACAAGTTTTTTTATGGGTAGACTACGCGTCCATTAGTGGGATGCATCCCCGTTCCAGATAGAGTTTTTCACGATAACATAATCAACATGTTTAAGGTCAGCAAGCCTGCGTCCACCTGCGTAGGAAATAGCACTTTGCAAGTCCTGCTCCATCTCAGTAAGGGTGTCTTGCAAATGCCCTTTGGCAGGCAGTAAGATGCGTTTACCTTCTACATTTTTATAAGCGCCTTTTTGATACTGTGAAGCTGAACCATAGTATTCTTTGAACTGTTCGCCATCGACTTCAATCGTTTTCCCTGGGCTTTCGATGTGTCCTGCAAAAAGGGAACCAATCATGACCATGCTAGCACCAAAACGGATAGACTTGGCAATGTCACCATGGGTACGAATCCCACCATCAGCGATGATTGGTTTACGCGCAGCCTTAGCACACCAGCGTAGGGCAGCCAACTGCCAACCACCTGTACCAAAACCTGTTTTCACCTTGGTAATACAAACCTTCCCAGGACCAATTCCAACCTTAGTAGCATCTGCACCAGCATTTTCCAATTCACGCACAGCTTCTGGAGTTCCGACGTTACCAGCGATTACAAAAGTATCAGGTAATTCTTTCTTGATGTGCTGAATCATCGAGATCACGCTATCCGCATGTCCATGAGCAATATCAATCGTGATATACTCAGGAGCATCAGCCTTGAGCTGGCTAACAAAGTCATACTCGTAATCCTTGACACCAACAGAAATGGAAGCAATGAGCCCTTGATCGTGCATACGTTTGATAAAAGGAATGCGTCCCGCTTCATCAAAACGGTGCATAATGTAGAAGTAACCGCCTTTAACAAGTTGCTCTGCTACGTTCTCATCCAAAATCGTCTGCATATTTGCTGGCACAACAGGTAGTTTAAAAGTGTGTTTTCCAAACGTAATACTTGTATCCGCTTCTGAACGGCTTTTAATCACACATTTATTAGGGATCAACTGAATATCTTCGTAATCAAAAATTGGAAATTCATTTAACATATCGATGTCTCATTTCTTTTATAATGACCTACCTATGCTTACGCATCCCTACGCCTTTTCCCGACGTTTCCTTAATTTATTATAAACCAAAGTACAGTTTTTGTCAAATATTTGTAACAATCACATTATATCGTTCGGAAATTACTTATATAAATAGCAAAACAGTGAAGAGATTACTTTCTCCCCACTTCTTCATCAATAATCGCTTTAAAATTTTCTTCTGAATTTTCCATCATTTTACAAAATGCACTATAGGATGAGGCATTCTGAGGGATTCGAATAGACCACTTTTTAAGCAAGACTCCGTACCCCGCTACTTCTCCTATCTCACTATTTACTGATCGCTCTACACTAGGAAAAATCAATCCAGCTTTCTCAGCTTTTAAAATATAAGAATAGGAAATCAGCTGGAACAAGTCCTCACGGTTGATTCCTTTTTCAGTGAACTCCAGTTTTTTATATTTTGCATCTAGAACAATCTTTCGTTCTCTGTCATAAAAATCTGGATATACTTTTCGTTTCCCAACAGAAAATACTGAAATTCCATTCGTCTTATCCTTATTTCTGGGATGTACAAAACCTTTTGGCAACAGGGTGTAAATATACTCTTCCCAGAGCCAGGCAATATCAAAAAGAATACCATGTACCCTTTGGGCTTGAGGTCCAAGACCATGCTTTTCTCTACTCAGAATCATCAAGCAGAGTTCCTGTAATTTTCTATACTCTCTGAAATAGGCGTGTCGGATGGGTTTGATTTTATTCATCCTGATAATCTTAGCACGATCAGCTAGTTTATAAGATGAAGTTACACGAATGATTTCTGCCATATTTTCACGATTACTATCGATCAGAACTCCAAAACTTTTTTGAGTTTTTATGTACTCAATCGTATGTCGAATCAACTGCATGAGTGGATTATCATAAGTAAACTCTCTAGTTGTATAGGCAATATTTCCCATAAAAGGGAGATTTTTTTTCAGATGATTTTCAACATCTAGTACGCCCTTCACATGACTATCGTTATGGAAAAATCGCTGGTATTCCTTATAAAGACCTTTTCTGAGAGCAGCTTGCATATATTTGGGAAAGAGGTAAATCAAGAGTTGATAGAGCTTATCTTCAGGAGACAGACCGACATCCAAACTAGTGAGATTGATATGAAGAACCTTTTGTAAAAGATAATGCAAAAAATGGTCGTTACTTTCATCAGAAAAACGAGAGGAAATCGTCAATTTTTCCTGACCACACCCCAGAAAACCAATCACATTTCCAGTCTTAATTTCCTGATTGACAGTTTCAAAAATCTTTTGGTCCTTCTCTAAATCAGGAGAATTCATCAAATCATTTGGGAAAATAAAGATATTGTCCTCTCTAGAAAGGTTATCCAGTGTTCTATCAAGAAGAGCTTGACTTAGTTTGGGATATTCAGCGACAAAGTCTTCTTTAGCAATTCTATGCTGATTATCAGTTATCCGCATCATTATCACCAGTATCTTGGGGTTCTGTTTGCTCCTTATTTGTCAGATCAAATGCTTTTTTCAATGTTTGCAGAGTTTCATCCTCTTCATAAGAACCACGCAAGTAGTCTTCTAGGAGGGGTTTAATATAATCAGACCAGAGTAATTCATAGTCAAAATCTACATCCTTCAACTTAAGGAAATAACTTGGTCCGATATGATAATGGCTATTTAGCTCCTGAACGTTTTCGATAGCAGCGTTCAAATTTCTAAGACGAATTTTAGCTTCTTCAGCCTTATCACCAAGAGCATCATCTAGCATGACTAGTTGGCTTTCAGCAGTAACTTCAACAAAACGGAAACGACGGCGCATTGCAAAATCAAAGGTGTCCACCGAACGGTCAATATCATTCATTGTTCCGATGATGTAAACATTTTCGGGGATATAAAACTTTTCATCAGTTTCGTGTAGATTTGCATATTGGGTAGAAACACTTCCCTTTTCACCACGATATCCAGGGTCAATAGAGAAAAAGAGTTCACCAAAAATCTTAGAAATCTCACCACGATTAATCTCATCGATGATGAAGACGAATTTCTTATCTGTGTTGATCTTTGTTGGAGAGACATAATCTTTCAGACCAAATCTTTTCTTTAAAGTTTCAAGGACTTTTTTTCCTTGGTTACGATAAAAGGGCTTTTTCAGATAATTTTCGTCTTTATAGAGTTCATAAACATAAGATTTTGTTAAGACAGTTCCTTTGGCTTTAGTTTCATAATTGATATTAAAATTATTTCGACTATTTACTGTTAGATAGGAAAATTCTGTCAAATATTCTTTTTCATCTCTACTATTAACATACTCAAGATAAAGATCCCAAGCTTCATCAAAATTATCTTGTCCTCCAGTTTTCTGAGCATCTATAGCATTCTGACAAAACTTCTTAAAAATACCTTCTTTTAATTTAAAAAATATACTGCCATCCTCATTTGAATCCGGTCTTAAACCCTCAACAAAATCCGTATAATCATAAGATGGGTGAAACTGTACAAAGCCGATTTGGTCTTCATCGCCATCCGTTAATTCTTTAGCAATTTCTTTAGCAAGATAAGTTTTTCCTGTGCCAGGTGCACCACGGAGTATGAGGTTTTTGGATTTTTTTAATATATCTAAATAATCGTTAATATTTTTATTCATAACAACTTTCTCTACATTTTTTCTGTATGTACCATTTAGAATAGATTTATATAAATTGATACGTTCTGAATTTCTATCCCAGTTGATGGTTTGTCTTGTACCTTTTTTACCTTGGTATTCCCATCCACCATCTACTTTCAACCATTTAACACCAATACAATGTTTAAATGTTTTTTTAGATTCGTCAAAATAATAAGGTTTCACACATTGACCAATTCCTAAAATTTCCTTAAACCCTGTGATAGCTATTATGTAATCATCTTTTTTTATGTCATGAGCAAATTTCCAAATAAATTTATCTCTCTGTTTTCCCTGTTTCAATTCTTGAGGATTTTTATAATCTAGAATACTAGACAAATTAGAATCAAAATCTATACAAGCTATATTCTCTTCTTTAAATAGGGACCAAACTTTTCCACCTCCTCCTGCAACTATCATCCAATAATTTAATTTTTCTTCCATTTTGTAACTCCATTTTCATATTATAGGCTAGTTAGTATTTAATATTTCAAAACCCTATTTCACATATAGAATATCATATCTATATAAAAAAGAAAAGAAATTCTAAACAAAAAGCCCAGCGTTAGGAGCTTCAATTTCTCTTAACACTAGACTTCTTTTCAATCTTAATAATACTCGCCTTGGCGGTAGTCCCATGAGTTAAAGGTATCTGACAAGTGCATCATGATTTTATCAATGTCAAGCCCTTTACGGATCACAACTGGAGCTGGTGAGATTGAGCGGGCTCCTCCTTGTTCTGGGATGAGTTTTCCGTCTTTATCGACCATAGAGACCATCACACCTTGCTCATAGCGCGTTTCAATCGTTTTGTCAGGTTGGATGGATGCCACATAGTCGTCTGCTTCGATGACAAGGTCCACTGCTCCTTCAATACGTTCTCCGATTCCTTCCACCTTACCTCGGTTTCCTTTACCAGATGGGTTGGCTGATGAGGCATAGACCATTTTACCTTCTTCCCACAGTTTAACAGCCAACTGTTCACCAGCTTTACCAAACTTGATGACAAAACAGCTCGTTCCACGAACGTCAGTCATAAGTTCTTCACGGCCATCACCGTATGCTTTGAGTTTTTCAAAGGCTTCTGGTTTCCATGGAAGGATACAGCCAAGGAGAATATCTTCATCCCAATGTTTTTGGTAGAAGGCTTCAATTTCTGGATTGAGTTGCGCTAAAGCGCGAAGCTCATCCATGCTACCACAAAGAACAACTCCGGGTTTGTTACGGTTACGCTCTTTGGCTTCAAACTTGCGTTCAAGACCTGCCTTATCGCTAGTCATGATGATGTAACCAACTTTTGTAGGGCAAACGATGCAACCGCCCTCCCCTTTTAAAATGTCATAGCCTTCTTGTGAAAGTGTTCCGTTCCATTGAATGTGTTTTGTCATAATTCTATAGTTCCTTTTCTATTTTTTCTAATCCTGCCAGTAGGCTGGTCGTTGTTTTTCATAGGCAGCAATCAAGTCTTCATACTGCAAAGTAATTCCGATATCATCCAAACCATTTAAAAGCTTATGTTTCCATTCGCTATCAATTTCGAAAGAGAATTCTCCAACTGGTGAGATGATTTTTTGTTGTTCCAAGTTCACAGTTACCTGATCGCTTGGTTGTAGTTGGGCTAGTTTCTCTCTAACCTCTCTAGGCTGAACAATGGGCAACATTCCATTATTGAGTTCATTATTGTAATGAATGTCCCCGAAAGAGCCTGCAATCACGACCTTAAAACCATAGTCGGCTAGAGCCCAAGCTGCGTGTTCCCTCGAAGACCCCGCACCAAAGTTATCCCCTGAAATGAGAATACTGGCTTTGCGATATTCAGGTCGGTTAAAGACAAAGTCTGGATCCTCAGTGTAGTTATCGTCCAGATAACGCCAAGCATACATGAGATACTTACCAAAGCCTTTTTTATCAATTAACTTGAGAAACTGCTTGGGGAGGATTTGGTCGGTGTCGATGTTATCATTCATGAGAGGAACTGTCGTTCCCGTATAAACTGTAAATTTCTCCATATCCTCTCCTTACTGGGCCTCTGGCATTTGCCGAACATCTACGAAACGCCCTGCGATAGCTGCCGCAGCTGCCATGGCTGGACTGCAGAGATGGGTTTTAGCACCAAATCCCTGTCTATCTTCAAAGTTACGGTTGCTGGTTGAGGCACAGTGAACACCATCAGGTACCTTATCTGGATTCATCCCTAGGCACATAGAACAACCTGGGTCTCTCCATTCAAAGCCAGCATCTAAGAAGACCTTATCCAAACCCAACTTCTCCGCAGCTCGTTTGACAGGACGAGAACCTGGTACTACGATTGCTGTTAGATTGGGAGCAATCTTCTTCCCTTTGACAAATCGCGCAGCCAGTTGCAAGTCACTGAGCCGAGCATTGGTACAAGACCCGATAAAAATATATCCTAGTTCAATATCCTCTGGCTTTTGACCAGGAACCAAGTTCATGTAATGATAAGCTCGTTCATCATTCATATCCTTAATTTCTGGGAAGCTACTGTCAAAGTCGACGCCCATAGCAGGATTGGTTCCCCAGGTCACCATAGGAGCCAAGTCTGAGACATCCATCCGGATAACCTTATCATAAACAGCATCATCATCGCTGACAAGCGTCTTCCAGTCAGCAACCGCCTCCTCAAAAGCTTCGGGGACGCATTCCCGTCCCTTGAGATAGTCATAGGTGGTCTGATCTGGATTCATAATTCCCATCTTAGAACCAAACTCGATGGACATATTGCAGATAGTCATTCTCTCTTCCATGGTCAGTGCATCAATCGCTTGCCCACGATATTCCACCACATATCCTACACCACAAGCAACGCCATACTTGGCAATTAAGGCGAGAATGTAATCCTTAGAATAAACTCCTTTTTGAGGAACACCAGTGAATTCTACCAACATTTTCTTGGGTTTAACCTGCCAGAGGGTCTGGGTAGCAAAGACATGCTCGACCTCACTGGTCCCAATCCCAAAGGCGATAGCTCCGAAAGCTCCGTGAGTAGCTGTGTGACTGTCTCCACAAACGATGAATTTTCCTGGTTGTGTCCGTCCTGTCTCTGGACCTACCATGTGAACGATTCCCTGCTTTTCAGAACCGTGGGCTGCATGTTCAATCCCAAACTCCTCAACATTTTCAGCAAGCTTATCAATTTGAGCCTTAGAAATAACATCTCGAATATCGTAGATATTGACCGTAGGGACATTGTGGTCAAAGGTTCCAAATGTCAAGTCTGGTCGTCTCAATCTGCGTCCTGCATCTCGCAATCCTTGAAAAGCCTGAGGACTGGTCACCTCGTGAATATAGTGCTGATCTACATACATGAGTTGGGGTTGCCCCTCTTCTCCTGTGATGATATGGCGTTCCCATAATTTATCAAAAATCGATTTTCCTGCCATCCATTACCTCCAAATAAAATATAAGGCTACTAGTGTGGTCACCATCCCGAGAAACCAAACTGTTTTAAAGTACCATTTTCTAGTCTTGTGGTGAAAGGCGATTCCTGCCAACCAGGCACCAAAACCACCACAAGTAAGGGCTAAAATGAGTAAGATTTTCTCTGGGACGCGCCAAGCACCTCTTCTTGCCTTGGATTTGTCAATGCCATAAATCAAGAAAACCAGCAAATTCCAAATCAAGAGGGTAAGCGTGATTCCTTCATTTATCTTCATAATCTTTCAATGATGGCTTCTGTCATTTCCTTGGTTGAAGCCTGTCCTCCTATATCTCCTGTTAAAACGCCTGCTGCCAAACTGGCTTCCACTGCATGTTCGATACGCTCCGCATCCTCATAACGTCCAAAGCTATCTCTCAACATCATGGCCACTGATAAAATCATGGAAATAGGATTAGCAATTCCTTGACCTGCAATATCAGGTGCTGAACCGTGAATGGGCTCATAAAGGCTTGGACCATTTTCAGAATGACTGGCTGATGGCATGACCCCAAGTGTGCCAGATAGAACGCTTGATTCATCCGAGAGAATATCTCCGAAAAGATTTTCTGTCACGATGACATCAAACTTGGCAGGATTGGTAATCATGAGCATGGCAGCTGAGTCCACCAACTGGTGTTCCAGGGTTACATCTGGGAAATCCTGCGCAACCTCCTCAGCTACTCTCCGCCAGAGTTTTGATGTCGCTAGAACATTTTGCTTATCGATGCTAGTAACGATTTTTCTCCGACTTCTTGCGATTTCAAAGGCCTTACGAAGAATCCGCTCTACTTCCTCATAGCTGTAGTCGTTGATATCACGCGCTTTGCGCTCTTCTAGAATATGATCTCCAAAGTAAATACCACCTGTCAACTCACGCACCACGACAAAGTCTACCCCAGCAATTCGTTCAGGTTTGAGAGGTGATAAGTGCTTGAGACTCTCAAAAATCTTGACCGGTCGTATATTGGCGTAGAGATTGAGTTCCTTACGGAGAGCCAGCAAGCCTTGTTCGGGCCGAACCGCTGCCCCATCATACTGAGGACTACCAATAGCTGCTAGGAGAATTGCATCTGCTTCCCTACTTGCCTTGAGGGTTTCATCAGGTAAGGGATACCCCATAGCATCAATACCTGCACCACCAAAAGGGTGTCTGTCTATTTCATAGACAAATCCTGTTTTTTCAGATAGAGCCTCCAAAACCTCCAAACCAGCTTCCATAATTTCTGGACCGATTCCATCACCAGCTAGAGCCACTATTTTCTTTGTCATAGCATTCTCCTTTACACGTTAGGCAGATCGCGATAGGAAACGCTTCGTCCCATCTCACCAGCATTCTCCTTTTGAACAAAGGTATTGGCATTGATGTAGGCAATAGCTGAAGCCTTCAGTACATCGAAATCAATCCCTGCTGCATTAAAGATGGTCTCTGTATCTCTGTTTTCAACAGTCACCAATACCCGAGCCTGGGCATCGATCCCGTCTGTCACAGCATCAATAGTATAGGACACCAAGCGGACAGATTGGTTGAAGAACTTATCGATAGCGTTAAAGATTGCTTCAACGGAACCTTGCCCTGTTGCATTAAATTCGACTTTTTCACCATCCATATTGGCTAGGCTAACAAGTGCTTCAATGTCATTATCTGCATGAGTTTGAAGTTGTAAATCATCAAAGTGGAAGCCTTCTGGATTTTCAACCATGGTTCCAGCTACCAGAGCTCGAATATCTGCATCTGTGATTTCTTGTTTCTTGTCCGCTAACGCCTTGAACTTAGCAAAGAGTGGTTTGATATCCTCTTCTGTAAAGTCTAGAGCCAATTCTCTTAGTTTCTCAACAAAAGCATGGCGACCTGACAATTTTCCAAGCGGAAGGCTATTACTCTTAACACCAACCAATTCAGGGGTGATGATTTCATAGGTAAGAGGATTTTTAAGAACTCCGTCTTGGTGAATACCCGATTCATGAGAGAAGGCATTTCCACCAACGACAGCCTTGTTTTTAGGAACTGGAATACCTGAGAAGCGAGAAACCATTTCTGACGTATTCATTGTTTCATCCAAAACAATATCACTAGTTGCTTGGAAGAAATCCTCACGAATCTTCAAAGCAACAGCTACTTCTTCAAGAGCAACATTACCTGCGCGTTCACCGATACCATTAATAGTTCCCTGGACACGTCCAGCACCGTGTTTAATTGCTGTCAAAGTATTTGCAGTTGCCATACCGAGATCATCGTGACAGTGGACACCAAAGACAACTTTATGATCTGATTTAATATTTTCAGTCAAGTGATCAAAGATGCGTGCAAACTCTTCTGGAGTCGTAAAGCCAACTGTGTCAGGGATATTGATATAAGATGCACCTGCATCGACCGCTGTTTGAACGACTTGTAAGAGGAAATCCAACTCTGTCCTAGTCGCATCTTCAGGAGAGAACTCGACAACCTCAAACTTAGAACGTGCATAAGAAACATGCTCCTTGATAGCTTCTAAAATCTCTTCCTTGCTCTTATTGAGCTTATACTTGCGGTGAATCGGACTGGTAGCGATAAAGACATGAATCTGTGGATACTTGGCATCCTTAAGAGCCTCATAACAAGCATCAATATCAGATTTTACAGAACGAGCTAATCCTGTCACTGCTGTTTTTTTCATGGCTCTAGCAATTTCTTGAACGGCTATAAATGAATCAGGACTAGCAGCCGGAAAACCAGCTTCAATTACAGAAATTCCCCATTTCTCCAGCTGCCTTGCAATGGAAACTTTTTCCTTTATTGAGAAGTTAACACCAGGTGTTTGTTCCCCATCACGAAGGCTTGTATCAAAAAATTCAACTTTACGCATAAGATTTCCCCTTTCCCAAATGTGGTTAAAAAAAACATCTCGCTTAGAAGCCCAAGCGAGATGTTGATTTACTCCCGCTTGGTAAGCCAAACAGGACTAATGCTTTTGCACTAGCCCGAGTACCTCAACAACAAAACAAATTGATTAAACTTAGCTGTTTTCATGTTTGACTTTCTCCTTCGTTTGATATCTTGTTAAGTATTTTAGCATAGGAAAAAACTCTTGTCAAGAAAAAATCCAATATTTTCTGAAAATTTCTTCAGTAAAGAATATTTTGCTAATTAAAAGTATTTGAAAACACAAGGGAATTTCCTTACTTTTTCAATGTCAAATTCCAACTGATTTCTAGCAAATCTAGAACTTCGTTATCCGATAAACTATCATCAAGAGCAAGACTAATCCAGTAGCGTTTGTTCATATGAAAGGCAGGGTAAATACCCTTTTGTGAGAGTAAGTCAGCAACGCAGTCATGTTTGAGGTTGACGGCTTCCACTAGCCCTTCTCTCCCCTTATCTAGCCTATCCCAAGGAATTCTCATTAAAACAGCATACCACTTTTGACTGTCTTCATGACGTAATACCGCTGTATCAGGAGATTTCTCCCACAGATATTCCAACTGATTGCCATGCTTTTCTTGAACTTGAGCCATGATGCGCTTAGTCTGAGGGCAGATAAAATCCTGCACGTCAAAACAAGCCTTCCGAATCTGATAGAGAATCTCCAAACAAGCCTCACGGACACTTCCAACAAAACTTCCCCTCATGCTTTCCATATGGACTTGAGGATAAAGGTCACCAGTCTCCTGATCAAAAACTTGAAAGCTCACATTATCCGTTGTGATGGACACATTCATGACAAAGTCGCCATCCAAGATCTGGAAACTGTAGGTCCAGACTCCCTCATTTTCTATAAAACCGTAAGCACTGGCTTTTTCTTGATTCAACTGATAGGATTTAAAAATTTCAAACATAAGTGAAAACTGCTACCAAAAGCTAGCAGTTCCTTTCTATTTTTTAAAAGACAACCTTAGTTCCATGCAATTGTGTCACACCCAGCTGATCGATAAAGGTTTGACGGTTATCCAAGTCAATCCCCCCACCTGGTAAAATTTCAATTTTACCTTTTGCATGTTCCAAAATTCTGTGATAGTGTTCAAAACGTTTCTCTAGCGAGTCACCAGACACACCAGCACGAGTTAAGATACGAGTGACACCAGCTTGGCTGAGCCAGTCAATGGCTTCCAACTGGTCTTCATCACTCAATTCATCAAAGGCCATGTGAAAGACAATTTCCATTCCTTTAGATGCGGCAATCAGCTTCTCAAGATTAGTTTTATCCACCTTCTTATCAGCAGTTAAAGCACCAAATACAACACCTTGACTTCCAGCCTGAGCAGTCAAACGAATATCCTCTAGCATGATTGCTATTTCAAGATCAGTATAGACAAAGTCGCCACCACGGGGACGAATCATAGTCATGATGGTGGTGTCGTAGTTAGCTGCCAGTTCAACCGCTACCTTGGTCACTCCATAGCTAGGTGTTGTTCCTCCTACTGCTAGATTGTCACAAAGTTCGATTCGACGAGCTCCAGCCTGCATCGCTTTTTCAAGCAAGGTCACATTTTCAGCACAAAATTCGTAAATCATTTGATTCTCCTTGATGTTTTCTTTAAATTTATTATATCATATTATTTTAAATATGCTTTCAATTTTTTCAAAGAAAATATCAAATTTCAGAAACTAATCTTTATCAGGAATGACTTTAAAGAGATAGTAGGTGATAAAGATAGTCAAGACTCCCAGACCGATTTTGACTAGTAAAAGAGGGGCAAAATAAATAGAAATTCCCATCAAGATATAGATAGATACGATGATTGTTTTCTTACGTTCACGCGCGATTGACTTGGTTTCCCGAAAGTCAGCTACATAGGTCTGATAAAGCTTTGTATGATAAAGCCAGTCTTCAAAACGTTTAGAAGATTTTGAAAAGCAAGCGATCGCTAACAAAAGAAAGGGCGTTGTTGGCAAAAGTGGTAGGACAACTCCAATAACAGCTAAAGCCAGTGAAATAAAGCCAATACTGAGGTAAATGATACGCATGATTTCTCCTAGATAAATTACTCTTCCTCTAGTTTCGCATACAAGGAGGAAATTTGTCAAGCCTCAACAAAAAAAGAGCCTGAAATTCATTTTCAGGACTCTGCATTCTATTTAATTTTTTCCTCTTCGTAGTCGCCATTACTACATACAACCTGCTTACCACCACCACGGACCTTTTTCTCCACAAGGAAGTGTCCGCATTTTGGACAATCACGTCCAATTGGTTTATCCCAGGAAGTAAATTCGCATTCTGGGTAACGATTGCAACCATAGAAGATACGATTACGCTTGGTTTTGCGTTCGATGATTTGTCCTTGATGACAGCTTGGACACTCGACACCAATCTCCTTAACAATCGCTTGTGTATGACGGCAGTCTGGGAAATTGCTACAAGCATAGAATTTACCAAAACGACCGAGCTTAATCACCATCGGACTGCCACAAACTTCACAGTCAAATCCAGCTGGTTCATCCTTAATCTGGATTTTTTCCATTTCAGATTCAGCCTTGGCTACTTCTTTAGAGAATGGTTTGTAAAAGGCGTCAATAACACGTTGCCACTGCTCTTTTCCTACTTCGACATCATCCAGTTTTCCTTCCATCTCAGCTGTGAAGGTCACGTTTACGATGTCTGGGAAATATTCAACGATGAGTTTGTTAACAATTTCTCCCAACTCTGTTGGTTCAAAACGTTTGGCTGCTAGACGAACGTAGTAACGTTTTTGGATGGTTTCAATGGTCGGAGCGTAGGTTGACGGACGTCCAACTCCATTTTCTTCCAAGGTCTTGATAAGAGTCGCTTCCGAATAGCGAGCAGGTGGTTGAGTGAAATGTTGTTCTGGCTTGCTATTGACCTGCTTGACCACATCTCCAACAGCCATATCTGGCAACATCTTGTTCTTGTCAGAGTCGTTGTAGATAGCAAGATAACCATCAAACTTAACTTGGCTACCATTTGCTGCGAACTGAACTCCATTTTGAGAGAGCTTGACAGCCATGGTATCAAAGATAGCCCCCGTCATCTGGCTCGCTACAAAACGGTTCCAGATAAGGGTATAAAGTTTGAGCTGGTCTTTGTCCAAGTACTTAGCGATGCTTTCAGGTGTATTAAAGACACTAGATGGACGAATGGCTTCGTGGGCATCTTGAGCACCTGAGGCATTCTTGACCCTGCTACCATGCTTGGAATACTTGCTACCAAAACGGTCGTTAATGTAGCTTGCCGCTTCGTTCTGAGCTACTGGACTAATACGAGTCGAGTCTGTACGCATATAGGTGATCAAACCTTGCACACCTGATCCGATATTAATCCCTTCATAAAGCTGCTGGGCTACCATCATAGTCTTTCGAGTACGGAAATTGATTTTGTTAGCCGCATCCATCTGCATGGTTGAAGTCGTATAAGGTAGGGGCGCATTGCGTTTGCGTTCTTTCTTGTCTACCTGGTCTACTGTAAAATCTTTACTCGATAGATGGGACAAGACTTCCTTGACTTCTTCATTGGTGGTCAATTTCATCTTTTTGCCATTCATACCATAGAATAAAGCCTGAAATTGCTTGGTTCCCTTCTTAAAGACACCATCAATTGTCCAGTATTCTTCCGGTTGGAAGGCATTGATTTCATTTTCACGGTCAATGATGAGCTTAAGAGCAACAGACTGCACCCGCCCAGCTGATAAGCCCTTCTTGACCTTTTTCCACAAAATTGGCGAAATCGAATACCCTACCAAGCGGTCTAAAACTCGACGAGCTTGTTGGGCGTCGACCAAGTCCATATCAATCTTGCGAGGTTCTTTAAAGGCATTTTTTACAGCGTCCTTAGTAATTTCATTAAAGACTACACGGTTGG
This sequence comes from Streptococcus sp. ST16, assembly GCF_046098135.1. Lineage (NCBI taxonomy): Bacteria > Bacillati > Bacillota > Bacilli > Lactobacillales > Streptococcaceae > Streptococcus > Streptococcus sp. ST16. The sequence continues at coordinate 157,561 of NZ_JBJUSE010000001.1, read as the reverse complement.
CATCATTCTCGTCCAAGTTGAGAATGTGAGCCAAGTGCCAGGAAATTGCTTCTCCTTCACGGTCCGGGTCACTCGCCAGAAAGACTTTATTGGCCTTTTTGGCTTCTTTTTTCAAGTCATTGATGAGAGGACCTTTTCCTCGGATATTGATATACTGCGGTTCATAGTTATTTTCAATGTCGACCGACATACTGGATTTTTTCAAATCACGGATATGCCCGACACTGGCTAGAACCTTGTAGTTTCTGCCTAGATATTTCTCAATCGTTTTCGCCTTAGCAGGCGACTCCACGATGACTAGATTTTTTTTAACTGTTGATTTTTTCTTCTTTGTTGCCGTAGCCACACTATCACACCTTTTCAAAGTAATAAACTTTATAAAGTGTAAACCATTTTGCCATAACTGTCAAGACTTAGCTCCTATATATAGAAGAAAAGTTTATCTTAGTGAACAAATTTCTCCTTAAAATTCAAACTCAGCCAGCACATCTTGACCACTGGAAATCAGTTTTGCTCCCTCTTGGATCAGGTGGTGACAGCCATCTGAATGGCCATCTAAAATGTTTCCTGGAATGGCAAAGACATCACGCCCTTCCTCCATAGCACGCTCACAGGTGATGAGACTCCCTGAACGCATTCTTGCCTCTGCTACAATAACGCCACGGCACAGTCCTGCTATGATTCGATTACGAGCTGGAAAGTGAAATTTCAAGGGTTCCTCACCAGGTCCGTACTCGCTAAGTACCAAATGGTGATTGCCAATGTGTTCCTGCAAACGTTTATTGGCTCGGGGATAAAATACATCCAATCCTGTTCCAATCACTGCAATCGTTCTTCCTCCATTCTGGAGTGCAGCCATATGGGCAGCGGTATCAATCCCTTTGGCTAAACCACTGACAACAATTAACTCGTTTTCCAAACCTTGAATGACTTTCTGAACCGACTTTGCTCCCTGACTAGAACATGAACGGCTCCCTACAACAGCAACTTTCGGAAACTTTAACAAGTCCAGATTTCCTTTATAAAACAAGAGCACTGGAGCATCATAAATCTCACTCAGATCCCAAGGATAACAGTCATCAAGAATAGAAAAGGAGGGAAATTTCTGAAACTCCTTCTCCAACTGTGCATCATCTATCTGGAAATAGCGTTCCATAAAGACAGCAGGATTACGACAACCTGAAATTTCTGCAATATCACCCAGCAAGAGCTCCTGATCTACAGTCTCATCATATTCAAGAACAGTTAGAATCTGTTGATTGGTCAGCCCAGCTTTTCTCAATTTGTAAATCTCATAGTTTGTGATCTTCATATACAACTCCATTTCTTTTTCTACTCATCTATCTATTCGTAAAAAAATAAAAAGAAGACCAAGGATCTTCTTTTTTTCATTTATTCAGCTTTAGTAGTTGACCAGCTACTTTCAATCATCGGTAAGATTGTTTTTAAAGTTTCCCCATCCCCTTCAAGTGAAACATAGCGGATTTTACCATCATTTGATCGGAAAACCCAGGTAATGAGGTATTTCCCTGACTTAGCAATTGCATTGACAACATAGGCTTCATAACCTCCAATGGTCGATTTGGAGCCCCAAACCTTACTGAAATCAGGGCTTTGTTCTTTAGAAGTTAAAATACTAGATGAGACAGTCACAACATCCAGTTTAGCATATTCTTCTTCGCTGATATTGAACTGATCAGCCTTGAAGGTATTCAGCGTAACAATGTTGATATCTGTTCCATCGCAATACTGTATATCATTTCCACCTTCTACTTCATGGAATCGAACCCATGATTTGGGTACCTTGACAAAGCCATACTCATTCGATCCGATGATTTGCGTCTCTTCCTTTTTCGCTTCAGAAACAGCAGAACTAGAGCTACTTGTTTCCTGACTGCTAGAAGAACTAACAACCGCAGTCGAACTTTCTTCGGTTGCTGTTTGCGACTTATTGGAGCATGAAGCTAAAAAAGCACTAACAGTAACTACAGTACCTAAAATCAATAATTTTTTCATCCTACCACCTCTCCATCTGCATTATAAGAAAAATAAGAACTTCTGTCAAATTCTGACCTAATCTATTCTGTTAGTTTCCGATTTTATTGCTCACATTTAAATCAAAAACTCTTGAAGAATCTTCAAGAGTTTTGTTTCTATTCTTCATCCATACTCAAGACGCTAAGGAAGGCTTCTTGTGGGACTTCTACTGATCCAATGGCTTTCATGCGTTTCTTACCAGCTTTTTGTTTTTCAAGGAGTTTGCGTTTACGAGAAACGTCACCACCATAACACTTAGCAAGTACGTTCTTACGAAGGGCCTTGATATCAGTACGAGCTACGATCTTGTGTCCAATAGCTGCTTGAATCGGCACTTCAAATTGTTGACGAGGGATGATTTTCTTGAGCTTATCAACGATGAGTTTTCCACGTTCGTAGGCAAAATCCTTGTGAACGATAAAGCTAAGGGCGTCCACCTTGTCTCCATTGAGAAGGATATCCATTTTGACTAGCTTAGATGGGCGGTACTCTGACAATTCGTAGTCAAAACTTGCATAACCACGTGTTGAAGACTTGAGCTTATCAAAGAAGTCAAAGACGATTTCAGCAAGTGGAATTTGATAGATAACATTGACACGGTTATCATCAATATAGTCCATGGTCACAAAGTCCCCACGCTTGCGCTGAGCCAATTCCATCACTGCTCCGACAAACTCCTGTGGTACCATGATTTGCGCCTTAACATAAGGCTCTTCAATGGTCGCAATCTTAGTTGGATCTGGAAACTCTGATGGGTTAGAGACATCCATAGACTCACCGTCAGTTTGGTTAACCTTATAGATAACAGAAGGAGCTGTCATAATGAGGTCAATGTTGAACTCACGCTCTAAACGCTCTTGGATAACATCCATATGGAGGAGTCCAAGGAATCCACAACGGAAACCAAATCCAAGTGCCTGAGATGTTTCTGGTTCAAACTGCAAGCTAGCATCGTTGAGCTGCAGTTTCTCAAGTGCTTCGCGAAGGTCATTGTACTTGTTTGACTCAATTGGATAAAGTCCTGCAAAGACCATCGGATTCATTTGCTTGTAGCCATGTAATGGCTCTTCCGCAGGATTGGTTGCCAAGGTAACTGTATCACCCACACGAGTGTCTTGAACCGTCTTGATGGAAGCCGCAATATAACCAACGTCACCAGTCGCGAGGAAATCACGACCAACTGCTTTCGGTGTAAAAATTCCGACCTCAGTCACATCAAAGGTCTTACCATTGCTCATGAGCTGAATCTTATCGCCAGGTTTGACAACTCCATCCATGACACGCACTTGGAGGATAACCCCACGATAGGCATCATAAACTGAGTCAAAAATTAAGGCTTTTAATGGAGCTGAAACATCACCAGTTGGAGCCGGTACTTTTTCAACAATTTGCTCAAGAATCTCTTCGATACCAATACCAGCTTTGGCTGATGCTAAGACCGCTTCGCTGGCATCTAGTCCGATGACATCCTCAATCTCTGTACGCACACGTTCTGGATCGGCTGCTGGTAGGTCAATCTTGTTAATGACTGGCAGAATTTCCAAATCATTGTCCAAGGCTAGATAAACGTTAGCAAGAGTTTGAGCTTCAATCCCTTGCGCAGCATCAACCACCAAAATCGCTCCTTCACAGGCCGCTAGCGAACGCGACACTTCATAGGTAAAATCCACGTGCCCCGGCGTATCAATCAAGTGGAAAATATAGGTCTCGCCATCTTTTGCAGTGTAATTGAGCTCGATGGCATTGAGTTTAATGGTAATCCCACGTTCACGCTCAAGATCCATACTATCCAGAAGTTGGGCTTGCATTTCACGACTAGAAACCGTCTCCGTCTTTTCCAAAATGCGGTCTGCCAGCGTTGACTTCCCGTGGTCAATATGGGCGATAATAGAGAAGTTTCGAATCTTCTCCTGTCGTTTCTTTAATTCTTCTAAGTTCATGCTGCTCTTCCTTTCAGGGTATCTATTAATTATAAATTGTTTTTAACATTTTGACAAGACCATACCCTGCTAGGAGTACTAATCTTCGGCAATAAAGCCATCATTTTCAATAAAGTGGTGTTCTGTCATTCCTTGGTCAGTAAAGACGATTCCATGAAGGACACCACCATAGACAGCTCCTCCATCCATGCCAATCTTGCCATCTTCTGTTATCCAAAGCTCAGCTGTACCTCGGTCTTGCTTTAGCAAACCATAAACCGGTGTATGGCCAAAGACAATGGTTTTTCCAGTATGATTTTCGGCTTCGTGGAATGGTTTTCTGAGCCAGACTTTCTTGTAATCTGTGGTTTCATGCCAATCATCCAAGGTCAAATCAATACCAGCATGAACAAAGATATACTTGTCTGTCTCTACTACAAATGGCATTTGACGAATGAATTCGACCAAGTCCGCCGCTTCAGTCGCAACACGTTTAGCGTCTTCAACTGCATCCACAGGTGCATCTAAGGGACGACCTAGAATAGAGTTAATAGTTGTATCGCCACCATTTCGACGATAGTGGTCATAGCTTTCTTCTGGGTCATCGAGCCAAGTCAAAAACATATACTCGTGGTTTCCTGATAGACAGATAGCTCCATGATTGTCAACCAAGTCTTTGACCATTTCTAGAACACGGCGACTATCTTCACCTCGGTCAATCAAATCCCCTAGAAAAAGCAACTGGGTGTGACCATCCCATGTTTTGAGAAGGTCTTCCAACATACCTGCTTTTCCATGGACATCTCCAATTACATAATAATCTGTCATTTATTTCTCCCTCTTTTGCAATAATTCTCTGGCTTGGCTAAGGGCTGCTTCTGTTACATTCTCTCCTGCTAACATCTTAGCAACTTCCTCTACTCGCTCTTCTAAAGTCAAGAGACGAACTGTCGAAACAGTTGAATGTTCGTCACTAATCTTTTCAATAAAGAATTGGTAATCCGCAATCGCAATCACTTGTGGTAGATGAGAAATAGCTAAAACCTGACCATGTTGGCCAATCTTATGAATCTTCTGAGCAATGGCTTGGGCCACACGACCTGAAACTCCCGTATCCACCTCATCAAAGACAATACTAGTCTTGCCTTCTTTACGAGAAAAGGCGGATTTAATAGCTAGCATGAGGCGAGATAGCTCCCCACCAGATGCAACTTTGACCAAGGGTCTAAAGTCTTCACCTGGGTTGGTTGAAATGTAAAACTCAACCATTTCATTCCCCTCACGACTAAATTTGCCCTTGCTAAAGCGAACCTGGAATTGAGCCTTCTCCATATAGAGGTCTTGCAGTTCTTGTTTAATCTCCGCTTCAAGCTGCTGGGCCAAGTCATGGCGAGCAGATGCAAGCTGACCTGCCAAATCGACAAGATTAACTTCCAATTTTTTGAGCTCTGCTTCCATGTCTTCGGAAGAAAGGTTATTACCCGTCAAGAGATTGTACTCATCCGTAATCTTGGCAAAATAAAGCAAGACATCGTCTACAGTTCCACCATACTTGCGGGTAATAGTATTCAGAAGGTCTAAACGATTTTCAACCTGCATGAGGCGATTGCCATCAAAATCCAAGTCCTCAATAATATCTTCTAAACGCTTGCTAACATCTTCTAAAACATAGTAGGTTTCTGATAGAGAACTTGAAATTTCACGGTATTCAGGGTCATACTCTTCGACACTTTCCATGTCATTCATTGCTGAACGGACATTAGCAAGACTGGAGAATTCCTCATTGTCTAACATGCTATAGGCATTGGTTAGCGTATCCGCAATATTTTTATGATTGAGGAGTTTATCTCGTTCTTGGTTGAGAGCCAAGTCTTCACTAGCCTGCAAGTTTGCTGCATCAATCTCTGCCATTTGAAATTCCAACATCTCAATACGAGCCTTATGTTCCTGCTGGTTTTTCTTGACTTCTAGAACCTGCTTACGCTTTTTACGATAGGCATCAAAGCTCGTCTGATAAGTCTCCTTCAGCTCCAAGAAAGCTGCATCACCAAACTCATCCAACATCTGGATGTGCAGTTGAGGACGCATTAACTCCTCTTGGTCATGCTGACCATGGATATCTACAAGATGTTGCCCAATGGAACGCAAGACAGACAGATTAACCATCTGGCCATTCACGCGACTAATACTACGTCCGTTTTGGAGAATCTCACGGCGAATGATGATTTCATCACCCATTTCCAAACCTTGCTCATCAAAAAGTTCCTGTAAAACACGACTGTTTTCAACCGAAAAAAGTCCCTCAATCTCTGCCTTAGGAGCACCGTGACGAATAACGTCTGTCGTTGCTCGAGCTCCCAACATCATATTCATGGCATCAATGATAATCGACTTCCCTGCACCCGTTTCACCAGTCAGGACAGTCATACCCTTTTCAAAATTGAGCGAAATCGCCTCAATAATGGCAAAGTTTTTTATCGAAATTTCAAGTAACATACTGACCTACCATTTTTTGACTTGTTCAACGATTTCCTCAGCTGCCTCTGCTGTTCTGGCTACAATTAAGATAGAATCATCATCAGCTAGACAGCTAAAAATCTGTTCAGAGAATGCTTCAACCAACTGACTCTTCACAAAAATAGTATTTCCAGGAATGACAGAAAGGTTGATCATATTTCCCATTAACTCAGAACTCACAATATTGTCCTCAGCCAACTGCAAACTCTTAACAATTGATTTTGGCAACTCATAGATATAGGTGTTATTCTTCAAAGGAATTTTAACAATCCCAAGCTCCTTGATGTCCCTTGATACAGTGGCTTGAGTGGCAGAAATACCTGCTTCCCTCAAGTACTCAACAATTTCTTCCTGAGTCCCGATCTGATAATCCGTAACAAATCTTCTAATTTTTTCAAGTCTCTCTTTTTTATTCATCTTTAAATTCTCTATGTGCTCTCTCTACAACTTTTTCTATTTCAGGAGCAACTTGGTTACTTGCTCCCTCTTCCTTTTTCAAATATGCCAAAAATTCGATGTTTCCATGCCCACCTTGGATTGGTGAATAGTCTAATCTAAGCACTGAAAAACCTTGTTCAACTGCCATAGCAGTGACAGCTTCAAGGACAGTTTGATGAACCTTGGCATCGCGAATGATTCCATTCTTCCCAAGCTGCTCACGACCTGCTTCAAACTGGGGCTTAACCAGAGCCACCACCTGCCCTTGATCTGCCAAGACACGGTGCAAGGCAGGCAAAATCAGACTGAGGGAAATGAAACTCACATCAATACTGGCAAAGCTCGGTTCCTGCTCAAAATCAGTCTTTTCAGCATAACGAAAATTAAACTGCTCCATGCTGACAACCCGCGGGTCTTGACGCAATTTCCAAGCCAACTGATTGGTACCAACATCAACTGCAAAGACCAACTCAGCACCATTTTGCAACATGACATCAGTAAATCCTCCAGTGGAAGCCCCAATATCAATCGTGGTTGCTCCCTCCACTGACAAATCAAAGACCTGCAAGGCCTTCTCTAGTTTTAGACCACCTCGACTGACATACTTGAGTTTTTCACCCTTGAGTTTTAGCTCAGTGTCATCTGGGATTTTCTCTCCTGGTTTGTCAAAGCGTTCTCCATTAAGGACTGCTACGACTAGACCAGCCATGACACCACGCTTGGCTTGTTCACGCGTTTCAAACAAACCCTGTTTATAAGCTAGTACATCCACTCTTTCCTTAGCCATTGATTCTCAAACTTTCTACTATTTTCACAATCGATTCTGTTTCAAAGCTGACTTGCTGGGAAATTTCTTCTAATTTAGCCTCGGCTTGATCCAAAGTTTGGTTACAAAAGGCATTCGCCTCTTCCAAGCCCAGCAAGGCAGGATAGGTTGATTTTTCAGCTTGTAAATCCTTTTGTGGTGTTTTGCCGATTTCCTCAAAACTAGCTGTCACATCCAGCACATCATCTCTGACTTGAAAGGCCAGCCCAATCAATTCACCTACAGTTTTCAATTTTACTTGGATTTCAGGCGCTAATTCTGCTATGATAGCAGCTGCTTGGAAGGGATAGGCTAGTAATTTTCCAGTTTTATTGACATGAATGGTCTGGAGTTCTTCCAAGGACAAATGCTGGTGTTCGCCTTCCATATCCAAAACTTGCCCTGCCACCATACCTAGACTCCCTGAAGCAAGGGATAAGTTGGCAATCAGGTCCACCTTGATCTGACTTGGCAAATCTGCCTGGGCGATCAAGGCATAGGGATCTAGGAACAAGGCATCTCCTGCCAATATTGCCATCGCTTCGCCAAATTTCTTATGATTAGTTAGACGTCCCCGACGGTAATCGTCGTCATCCATAGCTGGAAGGTCATCGTGAATCAAGCTCCCTGTATGAATCATTTCCAAGGCAGCGGCCACTTGAGCGTGTGCTGGTTTAATAGCGACCTGCAAGGCTTCCAGAACTTCTAACAAGAGAAAAGGTCGAATACGCTTGCCACCAGCATGAACGGAATAGAGAACAGACTCTCGCAAACTAGAGGCAAACTGCTGGTCTCCATAAAAATCTTCCAAAGCCGATTCAACAAGAGCTAATTTTTCTTGCTTCTTCATTCAAAATCACTTTCTGTTCCGTCTTCTTGCATGACCTTGACCAAGGTTTTTTCAGCCTTGTCCAGCGTCGCTTGGAGCTCTTTTGATAAGACCATGCCCTTTTGAAAGGCAGCAATCGCATCTTCCAGAGCGATTTCACCATTTTCCAAACTTTGTACAATGGTCTCTAGTTCTGCTAGATTTTCCTCAAATTTCTTTTGTTTTGACATCTTTAACCTCTAATTCTACTTGACCATCTCGCATCAAAAGCGTCACTTGGTCTTTTTTATTCAACATCTCAACAGAATCGACTACGGACTCTTCTTTTTTGACAATTGCATAGCCACGCGCCACGATTCGACTGGTATCCAACATCAGTAGAGCTTCTGAAAGTCGCTTCACCTCAGCAACCTTGGCATCATAAACCAGCGCCATTTGGCTACGTAGGAGCTTGTCCAACTGACCTAGACGGTCTTGATAACGCTGGATTTTGGTAATAGGTGATAATTGTACCAGTTGATGCGTCCTTGCTTGGACTAGCTGTTTATTATCAGAAATCCGTGTTCGCAAACTTTGTTTTAATCGCAGTTGTAGTTGATCTAACCGTTGCAAATATCCATCGTACAAGCGCTCTGGCTGTCTAAAGATGACTGACTGACTGCATTTTTTCAGAGCTTCTTTTTTTCTTGACAGGACATTCTGAACTGCTGTTGCCATCCGTTTTTCCTGATTTTGAAAATGAGCTAATAGATCCAACTTGGTTACAGGTGTTGCCAGTTCAGCTGCAGCTGTTGGCGTTGCAGCCCGTCTATCTGCCACAAAATCCGCCAAGGTCACATCTGTCTCATGCCCCACACTAGAAATGATTGGCAAACGGGATTCAAAAATAGCCCGTACCACGATCTCTTCGTTAAAAGCCCAGAGATCCTCGATGGAACCCCCACCACGACCAAGGATGAGAACATCTAGGTCCTCACGTTGATTGGCACGAGCAATATTTCGAGCAATTTCCTCCGCAGCTCCATCACCTTGTACCTTGGTCGGATAGAGAAGGATATCAACACCTGGAAAGCGCCTGCTGACAGTTGTGATGATATCTCGAATAACAGCTCCACTGCGACTGGTTACCACACCGATTCGCTTAGCAAACTGGGGAAGAGGTTGCTTGAATCTCTCTTGAAACAGACCTTCTTCTGTCAGTTTCTTCTTGAGTTGTTCAAACTGAATCGCAAGCGCCCCAACCCCATCAGGCTCAGCTTTTTCAATGATGATAGAGTAGCTACCGCTTGGTTCATAGACCTGCACACGCCCAATCACATTGATTTTCATTCCCTCTTCCAAGTCGAAACCTAATTTCTGATAGATCCCTGACCAGATGGTCGCTTGAATAACTGCATGGTCATCCTTTAGGGAGAAATATTGGTGAGTAGGTCGTTTACGAAAGTTGGAAACTTGACCAGTTAAATAGACCCGTTCCAAGTATGGGTCTTTATCGAATTTCATTTTCAGATACTTGGTCAAAGTTGTTACCGATAAATACTTTTCCATCTCCACCTACTATTCATTTTCTTGCTTTTCCATGGGTATTATTATACCAAAAACATGCTTAAAAATCACCTTTTTCCTACTGAAACTAAAGGAAAAATAGAAAAAGGAGGCTAGGCCTCCTCATCTGATTATTTGCTGTTTCGCGCTTCTTCCAAAATCTTTGCAATCTTAGTGGTCAAAAGGTCGATAGCAACGGTATTGCTGACTCCCTCAGGAATGACGATATCGGCATAACGCTTGGTCGGCTCAATGAACTGGTGGTACATAGGTTTTACCACACCTAGATATTGGTCAATCACGCTATCCAGACTACGGCCACGCTCTTCCATATCACGCTTGATCCGACGAATAATACGCACATCATCATCTGTATCCACAAAAATCTTGATATCCATCAAATCGCGCAGGCGCTTGTCCTCCAAGACCAGAATCCCCTCAACGATAAAGACATCCTGAGGCTCCTGACGATAGGTCTTTCTACTCCGCGTATGCTCTGTATAGTCATAAGTTGGAATGTCCACCGGACGTCCTGCCAACAATTCTTTAATCTGCTCGATCATCAAATCTGTATCAAAGGCAAAAGGATGGTCATAGTTAGTTTTGACACGCTCTTCAAAGGTCAAGTGAGACTGATCCTTGTAGTAAGAATCATGCTCAATCATGGAAATCTTTTCATCAGGAAAATGCGATAAAATGGCTCTTGAAACACTGGTCTTACCACCACCAGAACCACCTGTCACTCCGATAATGATTGGTCTATTTTGCATGCTATCCTCCGTTTTTTTATCCGTCGTCTATTCTATCACATTTTTTGCAAAATTTATAGTCTGATTTGGATAGTATGGGGTGAAACATTTCCAATCCATACACCCCAGTTAAACTAGCTAAAAACCTTCCTTGGCTTATAGAGATTGCCTCGTTTTTCTAGAATGGCTAGTAATTTATCTCCCTCAAAGGCAGCCAGTTCTTGGTCTGTTTGATCTAGCTCGATAAAACGACCAAAGCGCACTTCTGTAGCTTGTTCTGGAGTTAGGAAAACTGTGGCAAGGTCACCTATTCCAATCTCTAGAGGATGAAGAAAGTCCAGTTGACCAGCCTCCACTTTTTCAGCAATTTCTTCCAAGGTAAGAGCATCTTCCAGTTGTAAACCTGCAGCACTGGTTCGAGTCAGATGCGAAATATGAGCCACATAACCAAGCTTCTCTCCCAAGTCAACAGACAAGGTACGGATATAGGTTCCCTTACTGCATTTTACACGAAAAGTAAAGCGTGCAAGATTGTTTTCATAAGAGATGGGACTGGTCCGCTCAAAATGATAAATGGTTACCTGACGTTCTGGACGCTCCACTTCCTGACCTGCACGCGCATACTCATAGAGCTTGCGACCATTGACCTTGACAGCCGAGTACATAGGCGGAATCTGAGTAATAGGCCCAGTCAGACTGGCAATCGCTTCATCGACAATGGTTTCATCCAAGGGCGACAAAACAGGTGTCTCTGCGACCACTTCTCCACTAGCATCCTCGGTCGTTGTTGAATAGCCTAGGGTGATTTCCCCCTCATAGACCTTGCCCTCATCCTGCATAAATTCGACCATGCGAGTCGCCTTGCCAACCGCAATCGGCAAAACACCCACCACATCCGGATCCAAGGTCCCACCATGACCAATCTTTTTGGTTCGCAAAATCTTACGCAGCTTAAAAACCGCATCATGCGAAGTCATGCCTGCTTCTTTCTTTAAGTTGATAATACCGTTCATGTGTTGCTTCCTCACTCCCCCTTCAGCGCTTCAAACTTTGCTTTCATTGTTGGATTCTTCCGAGTCAATTTTTTAACGGAAACATCTTCCAGCTTATTGTTAGCTAAGCGGAGTTGGTTTTCGGATGTGGTCAGGAACTTCTTAACCTCTTCCATCCGTTTGATGGCCTTATCGATTTCATCTATGGCTTTACCAAAGTTAGTCGAAGCTGAGTTGTAGTTCTTGGCAAAGGCCTGTTTAAAGGCATCCAAGTCTTCCTCAAAATGGGTAATGTCGATATTTTGCTCACGGATAAGTGCTAACTCCTGCTTGTATTTTAGAGAATTAAGAGCCGCATTTCGTAAGAGACCAATCAACTGGATGAAGAACTGGGGTCGAACGACATACATCTTTTCATACTCGTGACTGACATCCACGATACCCGTGTTAAAGTAGTCATTATCGGCCTCAAGCATGGTCACCAAAACAGCATATTCACAGTTTTTCTCCTGACGGTCCTTGTCCAATTCCTTGTAAAAATCTGCATTCTTATGTTTCTTCTCTGTTCCGTCGGCTTCATTTTTCATCTCAAACATGATGGAAATAAATTCTAGCCCATTTTCATCAAAGTCACGGAAGATAAAGTCGCCTTTAGACCCACGCGCAGAAACCTTATTATCCTTCTCAAAGTAGGCATTTGGAAAGGCAAAACTGCGGACCTTGTTAAACTCACTCTCTGCATACTGTTCCAAACTTTCACCGATAGCTTTTGTGGATTGTTGAGCTTTGAAATTCTTGTAAAATTCAACCTGCTCACTGGCCGCCTTGAGCTGTGCTTCGTAATTTTGCTTGAGGGAAGCTAGAGATAACTCATTTTCCTTTTCTTGCAAAAGAAGCTGATTTTTGACCTGATCCCGTTCTTTTTCTAGGTCAGAAAGAGTTTTCTGTAGCTGGTTCTCATGCTCTAAACGCAAGGTAGCCAATTGGTTTTCCAAGGCCTGTACTTCCTTGTCCTTTGCCAATAAAGCCTGATGATTTGTTTGTTCAAGCTCTTTCTTTTCCAGTTCTTTCTCAGTATCAAAGTTTTGGATTTGACTCTGCAATTGCGCAATTTCTTGGTCTTTTTGAGCTAGTTTAGACTGTTGCTCATTCATAGCCTTTTGCTCAGCTAGGGCTAGTTCCTGCTTCATGCGATCGTGTAGTTCCTTATCAAACTCTGCCGTTCTTACTTGGGACAAGAGTTCAGCATACTGACTCTCATTTACTGTAAAGACTTCCCCACAGTTGGGACACTTGATTTCGTTCATATCTTTCCTCTTTCTAGACTTCTGTAACCATTATATCATGCTTAATGGAAAATCAAAAACAGCGAGTCGAAACCCACTGTTTATCTGTCTAACTTTATACTTTTTCTAAGGCCAAGCGTAAGTCTTCAATCAAATCATCTACATTTTCAAGACCGATAGACAGGCGGATTTGGTTTGGTGTGACACCTGCTGCTTCTAGATCTTTTTCTGACAATTGACCGTGAGTAGTTGTCGCTGGATGGACCACAAGGGACTTGGCATCTGCAACGTTTGCTAGGTCAGAGAAGATTTCCAGATTATCAATTACCTTGCGGGCTTCTGTCTCGCCACCTTTGACATGGAAGGTAAAGATTGAACCCACACCTTTTGGCAAATATTTCTCAGCCAAGTCATGGTAAGGACTGTCAGCTAGTTTTGGATAATTTACTTTCTCAACCTTAGGATGGTTGACAAGGAAATCAACGATTTTCTCTGTATTTTGAGTATGGCGTTCTACACGAAGCGAAAGCGTTTCGAGTCCTTGGAGTAATAGGAAAGCATTAAATGGTGACAAGGCTGCACCAGTATCACGAAGCAATTGGACACGAGCAGCGATAATAAAAGCTGCCGCCCCAACATCACGAGTATAGCTCAAGTTGTGGTAGCTAGGATCTTCCTCAACAAATTGAGGGAATTTTCCTGAAGCTTCCCAGTCAAAACGACCGCTATCCACGATAACACCACCAATAGTCGTACCATGACCACCAATAAACTTAGTCGCTGAGTGAACAGCAATATCAACACCGTGAGAAAATACATTGATCAAGTAAGGTGTTGCAAAAGTATTGTCAGAAACAAGTGGAATTTGGTGCTTATGAGCAATCTCAGCCAATTTTTCCAAGTCAGGAATGTTAATCAAGGGATTCCCCAAGGTTTCAATCAAGACAAGCTTTGTATTGTCACCGATAGCTGCTTCCACTTCTTCCAAATTATCCACATCCACAAAGGTCGTTGTGATCCCATAACGAGGAAGGGTTTCCTTCAAGAGGTTGAAGGTCCCACCGTAAATAGTTGACGCAGCCACCACATGGTCACCTGCGTGAGCAAGCGCCAAAATAGTGTAGGTTACAGCAGCCATACCTGATGCTGTCGCTAGTGCTCCAACACCACCTTCAAGAGCAGCGATTCTTTCCTCAAAGGCTGCTGTTGTAGGATTTGTGATACGGGTATAGATATTGCCTGGTTTTCTCAAGGCAAACAAATCCGCACCTTCCTGCGTATCATCAAAAACGAAGGATGTTGTTTGATAAATCGGTACTGCACGAGACTTGGTCGCTGGATCAACTACTTGCCCAGCATGCAATTGTAGGGTTTCAAATTTAAAATCACGAGTCATAAGACGACCTCCAAATAGCTTCATTAGGGATATTGTATCATCTTGAGCTAGTCTTTTCCAATACCGTTTTTCTATATTTTGATATAAGGAACAACTATGACTAGTCCTACACATCAAACAAAAAAGCACGATTAACTCGTGCTCATTTCTTTAATCGACATAGGTATCTTCGTTTTTATTGAGGAAGGCGTAAGGTAAGCCCATCAAGAGACCCCCACCGATAAAGTTTCCGACAAAGGTTACACCCCAGTGACGAAGAATATTAGGTATGTCAAAGTTAGCAATTGAATCTGCTGCAACACTGAACTTAACAATCGCAAAAGAAGCAAAGTTCGCAGCAATGTGTTCGTTTGTTAAGAATACAAACATGTAAATTGCTGATAAGACAAGCCAAAGTTTGGCGCCACCGTCTTTCACCAAAACAAATGAAAGAATGGCAATGTTTACAAAGATATTGGCTAAAATACCTTCAAGTAAGACTAACTCATTGGAACGACCTAACTTCATCTCTACAACTCCTGAAATGAAGCTATCATGTGTCAGATTTGCATAGGCCGCTGAATGGGCAAAGCCCCAACCTGCTATCAAAGCTCCGATAAGGTTGAATAAGGTACAGTAAAGTAAAATCTCAGCCGTTTTTCTCCAAGAAATTTTCTTCAAAAAACTACCCGCTGTCAAAAACATCATATTTGAAGTTACCAACTCAGCATTCAAGAAAACAATGTAGGCCAATCCCCAAGCAAAAACGAATGGAAATAGGAAACGTCCACTACCAGACGCTATTTTATTAATCAAGTCAGCCCCGACTGCACCCGCAGCTGTACTAAATGTTAGAAAGGCACCTGCAAACATAGAACGAATCGCATACTTAAATTTACTTTGACTATAAAGACTTTCCTTCTTCTTGCAAGCAAATTCAATCTTTGAGATAAATTCTGAAGAGACCATAAAAAACTCCTAAAACTTTTATTTGTGAATATTATAACATAAAGCTCGCATTTTGAAAAGCCTTTCTTGTATACGTTTTCTACAAAGAAAATCAATGCATTGGGGAATTCCATAAATCTCTCCTTTACCCATTAACAGAAAAACATTTCAATGTTTCAAATTGATCATCCAAAAATTCAAACTCAAATAGGTGCCAGTCATCGAAGGTTTGCTCACAATAACTAACTGTTCCTTGATTGTAGTCAATGATAGGTTTCCCCAGCTTGTTCTTCACATCTTCCTCGCTGACTTCTCCATACATTTCCTTAAGATCAGCTAGCATGAAGTTGATAATTCTATTGAGATTTTCCTGATAATTTTTTGATAACAGTTCAACTTTATCTATAAAGTCACAATCAGGCTCTTCGTCCCAAACAAAGGTCACTCCCTCATGCTCATAAGTGTATTGCTGTAAACTCTTATCAAAATTCATTGTTCACTCTCCAAATCATTATCATTTACTAAAAATTTATTAACATTAATCAAAATGTTCAAATGATTTCATAAAAATGTCTTCCACACACGCGTACGATAAAATAACAACACTTGCAATGATTAGAAGATATCATCATAATGTTCACTCGCTTGTTTCACAAACTCGAAAATATTCAAAGATATGGGTTTCATTTCCAGTGAACCTAATGCCCCCAAATCATTCATATAAATCGTGTCGTCAGAATCTTTCTTTATAAAAAAGCGACATCCCCATCTTGCCCAATCAGGAAAAAATCAGGTTCCCACTCTTCTATTTGGTGGGTGGAGTTTCTTTCTAGCAAATCTAGCTTCGAGTATAAGATGATACCTGTATTCTCTATTATCAACTCTCCTGCTTTGTCGATTTTACTCAAGAATTCTGCATATAGGTTTGGAAGTACCAAGTCAATCTGATTATTCATTGTCAACTCCTCATCTATTTTTCCTACTGCGAAAGTCCTATATCTCATCTTCACTTAGTTCTCTAAAATGTGAAATATGATGTCCAAAATAACACTTCCCCCGATTTTCCTATGAAGATTCAGTGTCCAGCCATATTGGCAATTTCTCCCAAGAATATCATAGGAAGATCCTTGTCAAATGGAAAACTACTTGTTATGTCTTCTTTGAGCCTAACTAAAGACTTTTCTCTTAACTCACCCATTATCTATCCTCTCTTATGCCAAGCATTCTTCGGTTTCTTACGATAAATCTTTCAACCTACTGACCAATTTCCTTTCACATTGAAAAGATACCATTAAAGTTGAATGATCATCTTACAAGCATCATACATTATCAAGTTTTATAGCTTTCGATTTCTTCTCTACTCATTCCTACAAGTTCTGTCGTCCACATTCCTACAATGTCCGACAAGACTGAATCGCAGGTATACTCTTCTTCCCCATTGATATATTTACAGGAAAAGATAGGCTCCCTTGTTGCCGCTCGGTAAAATGTCATAGCTACTTCTTCTAGTTTTTCAGGATTGAAATCAAGTGATAGATTTTGCGCCATATTTCTTCGTACTTGATCCCAATTCTCCTGCTTAACCTGATAACTTTCTCGAATTTTAGACACATAGCCCCTACAAAAGGCTTTCAATAAGTCTGTGTTCTGATAAAGATACCGACAGCTAAAATCCGAAATACAACCTGCGTGAAGTAGGAATGTCAGTAAGTCATCCAGACTTTCTGCTACTCTGCCCACTTGGCCCTCACTTCCGATAAAGCCTATGCTGTTATCTTCAAGAAAAACATATTCTCCCCCACTACCGTCTTGAGCAAATGCCTTACAGGCAAGAGAGTACTCCTCATTGTTCCCTGAAAACTGGGCTTCACTTATCTTGTCATAAAAATAAATATCACATTCAGTCATCAGTAAGGTCCTTAACTGTTCATTTTCTCTGACTTCTTGTAGCTTATTCATGATCATTCCTTTCTTAAGCTAAACACTTATCCATCTATTACAATTCTAATATGGTAGTTTTTAGTTTCATTCTTTAGATTCTTCACAAGGAGATCATTCTGTTTTGATTGTCCGAAGAAAAAACTGACAGCTTTTCCATCTTTTCTTTCGATACACAAATGATACCTTGCCCCATTCAATTTGACACTTCGAATATATTTGACTTCAATCATTTTGATGTCATTCAGAGGGATGATTCTCTTCACAAATACAAAAGCATTGTGAATATAAAGTCTCCCATTGGCAATGTGAAACGGGGCAAAAAAATCACCACCACTACGACGGACAATTATAAAACGTCGCCAAAAGATTAGTAAAAGAATAGAGGTTAATAAGTAAAAGGCAAAACTAAAGACAGGACTTTCCCACATCATTTTCATTCCAATCCAAAAATATTCGAACATGTATTATTCTCCTTTGACCGACGGTTCTATTTGACAAAAACCAGTGAAAAATACAATTCACTGGTTTTTGAGGTTAATAACGTTGTTTATACGGTTGATTAAAGGCCTTCAAAATATCCTCAGAAGTCTCTGAATAAGCCTTTGATTCTTTAAAAATCCCCTTAACAATTATACGCTCAGTCGCATTATAATCAACACAGGTAACCAAAGTAATCTCCTTTACGCCATCACGATCTTCGATTTCATCTACTCGATCCGGAGTAACGTGTTTAACTTCCGTAATCTCATAAGTATAAACCTTATCCTTATCGGTCAGGTAAATTTTCATACCCGCTTTAGCGTTAACTAAAGGTGAGAAGAGCATTTGACTGGCATTTTCAGCAGTAAAGATATGGTGACTCGCTAGAGAATAGTTGCCCTCTCCCATTTTTTGGTCTGGTTTCATGGTTCCTGCTCCGTAGAACAAGTTTACATTATCCAACCCTTTGAAAATCGGCAAGTTAATCTCCACTTCGGGAATAGCAATTCCTCCAATAACAGGAAGCTTCTGAGCGTCCCACTGAGCGGCTAGAACTGCTTCAGATGAAATCGATTTAACCGAATCAAAATCAAAATTTCCTTCTGTTTTGAGATTTTCATCTATATTTTCTTTAGTAACCTGATTGACTTGGTATTTATTGGTGTTCCACACCATAAAGAGATCTCGAATCTTTGAATTAAAAATCAAAGCTAAGGATAAAAGAATTAAGAAAACCGCTAAAATATTGAGAAATAGATTCCTACGCTTATTCTTCTTACTTTTCGTTTTTTTATGAGACATTATGCTTTACCTTCTGTTTCGTTTTCAGTCCCAACTTCTTCTTTTTCTACCGCATCAACCGTTGTAAAGGTCACAATCTTGGCATCCTGGTCTAGACGCATCACCTTAACTCCCATAGTTGAGCGTCCCGTTTGTGAAATATTGGCAACGTTTGTTCGAATCATGACACCTGTATCCGTGATAATCATCAGGTCTTCATCACCTTTAACAGTGAGGAGACCTGCAAGAGGGCCATTCTTCTCAGCAACATTGGCTGTCTTCATCCCTTTACCACCACGACCTTTTGTTGGATATTCAGTTGCAAGAGTACGTTTACCATAACCTTTTTCAGTGATAATAAGGACCTCGTCCTGGTCAGTGATGACACTAGCACCAACTACAGTGTCTCCATCACGGAGGTTAACACCTCGGACACCTGTCGCGATACGGCTCATACCACGAACGGCTGATTGATTAAAGCGAACGGCATAACCAAACTTAGTACCAATGATGATATCTGTATCTTCTTCTGTCAGCAAGACATTAATCAGTTCATCTTCATCCTTGAGATTCAAAGCTTTAAGTCCATTTTGACGGATATTAGCAAATTCTTTAACACTGGTTCGTTTCACGATACCGTGACGGGTTGTGAAGAAGAGATAGGCGTCATCACTACGTTCAGATTTAACATTAATGATGGTCTGTATGCTCTCCCCTTCATCCAGCTTCAAAAGATTGACAACCGGCAATCCCTTGGCTGTGCGACCGTATTCAGGAATTTCATAACCTTTTAGTCGGTATACACGACCTTTATTGGTAAAGAAGAGCAAATGATCATGGGTGCTGGTTGAAACTAACTCACGCACAAAGTCATCATCCTTAACTCCCGTACCTTGGACTCCACGACCACCACGTTTTTGAGCAGTGAATTCGCCTTGGTCCAAACGTTTGATGTAGCCCTTATTAGAAAGAGTGATTAAGACATCCGACTCCTCAATCAAATCTTCGTCTTCAAGAGTTAAGACTTCTCCAACCATTAACTCGGTACGACGTTTGTCACCAAATTTACGTTTTACTTCATCCAATTCATCTTTTATGATTTGTGCCACGCGTTCTGGTTTAGCAAGAATATCGGTTAGGTCTGCAATCAAGGCAATCAATTCATCATATTCATACTGAATCTTATCGCGTTCCAATCCTGTCAAGCGGCGAAGACGCATATCAAGGATAGCCTGACTTTGGCGTTCAGAAAGCTTGAACTTGCTCATCAACTCAGCTTGCGCTTCCGCATCCGTTTCACTAGCACGGATGATACGAATCACTTCGTCGATATGGTCTAGCGCGATTAAAAGGCCTTCTAAGATGTGCGCACGTGCTTCTGCCTTTTCCTTGTCAAAACGGGTACGACGAACAACTACTTCTTTTTGGTGCTCGATATAAGCATCTAAAATTTGACGAAGAGACAAAATCTTTGGTACACCATTTTGAATAGCAAGCATATTGAAACCAAAGTTAGTTTGCATCTGCGTCATCTTGAAGAGGTTATTGAGGATGACATTTGCAGAAGCATCACGCTTCACTTCGATAATGAAACGAACCCCTTCACGGTTGGATTCATCACGTACAGCTGTAATTCCCTCAATTCGTTTTTCCTGGACCAAGCGAACAATATGCTCATGTACCTTGGTTTTATTGACCATATAAGGAAATTCTGTTACCACGATGCGCTCACGCCCTGTCTTAGTCGTCTCAATCTCTGTTCGAGAACGGAGGACAATGGAACCTTTACCAGTCTCATAAGCCTTATGGATACCTGATTTCCCCATGACAAGGGCACCAGTTGGAAAATCTGGACCAGGTAAGACTTCCATCAAGTCCTTAGTCGTCACATCTGGATTGTCCATGACTAGCTTCACAGCATCAATGGTTTCACCGAGGTTGTGAGGAGGAATATTGGTAGCCATCCCTACGGCAATTCCAGTTGCCCCATTGACCAAGAGGTTGGGAAAACGAGCTGGCAAGACCAAGGGTTCACGTTCATTGGCATCGTAGTTATCTACGAAATCAACTGTGTTTTTATTGATATCACGAAGCATTTCAAGAGCAATCTTGCTCATACGAGCCTCAGTGTAACGCTGTGCGGCGGCACCATCCCCGTCCATGGAACCAAAGTTTCCATGTCCATCGACAAGCATATAACGGTAGCTCCACCACTGAGCCATACGAACCATGGCTTCATAAATAGATGAATCTCCGTGTGGATGGTATTTACCCATAACATCCCCTGTGATACGGGCTGACTTTTTATGGGGTTTATCTGGAGTGACCCCCAATTCATTCATTCCGTAAAGAATCCGACGGTGAACAGGTTTTAAACCATCTCGAACATCAGGAAGAGCCCGCGCAACGATAACACTCATAGCGTAATCGATAAAGCTGGTCTTCATCTCCTTTGTCAGATTGACATTCACTAAATTTCTATCCTGCATTAATAAATGCCTCATTTCACTATTAGTAATTAGATATATTATACCATAAAATGTCCTTCATTTCAGTCTTTGAAAACCACTAAAACGTTTACATCGATAACCGAATAGAATATTCGTGACAAAGCTTTTTAAAAGTGATAGAATGAAAGTGTCTGGGGATTCCCCTAAAAAAAAAATGAAGGAGATGTTTAGATAATGACTTCAACTAAACAACACAAAAAAGTGATCCTTGTTGGTGACGGTGCCGTAGGTTCATCTTACGCTTTTGCACTTGTTAACCAAGGAATTGCACAAGAGCTTGGAATTATCGAAATTCCACAATTACACGAAAAAGCTGTTGGTGATGCGCTTGACCTTAGCCACGCCCTTGCCTTCACTTCACCTAAAAAAATCTACGCTGCTCAATACTCTGACTGTGCAGACGCTGATCTTGTTGTTATCACTGCAGGTGCTCCTCAAAAACCAGGTGAAACTCGTCTTGACCTTGTAGGTAAAAACTTGGCTATCAACAAATCAATTGTAACACAAGTTGTTGAATCAGGTTTTGATGGTATCTTCCTTGTTGCAGCTAACCCCGTTGACGTTTTGACTTACTCAACTTGGAAATTCTCTGGATTCCCTAAAGAACGTGTTATCGGTTCAGGTACTTCACTTGACTCAGCTCGTTTCCGTCAAGCACTTGCTGAAAAATTGGATGTAGATGCCCGCTCAGTTCACGCCTACATCATGGGTGAACACGGAGATTCTGAATTTGCGGTTTGGTCACATGCCAACATCGCTGGTGTAAACCTTGAAGAATTCCTTAAAGATACTCAAAACGTTCAAGAAGCTGAATTGATTGAATTGTTCGAAGGTGTTCGTGACGCTGCCTACACAATCATCAACAAAAAAGGAGCTACCTACTACGGTATCGCAGTAGCACTTGCTCGTATCACAAAAGCAATCCTTGATGACGAAAATGCAGTACTTCCACTTTCAGTCTTCCAAGAAGGTCAATACGGTGTTAAAAACGTCTTTATCGGTCAACCAGCTGTTGTTGGTGCACACGGTATCGTTCGTCCAGTAAACATCCCATTGAACGACGCTGAAACTCAAAAAATGCAAGCATCTGCTAAAGAATTGCAAGCTATCATTGATGAAGCATGGAAAAACCCTGAATTCCAAGCAGCTTCTAAAAACTAATTAAAAGAAGGTTCCCAAACATGGGAACCTTTTTTCTTTTACTGTAAAGGCTTAGACCCTATTTTTCAAAAGACTACTTATCTCAGAAGTTATATATCATATCAAAGACTCAGTTGAACAACACCTAAATTTATACATATATAACTAAAGAAATGAAATCAACAGTGGTAGATATCTTGAAAAAGTATTCGTCTTTGCCCCAAAATGCCCCAAAGCAACAAAAAAAGCCTATTGAACAAGCTAGAAAGCTTGATACAATAGGCTTTTTCTAAATTCATTATTTAACAGCGTCTTTAAGAGCTTTACCAGCTTTGAATGCTGGAACTTTAGAAGCTGCGATTTCGATTTCTTTACCAGTTTGTGGGTTGCGACCTTTACGTGCAGCGCGTTCACGAACTTCAAAGTTACCAAAACCAATTAATTGAACTTTTTCACCAGCTGCAAGGTATTCAGTTACTGCTGCAAATACAGCGTCAACTGCTGCTGCTGAATCTTTCTTAGTCAAGTCTGTAGCTTCTGCCACTTTAGCGATCAAATCTTGTTTGTTTGCCATGTTAACAAATCCTCCAAATAATTTCTGATTAACAAATATAATCATATCCTAAAATTGCCCATAGGTCAAGTCAAAAGCGCCATTTCAAACATTTTTCTCTATTTTTTAGGAATTATAGCGGATTAGAATTGCCCAAGCATTCTCTCCAGTATGAGTTTGAATAATAGAGCCAGTTTCCAGTACAGAGATTGGTTTCTCAACATAGGCTTGCAATAAACTCTTCATCTCATTTGCCCATTCATTCGTTCCAGCATAGGAAATTCCAATTTCTGCAACAGATTTATGAGTAAGGGCCACCATTAACTCTTCAAGCCATTTTTTGAAAGTTTTCGCACCACGTCCTTTGACGATTGGTTGGAGTTCGTGGTTTTTCATCTGCATCACTACACGAATATTTAATAGTGAGCTTAATAGTCCCGTCACACGTCCAATACGCCCACCTTTCACTAGGTTTTCTAGAGTCGAAACACCGATATAAAGCTCTGTGTGATTCTTCACCTCTTCTATATGTGCCAGAATAGTTTCTAAATCTTTACCCTCTTTAGCAAGTTTTGCAGCTTCAACAACTTGAAACTTCATAGCCTGATCTGTAAAGGAACTATCAATAACAGTCACATCAGAGCTTGAGAGACTTGCGCCTTGGCGAGCAGCCTCAACCGTTCCAGATAAGGCATGAGACATATGAATAGCAACAACCTGACTGCCATCTTTTCCAAGCTCTTCAAAGACTTCAGCAAACACTCCTACTGGAGGTTGACTCGTTTTAGGGAGATTCTTGCTTTGTTGCATGAGATGAAGGAATTCCCCCTCTTTTAAATCAGCATCTGAGTAGAGTACGCCATCAATCATAACTGATAAGGGGACAATAGTGATATTTAATTCTTTAACTACTTCTGGTTCGATAGTAACAGAAGAGTCCGTTACAATTTTTACTTGTGTCATAAGTTCAATCTTTCTATTCTTCTCAATAGGATTGGGATTTTTCACTCTTATTATATCAAAAAAATGATAAAAAATCATAAGTAATCCAATTAAAAAAACTGAATTTTTGGTATAATCTATCTATAGAAAAGCGAGGAACAGCTATGATTCGAAAAGTTCAACCGATTATTACGATTATATTTGGAGCAGCTATCTATGCCTTTGGTCTCACCTACTTTGTTGTTCCTTATCATCTATTTGAGGGAGGGGCGACAGGTATCACCTTGATTACCTACTATCTTTTTAAAATCCCTGTCTCATTGATGAATCTCTTGATTAATATCCCTTTATTTATCCTAGCTTGGAAAATATTTGGACCTAAGACCCTCTACTCCAGTCTTTTAGGATCTATTTCACTTTCCGTTTGGCTAGCAATTTTTGAGCGTATTCCTTTGCACATCGACTTGCAAGGGGATCTCATCATTGTCGCTTTGGTCTCAGGAGTCTTACTGGGGGTTGGTTTAGGAATTATCTTTAATGCTGGTGGGACCACTGGTGGTTCTGATATCGTTGCCCGTATCCTCAACAAATACACCAATATTTCGATTGGGAAATTGCTCTTTGGGATTGACTTTTTTATCCTAATGTTGATTTTGATTATCTTCCAGGATCTTCGTCTAGTTACCTATACCCTCTTGTTTGACTTTATCATCGCTCGTGTTATCGACCTTATTGGCGAAGGGGGTTACGCTGGCAAAGGATTTATCATCATTACTCAATATCCTGACCAACTGGCTGATAAGATTAATGAAGAGCTTGGCCGTGGCGTTACCTTTATATCTGGTCAAGGATACTACAGCAAAAAGGATTTAAAAATTATCTACTGTATCGTCGGTCGAAACGAAATCGTAAAAATGAAAGATATGATTCACAAAATCGACCCTCAAGCCTTTATCACCATCACTGAGGCTCATGAAATTCTTGGTGAAGGATTTACTTATGTGAAAGATTAAAAAAGCTGGGAATTCCCAGCTTTTATTTTTCTTCTGTGAGGGTTGAATGATGATAACCATAAGTAAAGTAGATGACTAGACCAACTACAAGAGCAATACCAAAGGCAATCCAGGTATCTAGACTATATTGAAGCATAAAGGAAACACAGATAAGGATGGAAAGGATTGGCAAAAGTGGCACCAAAGGAGTTTTAAACTCTCCTTTTTGGGGCATACCCTTATCTTTTCTGAGTTTTATTATTCCGTAGGCTAGTAAAATGAGGTAAGCTAGCGTACAGATATTTAGGAAGGCTGCAATACTGGCTAGAGGAAACACTCCGGCAGCAAGGGCTGAAACAACTCCTGTTAAGAGGGTCGCATTTTTAGGAACGCGACTGATCTTGCTTAGTTGTTTGAAACTTTGAGGTAAAAGTCCATCACGTGCTAAGCTATATATCATTCGAGACAAAGCATAAGTCATGGAAATACATACCGTTATCAGGGTTAGAATGGCTACAAGCGAAACATAGTTGGCTGTCCAACCGATACCAATACTCCGTAATGAAAATGCTACTGCATCGTCCACATTGAGCTTACTGTAGTGAACAATCCCTGTCAATACTAAGGTTACCAAGGCATAGAGAATGGTGACGATTGTCAGAGAAAGTACAATTCCACGAGGAATATTTTTTTGCGGGCTTTGGATTTCATCAACTGCCATGGAAATAGACTCAAATCCGAGAAACCCAAAAAACATCAAAGATGCACCTGCCATAATCCCAGTGCTTCCTCCATAAATCTGGCCAAAGCCAAAAGGAGCAAAATTCGACCAATTTTCAGGTTTGATGTACCAAATACCAACTAGGATAAATAAGGCTAGAGCAGAGAATTTCAAGATTACTAGAAGCGAATTAAAGCGTAAGGCTGCCTTGGAATTTAATAAAACCAATCCTGTTACCAAGGTCAGCACTAAAATAGGTAAAAGGTCGATATAGGTCCCTTGTTCAGGGTTGAAGGTGCCATTTAGGGCTTGGGGCATGGAGATACCATAATCACTGAGTAAGCCCTTAAAGTAAGCTGCCCAGCCAGACGCCACACCTGAAACAGCTGTCATGAATTCCATGATGGTCAACCAGCCAGCAATCCAGGCTGGCAATTCTCCCAAAATCGCATAGAGATAACTATAAGCACCCCCAGTTGCGGGTACACGAGAGGCAAATTCTGCAAAAAAGAGAGCTGATAAAGAAACACATAAGGCAGAAATCACAATGGAAATCACTAGTGAGGGACCAGCTAGAGTAGCCGCTGCTGTTCCTGTAATGGTGAAAATCCCCGTCCCTACCATGGCACCGATTCCCAATAGAATTAAATCCCACAATTTCAAATGGCGACGCATCTCTGTCTGTCTCAGACTAACATCCTTGGTTCTAAAAATATTCATACTCCATCTCCACTAAATGTAATTGTTTTATTTTACCATATAAAAGCATTTTTGTGAATATTTATTAGGTTCTTTTTTGAAAAAAATTCTGAACAGAAAGGATTCCTGTTCAGATTTTGCATATTCTTATCCGACTGAACCTTCCATTTCATAGCTAATCAAGCGGTTAAGCTCAACTGCGTATTCCATTGGAAGTTCTTTTGTGAAGGGCTCTACAAATCCCATGACAATCATCTCGGTCGCCTCAGATTCTGACAAACCACGGCTCATGAGGTAATAGAGTTGTTCTTCTGAAATCTTAGATACTTTGGCTTCGTGTTCCAATGCAACTTGCGAGTTGTGGATTTCATTAAATGGAATGGTATCTGACGCTGATAAGTCATCCATGATAATGGTATCACACTCGATGTGAGAAACAGATTTCTTAGAGTTCTTGTTAAAGGTTACTTGTCCACGGTAGTCTACCTTTCCTCCACCTTTAGCGATGGATTTAGAAACGATAGACGAGCTTGTGTGTGGAGCGTTGTGGATCATCTTAGCCCCTGTGTCTTGGTGTTGCCCAGCATTGGCAAAGGCGATCGAAAGCATGGTACCACGCGCTCCTTCTCCATCTAGGTAAACAGATGGATATTTCATGGTTGTTTTGGCACCCAAGTTTCCATCGATCCACTCAACAGTCGCATCTTTCAAAGCTTTGGCACGTTTTGTAACCAAGTTATAGACGTTATCAGACCAGTTTTGGATAGTTGTATAACGCATATAAGCTCCGTCCAAAGCAAAAATTTCTACAATGGCAGCATGCAAGCTGTTACTTGAATATGTTGGTGCTGTACATCCTTCTACGTAGTGGACACTTGCTCCCTCATCAACGATAATCAAGGTACGTTCAAACTGACCTGTATTTTCGTTGTTGATACGGAAGTAAGTTTGAAGCGGAATATCTACCTTGACCCCTTTTGGTACGTAGATAAAGGTTCCACCAGACCACACTGCCGAGTTGAGGGCTGCCAACTTGTTGTCTGTCGGCGGAACCAACTTCGCAAAGTACTGTTTAAACAAGTCTGGGTATTCTTTGAGGGCAGAATCTGTATCTGTAAAGATAATGCCCAACTTCTCGAATTCTTCTTTCATGTTATGGTAAACCACTTCAGACTCGTACTGAGCAGAGGCTCCTGCTAGATAGGCACGTTCAGCTTCTGGAATACCGATACGTTCAAAGGTTTCTTTGATCTTTTCAGGTACATCATCCCAAGAACGGGCAGGTTTATCAGATGGTTTTTGGTAGTAGATTAAGTCATCAAAGTCAATCTCTGACAAGTCCGCTCCCCAAGTTTGCATGGGCATTTTCTTGAAGGTTTCATAAGACTTCAAACGGAATTCCAACATCCACTCTGGCTCACCCTTGGCAGCAGATAATTCACGAATAACACCTTCGTTGAGTCCTTTTCCTGTCGATAGGACAGGCTCTACATCATCATGGAAACCAAATTTATATTCACCAAGGTCAATTGGTTTTGGTTCTACTCTTTCTTCAGCCATAATATCCTTTCTTTCATTATATATTTCTAAGTTTCTTATTTATCTTCTTGATTTTCAATTGTTTTTTTGAGAGCATTCCAAGCTAAGGTTGCACACTTTATTCTTTGAGGGAATTTGGCAACACCTGATAAGAAAGCCGCGTCTCCAAGTTGGTCTTGACGGTCATCCTTTTGACCTTGAACCATTTCAGAAAAGATGGTTGCAAGGTCTAGAATTTCTTGCTTGGTCTTCCCTAAAACTGCATCTGTCATCATGCTAGCAGAGGCAGTTGAGATAGTACAACCCGAGTTTAGAAAAGCAATATCTTCCAAACGGTCCTCTGCGTCAAACTTGACAGAGAGGTTGATGACATCCCCACAGGTTGGATTATTGAGACTGATTTGCTCAGCATCA
Source organism: Streptococcus sp. ST16 (assembly GCF_046098135.1). Classification (NCBI taxonomy): domain Bacteria; kingdom Bacillati; phylum Bacillota; class Bacilli; order Lactobacillales; family Streptococcaceae; genus Streptococcus; species Streptococcus sp. ST16. The sequence goes on along the minus strand of NZ_JBJUSE010000001.1, from coordinate 129,410 downwards.
TCCAACTTCCCTTGGTGATGGGGATTTTTCGAATGGTCTGCTACCACTGCCATATAAAGGCTATCTAGTTTAGAAAGTGCCATTGAAAAACTCCTTTGTCTTTTGTAAGGCTTCGACTAGCTTATCGCAATCTGCCTTGGTGTTGTAGATATAAAAACTTGCACGAGCTGTTGCTGGAACTTCCAAATACTGAAGCAAGGGTTGCGCACAGTGGTGACCTGCACGAACAGCCACTCCTTCATAATCCAGAGCCGTCGCAAGGTCGTGAGGATGAAGATCCCCTAGGTTAAAGGCAATAACACCTGAACGTTGAGACAAGTCCTGAGAACCGTAAATGGTCAATCCCTCAATTGCCTGCAGTTTTGGAAAGACGTATGAGATTAATTCCTGTTCATGAGCTTCAATGGCATCCATGCCAATCTTTTCTAGATAATCAACTGCAGCAGCAAGTCCGATTGCACCCGCCATGTTAGGAGTTCCAGCCTCAAATTTCCAAGGCAATTCCTTCCAACTAGCAGATTGCTCGTAGACGAAATCAATCATCTCTCCACCAAATTCAAGGGGTGACATTTGTTCTAAATACTTCTCTTTTCCGTACAGAACACCGATACCAGTCGGACCAGCCATCTTGTGCCCTGAAAAGGCAAAGAAGTCCACATCCAAGTCCTGGACATCAATCTTCATATGAGGCGTAGATTGAGCACCATCCACCACCATGATAGCTCCAACTTGGTGGGCTAATTGGGTGATTTCTTTGATAGGATTGACCACACTAAGAACATTTGAGGCATGAGCTAGCGAAACAAACTTGACCTTGTCCGTCAATTTAGCGCGCAAGTCATCCATATCCAGAGCTCCGTCCTTGAGATAAACATAGACAAGCTCTGCCCCAGTCTTACGGCAGGCTTCCTGCCAAGGAATAATATTAGAATGGTGTTCCATGACGGAAATTAAGACCTGTTCTCCCTCAGTCAAAATTTCCTCAGCAAAGCGTGCCACCCAGTTAAGACTGGTTGTCGTTCCTCTGGTAAAGAGAACTTCCTTTGTAGAGCCTGCATTGATAAACTTACGAATAGTTTCACGAGCAGCTTCATAAGAAGCTGTTGCTCGCTCAGCCAAGGTATGAACACCACGGTGAACGTTGGCATTGTCTTTCTCATAGTAGCGGTTAATCGTTTCAAGAACTGCTAGTGGTTTTTGTGTCGTCGCAGCATTGTCCAGATAGACTAGAGGTTCATCGTTGACAATCTGGTCCAAAATTGGAAAATCCTTGCGAATCGCTTCTACATCTAACATAGGCTTCCCCTTAGCGTTTTGACAATTTTTCTTCGATAGTTGCAATCATTTCATCACGAACTTCCTTGACTGGAATCTCAACGATAACAGATCCAAGGAAACCTCGAACAACCAAGCGTTCTGCTGTTGCTTTGTCCAAGCCACGGCTCATGAGGTAGTACATGTCTTCTGGATCTACCTGACCGATAGAAGCTGCGTGTCCAGCAGTAACGTCATTTTCATCAATCAAAAGAATTGGATTGGCATCTGAACGAGCCTGGTCTGAAAGCATAAGAACACGGCTTTCTTGTTGCGCATCCGCTCCCTTAGCGCCCTTGATGATGTGACCGATACCATTGAAGGTCAAGGTTGCTTTTTCAAGGATAACCCCATGTTGGAGGATATTTCCGATAGAATTGCATCCGTAGTTAGTCACTCGCGTATCAATCCCTTGTACCTGACGACCACTTGAAAGAGCTACGGCTTTAAGGTCAGCATGGCTACCATTCCCAATCAAGTCGCTATCAAAGTCAGCAACAACATTTCCTTCGTTCATGACACCGATTGCCCAGTCAATGCTTGAATCGTTGCCTAGTTTACCACGACGGCTAATGTAGGCAGTGACATTTTCACCTAGACGGTCAATCGCTGCAAATTTCACTTGCGCACCAGAACGAGCAATCACTTCAACTGTGATATTGGCAGTTGCTTTTGCACTGCCTCCACCTCGTGACTCTAGACGTTCAAGATAGCTTATTTTAGAGTTTTTACCAGCAATGATAAGGATATGCTTGTTAAATGGCACATCGCTGTCGCTATCTTGGTAGAAAATCCCTTCGATTGGCTCTTTAATCTCAACATTATCAGGGATGTAGAGAACAGCACCACTGTTAAAGTAAGCTGTATGGTAGGCTGCCAACTTGTCGTCATCATACTTAACAGATGACATGAAGAATTCCTCAATAAGCTCTGGAATTTCTTCTAAAGCTGAATGGAAGTCTGTGAAGATAACACCCTGTTCAGCCAATTCAACTGGTGTTTGTTCAAAAACAGTTTGCGTTCCAACTTGTACCAATTTCAAGTGATTATCTAGTGCAGTGAAATCTGGAACATTTGCTGAAGGCTCACTTTCTATGATGATTCCATCCCCCAGATTCCAACGGTGAAATTTGACACGCTCAATAACTGGTAATTCCAAACTCTCAATCTTATCAAAAGCTTTTTGACGGAGGTCGGACAACCAGCTTGGTTCAGCGTGCATTTCTGAAAAAAGTTTAATAGTTTCTTTAGTCATTTACTTCTCCTAAAAGATACGAGGGAATTACAATTCTTCCTTGTAGTCATAGCCAAGTTCTTCAGCTAGTTTAGCGTATCCTTCACGTTCCAAACGGGCAGCCAATTCTGGACCGCCAGAAAGGACAACACGACCTTCCATCATCACATGTACCACGTCAGGTGTGATGTAGTTCAAGAGACGTTGGTAGTGAGTGATGATCATGGCACCAAAGCCTTCACCACGCATAGCATTAACACCTTTAGATACAACTTTAAGGGCGTCAATATCAAGACCTGAATCAATCTCATCCAAAAGGGCAAAAGTTGGTTCCAACATCAAGAGTTGAAGAATTTCATTACGTTTTTTCTCACCACCAGAGAAACCTTCGTTGAGGTAACGCTCTGCCATTTCTTCTTTCATGTTGAGCAATTCCATCTTCTCGTCTAATTTAGTGATGAACTCACGAACTGAAATCTTTTCATCGTCTTCTTTACCAGCATTCATGGCTGCACGAAGAAACTCAGCGTTGGTAATTCCTGGAATTTCAGATGGGTATTGCATAGCAAGGAAAAGTCCCATACGCGCGCGTTCGTCCACTTCCAACTCAAGGATATTTACGCCATCAAACAAGACTTCACCTTTGGTAACTTCATAGTTTGGATTTCCCATAATAGCGGCTGAAAGAGTCGATTTACCAGTACCATTTGGTCCCATGATAGCTGCGATTTCTCCTGTTTTCAGAGTCAGATTGACTCCTTTCAAAATTTCTTTTCCTTCAATCTCAACGTGAAGATCTTTGATCTCTAATACTGACATGATAATTCCTTTCTTTTTCTGGCCTACTTCCTTTATCATTAGAGAAATCACTTACATTTCTCTAAAAAACACAAGAAAAGGTCCATAAATATACTCTACTAGTATAACAAAAAAAAGCCTAAAAGGCTTTGATTTTGTCTAGAAGCTGGGAGCTAGTCCTTGCGGTTTAGGTGCTGATCAATGGTGTTTACAATTTTTCCCATCACGTAACTTAACCTAAAATTTCGAAAGAGTAGAATGGCCCAAAAGGCTGCCATAATATAGCGACCAGTCATCCAGGCCTCATTGAAAAAATAAGTCTCAGCAGCCGTAAATAACGCTATCATAATAAATTGTTGTCTATTCATAAACTTATTGTATCATGAAATCTTTCTTTAGTCTTCCTCTACCTTCACTTTATCAGCCAAAAATTCAAATCCTTCTGGAATCAGACTTTCTTCTGCTTCTTTTTCAACTTGAGAAGATTTAGCTTTAGCTGAAAAGGCCGCTCGAACCTCTTTCCATTCCTCTAAGGAAATCGCCAAGATTTCAGGTGAAAAACCTGCTGCCTGACTGAGGATGTTGCCAAACATGGTATTGAGATTGTCCCGTTTCATGGTTTGCCCTGCATTGAAATTAGACTCAAAGGCTAAAATAGCATGATGTTCGTTTGCCGCAACTGGTTGAGAACCAACGAGCAGAGCCTTATCCGGACCAGCTAAGCTTTCAATCACTTCTCCCCATGCATTTTGGAGGCGAATCAAGTTTTGCCGTGCCAAATCAGGATTTTCGACAGCTTCTTGCAGGATAGTCTGAACTTTGTTGCGATCCACTCGATAGACTGTCTTGGAAGTGGCTGGACGGCTAGGAACTGGCACCACTTGTTTAGGAGCCGTTTCAACATTGGCAAGTTCTTGTTTGAGACGAGCGACTTCCTGTCTCAGTGCAGCTATTTCACCTTCGACAGCTTCTGAAAGCACTGGTTCAGGCTTAATTTCAGCTAAACGAATGGTCATCATCTCAGCATAAATCTTAGGTTGCAGGCTAGCTTTCATATCCGCCAAGCTCACAGTCGCTATTTGAATCATTTCAAAGAGGCTTTCCTGAGATAAAGCTAGATTGTCCATGAAAACTGGACTATGATGAGTATTTTCGCCACCCGTCTGGACGACCAGTAAATCACGCAAATACTGCAAGAGATCCGTCACAAAACGAGTCATGCTCTTGCCATTCTCAAATAAAAGATTCAGAGAATCAAGCGCTTTTGGAACATCCTGCTGAGACAAGGCAGCTACATAGTCATCTAGTGCTGATAAACTAATGGTGCCTGTAATCTCCTCAGAGATAGCAGTCGTGAGCTCGTTTCCCTGTGTTAAACTCAAAGCTTGATCCAGAATGGACAAGGCATCCCTCATTCCACCTTCAGCTCGTCTGGCAATGATTTCCACAGCCTCCGGTTCAGAACTGATATTTTCTTTTTCTAGAATATGATAAATATGCTCCTTGATATCTTGAGTTTTAATCGATTTGAACTCAAAACGTTGAACACGCGATAAAATGGTTGCAGGAATCTTATGCAATTCAGTGGTCGCCAAGATAAAGACAACATTCTGAGTTGGCTCCTCAAGAGTCTTCAAAAGCGCATTGAAGGCTCCCGTAGACAGCATATGGACCTCGTCAATAATATAGACCTTGTAACGTGCTAAGCTAGGTGCATAGGTAGATTTGTCACGAATTTCACGGATTTCATCGACTCCGTTATTCGAAGCTGCATCCATTTCGATAACATCTTCTAGGCTACCTTCTGTCACTGCCTGACAGATATAGCAGTGATTACATGGTTCTCCATCCACTTGATTTGGGCAGTTCATGGCCTTGGCAAAAATCTTGGCTACGCTAGTTTTCCCAGTTCCACGAGGGCCTGAGAAGAGATAGGCATGACTAATCTTTTCCTGCTCGACCGCTTGTTTTAGGGTTTTAGCCACAACCCCTTGACCTACCAGTTGTGAAAAAGTTTGGCTTCTATATTTTCGATAAAGTGCTTGATACATTAGGCTTTCTCCTCAAACATTGTAAAGTCCCATTCTGTCTTCTCAAGCAAAATAGCGACAAATTGTTCCAAGTAATCACGATCAATAGCATTGTAATCATCAATAAGTGAAGAATCCAAGTCTAAGACACCTAACAATCGACCATTCTTGAGCATAGGGACTACAATTTCACTCTTGGCCATACTATCACAAGAAATGTAGTTTGGATAGGTGCTCACATCGCCAACTAAAACAGTCTCTTGAAACTCAGCAGCTTCTCCACATACGCCTTTTCCAAGCGGAATGCGAATACAAGAAACACCCCCCTGAAAAGGCCCTAAAACCAACTCGCTACCATCAAACAGATAAAACCCTGCAAATACAGTATTTGGAAAGCGAGATTTTAGGAGGGCACTAGCATTCGAAAGATTGGCAAGAACATTGCTCTCACCTTCAAGTAAATAAGAGAGTTCCTCATTTAACAATTGATATTGTGATTGTTTTTCTGAATCTAACATAGAACTATTATATCAAAAATGGGAAAGAGACAAAAGAAAAATCCCTTGTTTTAAACAAAGGATTTTGCGATTATCAATTTGATTAAAGTTCGATATCACCGAACAAGTCAGCCATTGAGAATCCTGTTTGTGTTTCTGGAAGTTCGAAATCACGTTTTTCTTGACGTTTTGGACGACGTGGACGAGCAGCACGTTTTTCTTCTTTTTGTCCTTCTTCTTGAGCTGGACGTTCTTCAAGAGCTTTGATAGAAAGTGATACACGTTCTGCGTCAGCGTTAACATCAAGGACTTTAACAGTAACTTCTTGACCAACAGTAAGAGCTTCTTTTGGATTTTCGATACGTTTGTGTGAAATTTGTGATACGTGAACAAGTCCATCGATACCTGGCAATACTTCAACAAATGCACCGAAGTCAGTCAAACGTTTAACTGTTCCTTCTACTACATCACCTTTAGCCAATTTTTGCTCAACGCCATCCCATGGTCCAGGTGTTGTTGCTTTAAGTGAAAGGGATACGCGTCCTTCTTCTTCATTAAGATCAAGGACTTTAACTTCGATTTCTTCACCAACAGTTACAACTGATTTAGGTGACACGTTACGTTCGTGTGACAATTCAGTCAAGTGAACCAATCCGTCAACACCACCGAGATCGATGAAAGCACCGAAGCTAGTGATACGAGCAACTTTACCAGTTACGACATCACCAACAGCCAATTTACTGAATACTTCAGCACGAGCTGCTGCAGTAGCTGCTTCAACAACTTCACGACGTGAAAGGATGAAGCGGTTTTCTTTAGGATCAACTTCTTTGATTTTAGCATCAAATTCTTGACCTACGAAACGCTCAGTATTACGTACGAAACGAGTATCCAACATTGAAGCTGGGATAAATCCACGAACACCTTCAAATTCTACTGAAAGTCCACCTTTAACGGCACGAGTTCCTTTAACAGTAACAACTTCTTCTTCGCGTCCTACAAGTTTGTCCCATGCTTTGCGAGCTTCAAGACGTTTTTTAGATACAAGGTATGTAACTGTATCAGTATCTTTACCAACTACTTGACGAAGTACAAGAACATCCAATACTTCTCCTACTTTCACAAAGTCATTGATATCTGCATCGCGATCGTTTGTCAATTCGCGAAGAGTCAAGACACCTTCAACACCAGTCCCAGAGATTGCAACGTTAGCTTGAGTCGCATCAACTGTCAATACTTCAGCACTAACAACATCACCAGGCTCAACTTGGCTAACGCTATTTAGCAAATCTTCAAATTCGTTCATCTAAAAAATCCTCCAACAATCAAGTCTTTCCAAACTTGACATACTTATAATTTTTTTCCTAAGCACCCGCAAGGACATGTTCATATCGTTCACGTCTATCAATTATAAAAATAAAATACCCTAAGATATTTTTCTTTTTATCTTGAACTTATTACCTAAGAACTGGGGTAGCTGGATTCGAACCAACGCATGAGGGAGTCAAAGTCCCTTGCCTTACCGCTTGGCTATACCCCATTGATAAATGGAGAGAGAGGGATTCGAACCCCCGAACCCGAAGGAGCGGATTTACAGTCCGCCGCGTTTAGCCTCTTCGCTATCTCTCCAATGTTTAACGAGAACTATTATATCATGAAAATTTCAATAAAACAAGTATTATTTTGTCAAATTATAGTTTTCAATCAAAATTTCCACAGCTTTTTCAAGTTTTTTATAAAAACTATCGACATTTCCATTCTTTATGATGGCAAATTGGTTATCTAATTCGGCAATTTCGCCAATGACCTTTTTCCCGATTGTCAAAACGTAGCCTTCATAATTGTCTTTTCCAACAGTCACTTTAGCATCTGTTAATTGAATTTCAATTTTCTTATCTTTTTTACTCATACTGTACCTCTTTTCACTTTTTCTATTGTACAAGAAAATACTCAAACTAGCAAGAAAAAACTCCATTTCAGCCATTACAACTGCTATGGAGTTCTTCTTTACTTCGTGTCTTTTAGTCCACTTTGACAATCCATCCCTCTGGTGCTTCCACATCACCAAATTGGATACCAGTCAATTCATCGTAGAGTTTACGTGTAACAGGACCTACTTCTGTTTCACTATAGAAAACATGGAAATCATCGCCATGTTGGATCCCCCCAATTGGTGAAATAACCGCTGCTGTACCACAAGCTCCTGCCTCTACAAAACGATCCAAATTATCGATTGGGACATCACCTTCAATCGGTGTCAAGCCCAAGCGGTGTTCAGCCAAGTAAAGCAAGGAGTACTTGGTAATAGATGGCAAGATTGATGGACTAAGTGGTGTAACAAATTCATTGTCAGCCGTGATTCCAAAGAAGTTGGCTGATCCGACTTCTTCAATCTTTGTATGTGTAGATGGGTCTAGGTAGATAACATCTGAAAATTGGCGTGACTTGGCTATTTTTCCTGGCAAGAGACTAGCAGCATAGTTACCACCTACCTTGGCCGCACCCGTACCATTTGGAGCTGCACGGTCGTATTCATCCTGAATCAAGAAGTTAGTTGGGACTAAGCCGCCTTTAAAATAGTTACCAACCGGCATAGCAAAGATGGTGAAAATATACTCTTCTGCTGGTTTAACCCCGATAACATCCCCAACACCAATCAAAAGTGGACGAAGATAAAGGGTTCCACCTGTTCCATATGGTGGTACGTATGCTTCATTTGCACGCACAACTGCTTTACAGGCTTCCACAAACATCTCAGTTGGGACTTGAGGCATCAAGAGACGATCGCAGGTACGTTGCAGACGTTTGGCATTTTCGTCAGGACGGAACAGTTGAACACTACCATCCTTCGTACGATAGGCTTTCAATCCTTCAAATGCTTGCTGTCCATAGTGGAGACTTGGAGAAGACTCTGAAATATGCAAGGTTGCATCCTCTGTCAATTCTCCTTGATCCCATTGACCATTCTTGTAATGAGCGATATAGCGATAAGGTAATTTCATATAAGAAAATCCAAGGTTTTCCCAATCAATTGCAACTGTCATGTGTTTCTCCTTTATACTATTCAAGCTATGTGTTCTATTCTACACTTTTCTAGTAAAATTTCAAGTATTATTTGTAATTTTCTGAAAATTTTTTCAACATAAAAAGAATCAGCCCTCTGGACTGATTCTTTTTACGAATTTGTTTTGTCCTCTTTAAAGACTTCTTTGAGGTAAGCATCGAAAACTTCTTCATCTGAAATGGTATCTGAGATAAAGCTTCCATTGCTAGTACGTTCTGACAAGCTGAGATCTTGCAATCGACTTTCATAGATTGTGCCTTTGTTAGATTGGACAAGTAACGTTTGGTCGTTTTCTTCTACTACTGTACTAAAGAGATCACCTACAAGTCCTTGCTCTGCAACTGCTCCTGCTAAAAAGACACGGTGCGGTTTGTTTTTCAACTCACGCAAGACTTGCAGACCTCGTTTGGCACGGCTGGTCGCTGGAATTTCCTCAATGGAAACACGTTTTAAGCTACCGCGTTGGGTCAAGAGGTAGAAGGATGAGGTGTTACAGATAAAGGCGGCCTGAAGCAAATCATCTGCTTTCAGGTTCATAGCCTTGACACCCGCAGCCTTGGCACCGACAACAGGAACCTCTTCGATATTGAAACGAAGGGCATAACCGTTTTGGCTAATCAAGAGTACATCATCCAGTTTAATTGGAGCCACCGCTATAATCTGGTCTGTCTCGTCTTTGAGCTTAGCATACTTGACAGACTTAGACTTGTAGGTCCGCCATGGAGAGAATTCTTTGCGTTCCACACGCTTGATTTGACCGAGACGAGTAGCTGCAAAGTAGGTTGTCGCATCATCAAACTGATCCACGACTTCTACATAAAGGATTTCTTCGTTAGTTTCAAAGTTTGTAATGGTCTGACTCAAGTGCTCTCCGATGTCCTTCCAGCGAATATCTGCTAACTCATGGATTGGTCGATAAATGACATTTCCAAGAGTTGTGAACATCAAGAGGTGTTGCGTTGTCTTGGCAGATTGAACAAAGATTAAACGATCATCATCACGTTTGCCAATTTCTTCCAGAGTGGATGCTGCAAAGGAACGTGGGCTAGTGCGTTTGATATAACCTGCCTTGGTCACGCTGACATAGGTATCTTCCTCTGCGATGAGGCTGGCTGTATCAATCTCGATTACTTTTGCTGTATCTTCCAAAGTACTCAAACGTGGTGTCGCAAATTTCTTCTTGACCTCACGAAGCTCTTTCTTCATGAGATTGTACATAGTTCGTTCATCACCGATGATCGCCGCAAGCATGGCAATTTTTTCACGAAGTTCTGCTTCTTCTTCCTGCAAGACAACCACATCTGTATTGGTCAAACGGTAAAGTTGCAAGGTAACGATAGCTTCGGCTTGCTCTTCTGTAAAATCATAGCTGACCTTAAGGTTTTCCTTGGCGTCAGCCTTGTTCTCAGAAGCCCGGATAAGGGCAATGACTTCGTCCAAAATCGAAATCACGCGAATCAAGCCTTCAACGATATGGAGACGTTTCTCAGCCTTTTCCTTATCAAAGCGTGAACGAGCCAAAATCACTTCACGACGGTGGGCGATATAGCTAGATAAAATTGGGACAATTCCGACCTGACGAGGCGTGAAATTGTCAATCGCCACCATGTTGAAGTTGTAGTTGATTTGTAGGTCAGTGTATTTGAAGAGATAGTTAAGAACGAGCTCGGTATTAGCGTCTTTCCTGAGCTCAATAGCGATACGAAGACCGTCACGGTCAGACTCATCACGAATCTCAGCAATACCTGCCACCTTGTTATTGACACGAACATCATCGATTTTCTTGACCAGATTGGCCTTATTGATTTCATAAGGAATCTCAGTGATAACGATTTGTTCCTTACCACCTTTTAGCTTTTCAATCTCAGTTTTAGAACGAACGACCACGCGCCCTTTCCCAGTTTCATAAGCCTTTTGGATCTCGTCACGCCCCTGGATGATAGCTCCTGTAGGGAAGTCTGGTCCAGGCAAGAATTCCATGAGTTTGTCCACCTTGGCTGTTGGGTGGTCAATCATGTAAACAGTCGCATCAATGACTTCAGCCAAATTATGCGGAGGAATATCTGTGGCATATCCAGCCGAAATCCCAGTTGAACCATTGACCAAGAGGTTTGGAAAGGCTGCTGGCAAAACCGTCGGCTCTTTCTCAGTATCGTCAAAGTTCCAAGCAAAGGGAACTGTCTTTTTCTCGATATCCTGAAGAAGGTAGCCTGCAATCTCAGACAAACGAGCCTCGGTATAACGCATCGCCGCAGGTGGATCTCCGTCCATAGAACCGTTATTACCGTGCATTTCAACCAGAATCTCACGGTTTTTCCAGTCCTGAGACATACGAACCATAGCATCATAGATAGAAGAATCCCCGTGTGGGTGAAAATTCCCCATGATGTTACCGACAGACTTGGCCGATTTACGGTAGCTCTTGTCAAAGGTATTGCCATCCTTATTCATCGAATAAAGAATACGACGCTGAACCGGCTTCAATCCATCACGAATATCTGGCAAAGCCCGGTCTTGAATGATGTACTTGGAGTAGCGACCAAAGCGCTCTCCCATGATGTCCTCAAGGGACATGTTTTGAATGTTGGACATAGGATACTAAGCCCATAAAATGCAAAGTGAAAATAGGAAATTCTTAAAGTGAGCGATGCTCGCAAGAGAATTTATCTTTTTCACACAGCATTTAGGGCGTGTTCAACTCCTTTCAAATTTTATATAAGTGGACTAGGTTGTAATGAAAAAACGATTTATCTTTTTTGCACACCGTTTAGTCTGTGTTCGGTTTTTACATGCAAGTTGAAAAGAATGATCTCACAGAAGTAGATGTGTTTGGATAATAAAAAATAGATTATTCATATTCTTGTTTTAATGCATCCTTAACTTCTTCTTTTAACGAATCCAAAAAATACTTTTTAATTTTAATTACTTCATCTACAACAGAATTGTCTAAATAGAAAACTCTACCAGTCTGTTGTTCATGAAGTTTTTTTAATAAATCCTTTTTATTTGGCCAAATTAAAACTCTTCCTTTTGGAACGAATTGCTTTTGTCCAGTAAACGGCAAAATAAAACTTTGGCCTTTTTTAAATGATTTATTAATCACTGTTAAAGTAGCGAATCCCATGACATCATCACCTAACACAACAACAATGAATGGCCTAATATCATATTCATTCCCTCTATTAGAATAATAATAGTACTCTCCAGAAATATTATATTTATATTTATCACCGTCAATTTCTGTTGATTTAAATTTTAGAACTCGTAAATTATCAGGTTGCAAACCATGAATAGCGGTGTCTAACTCAATTTTATTATCATCCTCTGAATAAATCAAAAACACTGTTGGATCATCACCAAAGTCCCCCTCAAATTCAAATGATTGAAACAAAAAATAATTATATTTATAATCATTTTTTGCAGTGAATGTCCATTTAGATATCTCTGGAGGAACGAATTTGAAATTTTCGATTTTTGACTTTTGAATATATGCTAACTGAGAGTTGGACATAACATTATTTTTTGCACTAAATTCATGTAATAATTTTGCGATTTCTTCCAATGATGATTCTATTTCAGAATTCGACTCTTTATTTGATGTGTTAACAATATTTGCAAAAACAGCGGTATCTGACTGAGAAAACTGAGACATTTCTCTAACTAAATCAAACAATTTTTTATCTAGCTCATCCATCAAACTAATTGAAAGACTTTTATTGAAAGTCTGAGGATACTGATCCTCCAAAGCGTTTTTAAAATCATCATAAGTCGCAAACTTGCTTTTCAAGTGATATTCAATCATCAAAATTTCTTCAACAATATGATTTGTCTCCCAAAATCTTAAAACCTCTTCAAAATACGGATTATCTTTATGACGGTCTATCATATAATCTCGATAATCTTCGATAAATTTTTTTAAACTCTTTTTATCAGCCTTCTCTTGCAAACCTAGTGAATCATAAAATTGATTCCAAGAAAAATCCGCTATTTTACCAAACAAATATGAAGTAATTCCTAAATCTAAAAGCATTACAATCCTCCGAAATGTTACTAAAAGACTTCATCCTTATCAATGGAATTCTAATCTACTACTTTAAGCATCTTCTTTCCTCAGCATACCCAATCATCTTCTCAGCCAAGTCCTTCTTGTAGTCAAAGCCCATCTTGTGAGCAAGGGATTGAGCTTCGTGGTGGAAAAGTTGCATCGTAGCAAACAAAGACTGGGTGATTTTATCTAAACTTGAGAAATCAAGTAGATTTGAGAATTCTTTCTCTTTCTCTGCAGGTAAATACTGGAAAAGATACTTGTAGTTCTTGCCTACATCAATCGTCCCCTTATCTGCTGCGACCTGCCAAGCCAAGATCTTCAGGAGTTCTTGTTGGCAAATACCGTAGAGATGGTCGGTGGCATAGATGACTTGCTTACGACAAATCCCTTTGACCACGTAGGCTGATACCCACCAAAATTCATTGCAGGCTTTTTCAAAATCCGTCTCACTAGCTAGACTTGTCCAGTAACGTTGAGGACTTGGGAAATAGGGAACAAACAAGCCTTTCTTATCTTGCAAAACTGTATAATCAGCTTCACTATCCACCCACTCTTGAATATACTCCGTAGGACAGAGGGTCAAATCAATCCGATTTCCATCTTCAAATAGCATCAGATAAAGTCGACGGTTGCCTAGGACATTATGCTGCTCAATGATACGAGTGCCAAACTGGTCTAACCAAGAAAGGTCACTCGTCAGATTATCTAAGTCGTCCACGACATAGATCACGTCGTAATCCTGAAACTCATCTTTTGGTGCTTTTGGGTTTGTCCGTGAACCAGACATGGCGACAGCCTCGACTTGGAGCACTTTTGCGGTTTGAAAAATTAAATCAAGTATTTCGGGTTCAGTTCTCATATTAACACCTGTTCTTTATTTGATATTACTGTCTATCAGCATGCTATTTCTCAAGTTAAATTAGTTAATCAATTATAACAGATTTAGCTATCCTTCTCTCAAAGTTTTTAATTTCGACAAAATTCTAGATTCATCCATGCTTAAAATAACAAATAAAGTCGAAGTATAGATGTCATCGTACCATTGTTCCAATTCATCATCAGCCAAATCAAGATGATATTGATTTGAATTATTGTGCCTTAAACCAAAATTATTATACATTTCAAAAAGTTTTTCAAACGCGATAACCTTTTGATTGTTAACTTTCATAATATCTTTTAATTCTTCAGAATAATTTAGTTCTCTTCTAAACGGTTCAAGGTAGTTCGCTAAAGCAATAAGTATTTCTTTCTTACGCTGAATATTTCCCTTATTTGAAAAATGATTATATTCTAAGACCTTTATCGCTTCTTCAATACTAGTTTCAGATACAATCTGAGAAGCTTCTGAGGCATATACATTCTTTTCAACAATGATTTTGTTACCATTGTCCAATGTAATCAATTCATGATTTGATAATTCTAAAAACCTTTTAATATTATCAAATATAATTTGAATAAACTCATTCTCTTTCTTTGTAAATTTTTCTGCAAGATTACAAAAAATATCGACTAAGAACTCAGAGAAAACAAATAGTTGTTCAGTTGTATTATAGATATTCGATCTAACAAATTCTATCATTTGTGAATAACTGGTAAAGGTTGAACGATTAGGATAATCTAAGAAATTATCAGAAATCGCACTATTTAAACTTGTTTTATAATAACTACGCTCGAAATTTCTCTCCATTTCCAGTAAATTCATCAAATTTTTTAACTCTCTCTGTGGATCAAACTCCATCCGGTTCAAAATATCAAAATAATTCTGTCTCGCCATAATATTTCCTATACTATATTAAAACACCGTCGCTTCTTCCAGCGTAAACTTGACATTGTCTTCAATCCACTTGCGACGTGGTTCGACCTTATCTCCCATTAGGACATTGACACGGCGTTCAGCGCGTGCTAGATCTTCGATTGTAACACGGATAAGAGTGCGGGTTTCTGGATTCATGGTTGTTTCCCAGAGTTGGTCCGCATTCATCTCACCAAGACCTTTATATCGTTGGAGTGTTGCGCCTTTACCAAACTGCTTGCGAAGTTCTTCTAGCTCTCCGTCCGTCCAAGCGTAGGCTACTTCTTCCTTTTTGCCTTTGCCTTTGGACATCTTGTAAAGAGGCGGAAGGGCGATATAGACATGTCCTGCCTCAACTAGGGGACGCATGTAACGGTAGAAAAAGGTTAAGAGCAAGGTCTGAATATGGGCACCATCTGTATCCGCATCGGTCATGATAATGATCTTGTCATAGTTGGCATCTTCAATAGAGAAGTCTGCTCCGACACCCGCTCCGATGGTATAAATCATGGTATTGATTTCTTCATTTTTGAGGATATCTGCCATCTTGGCCTTGGCTGTATTAATCACCTTACCACGAAGGGGCAAGATAGCCTGGAACTTGCGGTCACGACCTTGTTTAGCCGAACCACCGGCAGAGTCTCCCTCGACCAGATAGAGTTCATTCTTGGCAGGGTTTTTAGACTGGGCTGGCGTTAATTTCCCAGAAAGCAAGCCCTTGTCTTTCTTGTTTTTCTTGCCATTTCGGCTCTCATCACGCGCCTTACGAGCTGCTTCACGAGCGTCACGAGCCTTGATAGCTTTGCGAATGAGATTCGAAGCTAATTCCCCATTTTCCATGAGGAAGAAGGTCAACTTATCAGATACTATGCCATCCACAACAGGACGAGCCAGAGGACTTCCTAGTTTGTCCTTGGTCTGCCCCTCAAATTGGAGGTGTTCTTCCGGAACTAGGATAGAAAGAACGGCCGCTAGTCCCTCACGATAGTCTGAACCTTCAAGGTTTTTATCTTTTTCCTTGAGAAGTCCCGTCTTACGCGCATAGTCGTTCATGACCTTTGTAATGGCGGACTTGAGTCCTGTCTCATGCGTCCCACCGTCCTTGGTACGAACGTTATTGACAAAGGATAGAATGTTATCTGAAAATCCATCATTGTACTGGAGGGCTACTTCCACTTGGAAACCATTGTCTTCCCCTTCAAAGTACAGAACCGGCGTCAAGGTTTCCTTGTCTTCGTTGAGGTAGGAAACAAAGTCCTGAACTCCATTTTCATAATGGTATTCAATCGCTTCATCTGTTCGTTTGTCTGTCAGAGACAAGGTCACATTTTTTAAGAGAAAGGCTGACTCATTGAGTCGTTCTGAAATGGTATTGTACTTAAAGTCAGTCGTAGAAAAGATCGTCGCGTCAGGCATGAAGGTGACTTTGGTACCTGTCTTAGACTTGGGTGCTGTACCAATTTTCTTCAAAGTCGTGGCAGGTTTTCCACCATTTTCAAAGCGTTGCTTATAAACAGCACCATCACGAGTAATTTCTACTTCTAGCCAACTAGAAAGGGCATTAACAACAGAAGACCCCACCCCGTGGAGACCTCCAGATGTCTTATAACCTCCTTGACCGAATTTCCCTCCGGCGTGGAGAATGGTAAAAATAACCTCGACAGTTGGGATACCCATGGCATGCATACCAGTCGGCATCCCACGACCATGGTCCTCTACTGTTAGACTTCCGTCTTTATTGATGGTCACATCGATTCGATCACCAAATCCTGACAAGGCTTCATCGACTGCATTGTCCACAATTTCCCAGACTAGATGATGAAGCCCTGCTCCGTCAGTTGATCCGATGTACATACCCGGACGTTTACGAACCGCATCCAACCCTTCTAGCACCTGAATGGCGTCATCATTGTAGTTATTAATATTGATTTCCTTTTTTGACACAAGGAACCTCCTATTCATTCATCTTTACTATTTTACAGGTTTTCTAGGTATTTTGCAAAGTTTTTCCCATTCAGCTGTCACAATTTCACAAGATATTCTCAGCCTTTCTACAGCATTTCATGGTATAATAGGTCTATGATGACATTTGTATTATTAATACTAGCTTATCTGCTAGGTTCGATTCCGTCTGGTCTCTGGATTGGACAAGTTTTCTTTCAAACAAACTTACGTGAGCATGGCTCTGGTAATACAGGAACGACAAACACTTTCCGGATTTTAGGTAAAAAAGCAGGTATGGCAACCTTTGTGATTGACTTTTTCAAAGGAACCTTGGCCACTCTCCTTCCAATCCTTTTCCACCTACAAGGTGTATCGCCTCTTGTCTTTGGACTTTTAGCTGTAATTGGACATACCTTTCCTATCTTTGCAGGATTTAAAGGGGGCAAGGCTGTCGCAACTAGCGCTGGAGTTGTTTTCGGATTTGCCCCTGTTTTCTGTCTCTATCTAGCGATTGTATTTTTTGGAACCCTCTATCTAGGCAGTATGATTTCCTTGTCTAGCGTTGCCGCTTCTATCGCAGCTGTTATCGGAGTTCTACTATTTCCACTATTTGGATTTATCCTAGACAACTATGACCCTCTCTTCATTCTGATTATCCTAGCACTTGCTAGCTTGATTATCATTCGTCACAAGGATAATATCACACGCATCAAAAACAAAACTGAAAATCTTGTTCCTTGGGGACTAAACTTGACACATCAAAATCCTAAAAAATAAAACGCCAGTTTAAACTGACGTTTTTTTGTATGCTTATTTTGACTTGATGTAGTTGATACCGTCTGCCTTTGGTGCAACTGCTTTTCCAAAGAAGGCTGCTAAGACAAGGATGGTCAAGACATAAGGGGCGATTTGAAGGTAAACCGCTGGCACTCCTTGTAGGAAAGGCAACTGAGAACCGATAACTGCCAAACTTTGTGAAAGTCCAAAGAAAAGACTAGAAAGCATAGCACCGATTGGGTTCCATTTACCAAAGATCATCGCAGCAAGAGCGATAAATCCAGGACCGACAATAGTTGTCACTGAGAAGTTTACAGAAATTGATTGAGCATAAATCGCTCCCCCAATTCCCCCAAGGAAACCTGAAATAACAACCCCAAGATACCGCATCTTGTAGACATTGATCCCCAAGGTATCCGCTGCTTGAGGGTGTTCACCGACAGAGCGAAGGCGAAGACCAAAGCGTGTCTTAAAGAGAATAAACCAAGCAAGGAAAGAGAAGGCAATCGCGATATAACCTAGTAGACTGGTAGACTTGAAGAAGATATCTCCAATCACAGGGATATCAGCCAAAACTGGGAAATCAAAACGTCCAAAAGTTTGGCTTAAGTTATCCGTTTGCCCTTTGTTATAAAGAACTTTAATCAAGAAAACTGCTAGGGCAGGAGCCATCAAGTTCAATACTGTACCACTGACAACATGGTCTGCACGGAAATGAACTGTAGCGACTGCATGGATGAGGGAGAAAATAGCTCCCACGATACCAGCAACTAATAAGGAAATCCAAGGAGTCGCTGCTCCAAGTTGTTCTGCAAACTCAAGGTTAAAGACAACTCCAGAAAAGGCCCCCATAACCATAATTCCTTCAAGACCGACGTTAACTACACCACCACGTTCAGAAAAAACTCCTCCGATACTCGTAAAAATAAGTGGTGCTGAGTAAATCAGCATAGAAGAGACCAAGAGGGTGAGTAATGTTGTAATAGACATCCTTACTTACCTCCTTTAACTTGTTTTTTTGGTTTGACAAAATGTTCGATAATATAGTGAACACTGACAAAGAAGATAATGGACGCTGTTACAATGCTGACAAGTTCAGACGGAACTTGCGCAGCGTTCATACCCGGCGCACCTACCTGCAGAACACCAAATAAGAAGGCCGCAAAGAGAATTCCAATTGGTGAATTCCCAGCAAGCAAACTAACTGCCATCCCGTTAAATCCGATAGCTAATGACGAGCCCTGAACGTAAACGTTTTGGAAGGTTCCAAGACCTTCGACCGCTCCACCAAGACCAGCCAAAGCACCAGAGATAATCATCGATAGGATGATTGTACGTTTTGCTGAAATACCAGCGTACTCTGAGGCATGGGGATTAAGACCAACTGCACGAATTTCAAAACCGAGAGTCGTTTTCTTGAGCAAGAACCAAATCACACCAACAGCAATGATGGCAAAGAAGATTCCGATATTCATACGAGAATTGCCAGTTAACTCAGATAACCATGGTGTTTGATAAGTGGCATTGGCACTCACACGAATCGTTGAGTCTGTACTTTGCATAAAGTCTTTCGGGAAAGAATGAATAAAGGCATTCCCTACGTACAAAACAATATAGTTCATCATAATGGTTACGATAACCTCTGATGTACCTAAATAAGCTCTGAGAATACCTGGAATAGCACCTACAATCCCACCTGCAATCAAAGCAATTACTACGGTCGCTAAAATCAACATTGGGCGTGGCATGTCCGGATGCGACAAAGCAAACCAACCACTAAGAATCCAACCCGCTAGTGCCTGACCAGGAAGTCCAACGTTAAAGAAACCTGCACGGCTGGCAACTGCAAACCCCAGACCAATCAAGATAAGAGGACCCATGGCACGGAAAATTTCACCAATCCCACGGAGACTACCAAAAGCTGTATAGAACAACTCCTCATAACCCCAGATAGCATCGTAGCCGAAAATCCACATGACAATGGCTCCGAGCAAGATTCCTAAGAATACGGAAATCAAGGGAACCGAAATTTGTTGTAACTTTTTAGACATCATCCTTCTCCTTTCCCAAGTTTCCACCTGCCATCAAGATACCAAGTTCTTGTTTGTTAGTCGTTTCTGGCGACACAATACCTTGAATCTTCCCATCATGAATAACAGCAATTCGGTCTGAAACATTTAAAATCTCATCCAATTCAAAGCTGACAACAAGCACAGCTTTTCCGTTATCACGTTCTTCAATCAAGCGTTTGTGGATATATTCAATGGCACCGACATCCAAACCACGAGTTGGTTGGCTGACGATAAGGAGATCAGGATCACGATCAATCTCACGAGCGATAATCGCTTTTTGTTGATTTCCCCCTGAAAGAGCTGCTGCTGGGACAAATTCGCTCGCCGCACGGACGTCAAATTCTTCCATTAATTTTTTGGCATGTGAAGTGATATTCGCATAGTTTAAGATACCATTCTTGCTGAGTGGTTCTTTGTAGTAGGTTTGGAGAGCGATATTTTCTGAAATCATCATATCCAAAATCAAACCATCACGGTGGCGGTCTTCAGGAACATGCCCCACACTGAGTTCCGTAATTTGTCGAGGGTGCATCCCTACGATTGATTTGCCTTTTAATTCAATACTACCAGACTCAACCTTACGAAGACCCGTGATGGCTTGAATGAGTTCAGATTGGCCATTGCCATCAATACCTGCAATACCGACAATTTCACCAGCACGAACATCCAAAGAAAGATTCTTCACAGCTGGTACACCGCGGTTTTCATTAACAACCAAGTCTTTGATAGACAAGACTACTTCTTTTGGTTGTGGTGCCTGTTTCTCCGTTTTGAAGGAGACAGAACGTCCTACCATCATCTCTGCCAAGTCTGCATTGGTTGCCCCTTCAATCTCAACCGTCTGGATTGATTTCCCACGACGGATAACCGTCACTCGATTGGATACCGCACGAATTTCATCCAGTTTATGGGTAATCAAAATAATGGATTTTCCTTCTTTAACAAGGTTTTTCATGATAGCCATCAACTCATCAATCTCTGAAGGAGTCAATACTGCCGTAGGTTCGTCAAAGATGAGGATATCAGCACCACGGTAAAGTGTCTTCAAGATTTCTACACGTTGTTGAGCACCAACGGAAATATCTGCCACCTTGGCAGCAGGATCCACTGCCAAACCATAACGTTCAGAAAGAGCCTTGATTTCTTTAGTAGCTTCAGCTATATCTAGCACACCATTTTTAGTGATTTCACTCCCCAAAATGATATTTTCAGCTACTGTAAAAGCCTCAACCAACATAAAATGTTGGTGAACCATCCCAATTCCAAGACTAGCGGCTTTAGAAGGTGAATCTAGTTTGACAACTTGACCATTCACGGCAATTTCACCACTAGTTGGCTCGAGAAGTCCTGCCAGCATATTCATCAGAGTGGATTTACCCGCTCCATTTTCTCCTAAAAGTGCATGGATTTCACCTTTTCGCAGTTGCAAGTTGATCTTGTCGTTCGCTACAAATTCACCAAACACCTTGGTAATATCCCGCATCTCAATGACATTTTCGTGTGCCATATGCTTTTCCTTTCCGAGGTTTATTTTGTTTCAATAAAACCTGCTAATCGTGTTAACAAGTTCTATTGAGACAAAAAATTGCCTCAATTCTTAAAGAAGCGACCGATGGTCGCTTCCTAAGAAATGACTTTTATCCATTATTTTTCAGGAACTTTTACGCTTCCGTCAAGGATTTTAGCTTTTGCGTCTTCAACAGCTTTTTTACCTTCTTCTGAAAGGTTTGTTACTGCCAAGTCAACCCCTTTATCCTTCAATGAGTAGACAATAACTTGTCCGCCAGGGAATTCACCTTTTTCTGTTTTGTTGGCAATATCTTTTACAGTTGTACCAACTTGTTTCAATGTAGATACAAGAACAAAGTTTGATTCTTTACCATCTTTAGAAGTGTATTTACCTTCCGCTGCTTGGTCACGGTCTACACCAATAACCCAAACTTTTTCGTCTTCATTTTTACTTTCGTTCAAAGATTTTGCTTCAGCAAAGACACCAGCACCTGTACCACCAGCTGCTTGGTAGACAACGTCTGCACCTGCAGCGTATTGAGCAGCTGCAATTGTTTTACCTTTGGCAGCATCACCAAATGAACCAGCATAGTCAACTTGTACTTTGATAGATGGGTCTACTGAGGCAACACCAGCCTTAAATCCAGCAGCGAAACGTGAAATAACTTCAGATTCGATACCACCTACAAAACCAACTTGTTTTGTTTTAGTTGTTTTAGCTGCTGCAACACCTGCAAGGTAAGCTGCTTCGTTATCAGCAAATGTTACGCTCGCAACATTCTTTTGATCTTTGATCACATCATCAATCAAGACATAGTTTAAGTCAGAGTGGTCTTTTGCTGCCTCTTCAACTGCATTGTGAAGTGCAAAACCAACACCGAAGATCAGGTTGTAACTTCCAGCCGCTTGTTGCAAGTTGTTAGCATAGTCTGCTTCACTTGTTGATTGGAAATAAGTGAAGCCTTTATCTTTAGAAAGATTGTGTTCTTTACCCCAGTCTTGCAAACCTTCCCAAGCTGATTGGTTAAATGATTTATCATCAACACCACCAGTATCTGTTACAATCGCTGCTTTCGTCTTCATTTCAGATGAAGATGAAGCTGCGTTACGAGAAGAGCGGTTACCACATGCAGCAAGTCCAACTGCTGCCACTGCAACTAGACCAAGGCCTAGCCATTGTTTCTTGTTCATTACTGAACCTCCTAAATAAGATGTGCAACGATGTTGCAAGTATGGATTGGTTGGCCACAAGGACCGCGTCACTCAAAGAGTGACTCAGACTAGTTTAAGTCTGTAAAAGAGTATGGAAGTAACTCCCCGACCGTCATCTCGACCGTCGATTTATCTTTTGCGACAAGTGTCACTTTTAGATCTTTTTCAAAAAATTCAGCCATCACTTGGCGACAAGCACCACATGGCGAGATGGGTTTTTCAGTCTGTCCATAGACAATCAACTCTGAAAACTCTCTTTGGCCTTCGGAAACTGCTTTGAAAATCGCTGTACGCTCTCCACAGTTCGTCAAAGAATAGCTAGCATTCTCAATATTAACACCTGTATAAACGTTACCATCTTTCGCCACTAGAACAGCGCCAACAGGAAAGTGAGAATAGGGTACATAGGCTTGCTTGCTGGTTTCAATTGCTAAATCAATCAACTCAGTAGTCGCCATCTGCTAATTCTCCTTTTAAAATTGCCACACCAGCTGATGTTCCAATACGAGTAGCGCCTGCTTCCACAAAGGCAAGAGCATCTGCATATGAGCGAGCGCCACCAGCAGCCTTAACTCCCATATCTGGTCCGACTGTTTTACGCATCAACTTAACATCCTCTATAGTGGCACCACCAGTTGAAAATCCAGTTGATGTTTTGACAAAGTCAGCACCTGCTTTCTGGGATAATTGGCAAGCCACAACCTTTTCATCGTCTGTCAACAAGCAAGCTTCAATAATGACCTTAACCAACTTGTCACCACTTGCTTCTACGACAGCACTGATGTCCGATTCAACCAAATCAAGATTACCTGATTTGAGAGCACCGACATTGATAACCATATCAATCTCATCTGCACCATTTTGGATGGCTTCCTTGGTTTCAAAAGCTTTTACAGCTGAAGTTGTCGCTCCCAAGGGGAAACCAACTACTGTACAAACCTTTACATCTGAGCCTTCAAGTCCTGTTTTCGCATGTTTAACCCATGTGGGATTAACACAAACGCTGGCAAAGTCATACTCACGCGCTTCAGATAGCAAACGATCAATTTGTTCTTGACTTGCATCTTGTTTTAAAAGCGTATGATCAATGTATTTGTTTAATTTCATATTCGGATTCCTCTCTTTTTCATGAGATGATTTCAATTATTTCCTGCAAACGTTTCACACTATCATTTATTTTAACATATTTTTGGAATTCTGTAACTAGTTGAGGGAAAATTTTTCCATTTGTATAAACTTTTGCGACAATTTCTCCCTTTTGAACGGAGTCTCCAACTTTCTTTTCAAAAACAATCCCTGTTTCATAGTCCAAGTCATCAGACTTGACTGCACGACCAGCTCCTAGTCTCATGGCATATAGCCCAAATTCCATCGCTGGAAGGGCTGAAATAACACCTGTATCTTGAGCTGGAATTTCCACCACATGAGCAACCTTGACTGGGCGATAAAGATCTTCTAAATCACCGCCTTGTGCTGCTACCATTTCTTCAAACTTAGCCAGTGCTTGGCCATTTTCCAGGTGTTGACGAATTTCCTTGATCGTTTTTTTAACATCAGCTAAGCCAAGCATAATCTGAGCTAGCTCGCAGATAAAGTGACTAATATCTTCTCGGCCTTTTCCTTGGAGAATCTCGATTGCCTCAAGGATTTCGAGACGATTGCCAATGGCTCGTCCCAAGGGTTGACTCATATCGGTAATGACTGCTACTGTCTTTCGACCAACGGCCTTACCAAGATCCACCATGGTTTGAGCCAATTCCCGCGCCTCATCAACCGTCTTCATGAAGGCACCCTCACCAACAGTCACGTCTAGCAAAATGGCATCCGCCCCAGCAGCAATTTTCTTGCTCATGACAGAACTAGCAATCAAAGGAATAGTGTCGACAGTCGCCGTCACATCACGGAGGGCATAGAGAAGTTTATCTGCTTTAACCAGCTGATCTGACTGCCCAATGACAGATACACCTATTTCCTGCACCTGTTTGATGAAATCTTCTTGACTACGTTCCACTTGAAAGCCCTTGATCGCTTCTAACTTATCTAGGGTTCCGCCAGTATGGCCTAGTCCACGACCACTCATTTTTGCTACAGGCACACCAAAGCTAGCAACAAGGGGAGCTAAAATCAAGGTTACCTTATCACCAACACCACCCGTAGAATGCTTGTCAACCTTAATCCCATTAATTGCTGATAAATCAAACTCTTGGCCTGTCTTGACCATCTTCATCGTCAAATCAGAAATCTCACGTGTCGTCATTCCTTTAAAATAAACCGCCATAGCAAAGGCAGACATTTGATAGTCTGGAACTGTTCCATCCACATAGCCTTCTACTAACCATTCAATTTCACTTGAAGTCAATTCTTTGCCGTCTCGTTTTTTTTGGATTAAATCAACTGCTCTCATGATTTCACACTTCTAAGGATATAATATCCCTTGTCTTTCTTTACTATTTCACAATTTCCAAAAACATCTTCCATCTTATTTTTTGCACTTGGAGCTCCTTGCTTTTTCTGAATGACAATGGTTAAATCACCTCCATCTTTCAAGAAATCTCTGCTCTTTTTGATAATCTCATGAACAACTTGTTTACCCGCTCGAATAGGCGGATTAGAAATAACATGGTCAAATTTCCCTTCAACTTGTTCATAGATATTGGATTGGAAAATCGTTGCTTCTACTTTATTTCGTTCAGCATTTTGTCGTGCTAAGTCCAGTGCACGATTATTGATATCAACCATGGTCGCCTGAGCTCCATAAGCCTTGACCAAGGACAAGCCCAAAGGCCCATATCCACAACCCACATCAAGGACCGTTTCTCCTTTGTTAACCTCTAGACACTTCAATAAAAGCTGACTCCCAAAGTCAACCATTTTCTTGCTAAAAACACCCGCATCCGTCAAAAAGGTCATGTTTTCTCCCAACAACTCCACTCTCAACTCATGAATGTCGTGAGCAGCATCAGGATTTTCTGCATAATACATTTTACTCATAAAACTATTTTACCATAATTTGGCTTGAATTGTAAATCGTTTACAAAGTGATGATAAAATGAAAAAGACTGAAAAAACTAGTCAAGAAGACCTTTTCTTCAATCTCTTTCAATTATTAGAAATACATTACAATCGATCGGGAACTACAAATTATCATAGTCAGGAAAAAACAGATCGTCTGCAATCAGGCGCATTTTTATTGCTATTTCTTAACCTTAAAATGCTTTATTATCAACAGGATTCCCAATAAGATGTTTAGATAAAAGCCCAACTGATAAGTTTGTGTCAGAATTTCCAAACTTGTCCAAAGTCGTATCAAATCTTCTAGTGACACACGGAATAGATATCCTTCTGTAGCAATCCACAAAATCAAAAATAGATAACTACCAGCAGCAAGCCATTTTGTCCACTGCTTTTTTACTAACCAAGCAATCAACAGTGAACAGATAAAGATAACTGTTACAAGGAGATGGTCCATTAAGA
The DNA here is from genome assembly GCF_046098135.1 of Streptococcus sp. ST16. Lineage (NCBI taxonomy): Bacteria > Bacillati > Bacillota > Bacilli > Lactobacillales > Streptococcaceae > Streptococcus > Streptococcus sp. ST16. Next base: position 103,645 of record NZ_JBJUSE010000001.1, on the reverse strand, counting down.
AGGTAAAACCGTGATAGGTTTCTACAAAGCGTCTACCATTATCCGCATTCGCTCCCCTTATAAAAGGTAGTGTAAAACTTAAAATAAAACAGAGTTCCAATATGTAACATCTCAAGATTTTCATTGTATACCTCCTATAAGTTGTGAACCAAAAAGCCCACTTTCAATAACTGATAAGTCTTCAGAAACCATTCCCTATCTCATCATCAAACTATTCAACCTCCATCTCTATTATACGATATTGACTTACTACCATCAAGAAACCGCTTTATTTTTTTAGCTTTTTATGGTATGATAAACAAAATATCTAGGGGAAAACAAATGACCAACGAATTTTTACATTTTGAGAAAATCAGCCGCCATACTTGGCAATCATTGCATCGCAAAACAACCCCTCCCTTGACAGAGGAAGAGTTAGAATCCATCAAGAGTTTCAATGACCAGATTAGTCTGCAGGACGTAACGGATGTCTATCTTCCCCTTGTCCATCTTATCCATATTTACAAGCGCACCAAGGATGATTTGGCATTTTCAAAAGGAATTTTCCTCCAACGTGAAAGCAAATCACAGCCTTTTATCATTGGGGTTTCTGGTAGTGTTGCTGTGGGGAAATCAACCACTAGTCGCTTACTTCAGATTCTTCTATCACGTACTGTAACGGATGCTACTGTAGAATTGGTGACAACTGACGGTTTTCTCTATCCCAATCAAACCTTGATGGATCAAGATATATTAAATCGCAAAGGTTTTCCTGAAAGTTATGATATGGAAACCTTGCTGAATTTTCTTGATCGCCTAAAGAATGGGCAAGATGTCGATATCCCCGTCTATTCTCATGAAGTGTATGACATCGTTCCTGGAGAGAAACAACGTGTCAAAGCTGCGGATTTTGTTATTGTTGAAGGCATCAATGTCTTTCAAAACCCTCAAAATGAGCGTCTTTACATCACTGATTTCTTTGATTTCTCCATCTATGTGGATGCTGCTGTCGAGGATATTGAAAGCTGGTATCTGGATCGTTTCTTAAAACTACTCAGCTTTGCCCAAAATGATCCCAACAGCTACTACCACCGCTTTACGCAAATGCCGATTGGAGAAGTTGAAACCTTTGCACATCAGGTTTGGACCAGTATTAATCTCACAAATCTACAAAACTATATCGAACCAACAAGGAATCGCGCTGAGGTCATTCTCCACAAGACTAAAAACCATGAAATCGATGAAATTTATCTAAAAAAATAATTTCCCCTTGTCAAAACCTAAGTTTTCATATATAATGGTATAGTTAGTAAATATGGAGGTAAGAACATTGGCAAACATTAAATCAGCTATCAAACGCGCTGAATTGAACGTTAAACAAAACGAAAAAAACTCAGCTCAAAAATCAGCTATGCGTACTGCTATCAAAGCTTTCGAAGCAGACCCTTCTGAAGAACTTTTCCGTGCTGCTAGCTCAGCTATCGACAAAGCAGAAACTAAAGGTTTGATTCATAAAAACAAAGCAAGCCGCGATAAAGCTCGTCTTTCAGCTAAACTTGCTAAATAAGAAACAGTCCACCGAGGCTGTTTTTTTGTCCTCCATTACGAAAAGGTAGAAAATGAAAATCTCAATTATCGGCTATTCTGGTGCTGGGAAATCAACCCTGGCACAAAAGTTATCCCAGTTCTACTCAATTCCCAAACTGCATATGGACACCCTCCAATTTCAACCAAATTGGCAAGACAGTGATCGTGATTGGATGAAATCTGAGATGAAAAAATTCCTAACCACTCACTCAGACTGGGTCATCGATGGAAACTACTCTTGGTGCTGCTATGAGGAAAGGATGGAGCAAGCTGACCAAATCATCTTTCTCAATTTTTCACCATGGACTTGTCTCTTTCGAGCCCTTAAACGGTATCTCACATACCGAGGCAAGGTCCGAGAAAGCATGGCTGCAGGTTGCCCCGAACGCTTTGACTGGGACTTTATCCGATGGATTCTCTGGGATGGGCGGAGCAAATCCGCTAAGGAACGCTACAAGGGGATTCAAGAAACCTATCCAGAGAAAGTAATTCTCCTCAGGTCTCAAAAGGAGATGGACCACTTCTTAGATAATCTCGCATATAACAAGAAAAACCAACGTGTATAACGTTGGTTTTTTGCTATTACCCAATCATACTTCCGTTTGGTACAGCTGGATCAACTGTGAGAAGGGTTAGTTTGCCATCATATTCAGCTGAGAGAATCATCCCTTGGCTGACATATTTTTTCATCATCTTACGAGGTTTGAGGTTGGCAACGATTTGGACTTTCTTGCCGACCAATTCTTGTTCGTTTGGATAGTATTTAGCTATTCCTGAGAGGATTTGACGGTCTTCGCCATCACCAGCATCTAGGCGGAATTGGAGCAACTTATCAGAACCTTCCACTTTAGAAACTTCTTTGACTTCTGCGACACGGATTTCGACCTTATCGAAGTCTTCAAACTTGATTTCTTCCCTGTTTAGTTTGAGTTCGACTTCATCTGGATTCCATTCTTTTTCAACCACAGGTTTGTTGCCTTCCATTTGTTCCTTGATATAGGCGATTTCTTCTTCCATATCGAGACGTGGGAAGATTGGAGTTCCTTTGGCAACTACAGTCACACCTGCAGGGAAATCAGCCAAGCTCAAGTTCTCAAGGCTAGAAACTTCTGCTAGACCAAGTTGAGTCAAGACTGCACGACTAGTTTCCATCATAAATGGTTCAATCAAGTGAGCTACGACACGAAGGCTGGCTGCCAAGTGGCTTATGACACTTGCCAATTGGTCACGAAGAGCTTCATCCTTAGCCAAGACCCATGGGGCTGTCTCATCGATGTATTTGTTGGTACGAGAGATAAGAGTCCAGACTGCTTCTAAAGCACGTGGATAGTCAACTGCTTCCATGTGTGTATGGTAGTCTGCGATTGATTGTTCTGCAACCTCAGCAAGAGCATTATCAAACTCTGTTACACCCTCTACATAGGCTGGAACTTTTCCATCAAAATACTTATTAATCATGGAAACTGTTCGGTTGAGGAGATTTCCAAGGTCATTGGCCAATTCATAGTTGATACGGCCGACGTAGTCCTCAGGAGTAAAGGTTCCGTCTGAACCGACTGGGAGGCTACGCATAAGGTAGTAACGAAGTGGATCCAGTCCATAACGTTCTACTAGCATTTCAGGGTAAACGACATTCCCTTTAGACTTAGACATCTTGCCGTCTTTCATGACAAACCAACCGTGGGCAATCAAACGTTCTGGCAACTTGATATCGAGCATCATGAGCAAGATTGGCCAGTAGATGGAGTGGAAACGGAGAATATCTTTTCCGACCATGTGGAAGACTGTTCCGTTCCAGAACTTGTCGTAGTTAGTATGATCGTCTTGACCATAACCAAGAGCAGTCGCATAGTTAAGGAGGGCATCGATCCAAACATAGACAACGTGTTTTGGATTAGATGGTACTGGCACTCCCCAGGTAAAGGTTGTACGAGAAACCGCTAAGTCTTCCAAACCTGGCTCAATAAAGTTACGCAACATTTCATTAAGACGACCATCTGGAGTGATGAAATCAGGGTGCGATTTGAAAAATTCAACCAAACGGTCTTGGTATTTGCTGAGGCGAAGGAAATAAGACTCTTCTGAAACCCATTCCACTTCATGTCCTGATGGAGCGATACCGCCCGTCACATTTCCAGCTTCATCACGGAAAACTTCTGCAAGCTGGCTTTCTGTAAAGAATTCTTCATCTGATACTGAATACCAACCAGAATATTCACCTAGGTAGATGTCATCTTGAGCAAGTAAGCGTTCAAAGACTTGCGCCACTACTTTTTCATGGTAGTCATCCGTCGTACGGATGAATTTATCGTATGAGATATCTAGTAATTGCCAGAGTTCTTTGACTCCAACTGCCATCCCATCAACATAAGCTTGAGGTGTGATACCAGCTTCTTCCGCTTTTTGTTGAATCTTTTGACCATGCTCATCTAAACCTGTCAGATAAAAGACATCGTAGCCCATAAGGCGTTTGTAACGAGCTAGGACATCACAAGCGATGGTTGTGTAAGCAGAACCGATATGAAGTTTACCAGATGGATAGTAAATCGGTGTTGTAATATAAAAATTCTTTTCAGACATAATATTTCCTTTCCAGGCAAATGAAACCTGTTTTTCTAACACTTCATTATATCATATTTTTAGTGATTTTCGATAGGAAAATCCATACAAAAACAAGACAGACAAATGTCCATCTTGTTTTTTCTGCTCTATATCTTATTCATAACGAAGGGCTTCAATCGGATCAAGCTTAGAGGCTTTATTGGCCGGCAAGACTCCGAAGATCATACCAACGCTGGCTGACACAGCCAAACTAAAGAGAGCAATTGGGAAGGAAACCCCAACTTCGATACCTGCAATCATATTTTGCAACAAGATACCCGCTAACATGGTCATTCCAGCAGCAATCCCAAGACCGATGACACCACCTAGCAAGGTCAAGATCATGGATTCAATCAAAAACTGAACTAGGATATTAGCCCGTGTAGCGCCGAGAGCTTTCCGCAGACCAATCTCACGCGTACGTTCTGTCACCGAAACCAGCATGATATTCATGACACCAGTTCCTCCAACAAAGAGAGAGATTCCTGCGATGGCACTGATAATGGTTGTCATAAAACCAAATAGTTGTTGTACCTCTTGGAAGGCAGCAGTTGCGTCCGCAACTTGGTACTCCCCTTGCTGAAGACCTGCAATCTCAGTCAGTTTTCGAGCCAACTCTGGACCCAAGGTCTGCGTTAGACTAGTATCATTGACACGAAAGACGATGTTCGAGATTTCATCAGTATTAAAATTAGCTGCGAGAGAGATATTGGTCGTAATTGGAAGACCTCCAATCCCAAAGGCTTTAGCAGTTTTAGCTTCATTGCTAGTATAAACGCCGATCACACGGTAACTAAATTCATTGACAGAGATGATTTGATTAATCGCAGCTTCTGGACTATCAAACAAACTCTTGGCTAGTTCTTCATCCAACAAAATCACACTGGCAAATTCCTTGTAGTCTTGCGGTCTTAGACTTCTACCCGCAACGATTTCATTTTCAACTGCGTTCATGTAGGTGCTATTTCCGCCTGTCAGAGTCGCTCGTTCAACCTTCTTATCCTTATAAGATAGGGTAACGTTGGCCGAGTTAGTGACATAGTAACTGTCTACTCCTTTGAGTTTAGCAGCCTCCTTGACCCAAGACTCCAGTGGTTTTGGTGGTTCAACATGAACATCCTCTTCTTTCCCGCTGACTGTCAAAGCGGATTGTTTCTGCGTAAAGGAGCCGTCCTTGCTTTTGATAGGAGAGAAAAAGACATGGATATCCTTCTGTGATTTGGTCATGTTTTTATTGACCTGACGAGACATGGAGTCTCCCAGAGCCATGATGACAACGACAGACGAAACTCCGATGATAATCCCAATCATGGTGAGGAAGGAACGCATCTTGTGGGCCATGATGGATGAAAAGGCAAATTTCAGATTCTGCATCTAGTTTTCCTCCTTTTCTACTGGGGCACTGTCTGATGAGATGACCCCATCACGAATGACAATCTGACGTTTGGCATAGGCAGCAATTTCAGGCTCATGCGTGACCATGATAATGGTCTTCCCTTCCTTGTTTAACTCCACCAACAGTTGCATGATTTGATTTCCTGTCTTGGTATCCAAGGCTCCTGTGGGTTCGTCTGCTAGGATGATAGAGGGATTATTTACCAAGGCACGGGCAATCGCTACACGTTGCTTTTGACCACCTGATAACTCGGAAGGCAAATGCTGACTGCGCTCCGTTAGCTCAACCTTTTCCAGAAATTCCTCAGCCAATTTTCGACGTTTTGAAGCTGAAACTCCAGCGTAAATCAAGGGCAATTCGACGTTTTGAAGTGCATTGAGCTTAGACAAGAGAAAGAACTGCTGAAAGACAAAGCCGATTTGCTGATTGCGGACCTTGGCCAGTTGTTTCTCTCCAAGGCCTGCAACTTCTTGCCCTTCAAGGTAGTACTCTCCACTGGTTGGTGTATCCAACATTCCGATGGTATTCATCAAAGTGGACTTACCAGAACCGGACGGTCCCATAATGGCGACAAACTCACCTTCTTGAACTTCTAGATTGATATTTTTAAGGACCTGCAGTTCTTGGTCACCATTTCGGTAACTCCTGCAAATATTTTTGAGACTAATTAGTTTCTTCATCAGCCTTCACCTCTTTTCCTTCTTCCAAGGAAGATGTTGGATTACTGATGACCTTGGCACCGTCTGTCAAACCTGAAGTAATTTCTTGGTTGTCTGCATCCGCATTCCCCAAAGTAACTTCTACCTTCTTCGCTTTTTTCTGGTCGTCAACGAGCCAGACATAGTTTTTGTCATTTTCGGTAACAACACTTGTCAAAGGAACAAGGATGGCTTTACTTTTGTTTTTGACTTCAACACTGACTGAGAAACCTTGTTTCAACTCACCGATATCGCTAGTCACATCAACAGTATAAGGGTACTTAGATCCAGTATTTCCTCCAAGGGCTGCATTTGCTGCTTCTCCATTGTTTTTAGGATAATCAGAGATATAGCTAATCTTACCAGTCCAGCTCTTATCTTGATAAACCTTCGAAGTAAAGGTAACTTCTTGCCCAACAGAAAGATTAGCAAGGTTGTATTCAGACAACTCCCCTTTGACCTGCAAGTTTTCATTACTTACAACATGTACTACCACTTGGCTATTGCCTGTTGGCGATTTGGAAACATTACGATTAACTTCAACTACAGTCCCTTCTAGTGTACTGAGGACAGTTGCAGCATCTAGCTGAGCCTGAGCCTTGTTGAGCTGAGCCACAGCATCTGCACGGTTATCCTTGGCATCACTGATTTGAGAATCAATAGAAGATACTGAAGAAGTCGTTGCTTGTGCTTGTTCTGGGAGTCCAGCTTCTGTTGGAACCTGTGGGGAAGCTGGTGCAGCTGATGCATTTTCACGAGCTTTGTTTAACTCCTCGATATGACGGTCTGCCTTTGCAACTGCACGATTGGCCGCATCATAGGCAGCTTGAGCATCTGAACTACTGTATTTCACTAAAGCTTGCCCTTCTTCGACCTTGTCCCCAACTGAAACGAGGATTTCATCTAAATCACCCTTACTAGCATCGAAATAAACGTATTGTTCATTTTTTGCTGTAACCGTACCTGACAAGAGAACCGATGAAGCAACGGAACCTTCCTTAGCAGTAACGATATGAGAGGTTTCATCCTTGACTGCTGACTGGGAAGGTTGTCTAAAAGTCATAATCGCCGCAGCACTGATAACAATAGCACTGGCAACAGCAATCGCTGTGTATAATTGCCATTTTTTTGCCTTTTTATTTCTTTTCATAGTTAATCTCCTTTTCACTTTAAGCTTACAAAAACCATTATATCAGAAATACTAGACCCAAACAATGATCGTTCAGAGAGAAACAATAACAGTTCAGGAGAAATATTTCGTTCGGTATTTGTTTTTTGGGTTATTGTACTAGTTATATAGTACACCATCTTTTGAAATTTGGCAAGCGTTTTTATAAATTTTTTATCGTAGCAGATTTTTGCATTCAAAAAGTAAAAACGATAGAATATGACTATCAAAGCTATAAGGAGTTTTCTATGAGAGAATATGATATCATCGCCATCGGAGGAGGGAGTGGCGGCATTGCCACTATGAACCGAGCTGGCGAACACGGTGCTAAAGCAGCTGTTATCGAGGAGAAAAAATTAGGTGGAACTTGTGTCAACGTTGGCTGTGTTCCTAAGAAAATCATGTGGTATGGAGCGCAAATCGCTGAAAGCTTCCACCACTACGGCCCTGACTATGGGTTTACGAGCTCAGATGTTCAATTTGATTTCGCAAAACTTCGTCAAAATCGTGAAGCCTACATCGATCGTGCTCGCTCATCTTATGATGGAAGTTTCAAGCGCAACGGTGTTGATTTGATTGAAGGTCGTGCTCATTTTGTTGATTCCCACACCGTCAGCGTTAATGGTGAATTGATTCGTGCTAAGCATATCGTGATTGCAACTGGGGCTCGTCCAAGCATCCCAACTATCCCTGGAGCTGAACTCGGTGGCAGCTCAGACGATGTCTTTGCTTGGGAGCAACTTCCTGAATCCGTTGCGATTCTTGGAGCTGGTTATATCGCCGTTGAATTAGCAGGTGTTCTCCACGCACTAGGAGTAAAAACCGATTTGTTTGTCCGTCGCGATCGTCCCTTGCGCACTTTTGACAGCTACATCGTTGAAGGACTTGTCAATGAAATGGAAAAAACAGGTCTACCTTTACACACACATAAGGTACCTGTCAAACTCGAAGAAACCGAGCAAGGTATTACCATTCATTTCGAAGATGGTTCTAGTCACACTGCCAGCCAAGTTATCTGGGCTACCGGTCGCCGTCCAAATGTAGACGGTCTTGAGTTAGAAAAGGCTGGAGTTACACTCAATGAACGTGGGTTTATCCAAGTGGATGAGTATCAAAATACTGTTGTAGATGGTATCTATGCCCTTGGAGACGTTACTGGTGAGAAGGAACTAACTCCAGTAGCCATCAAGGCTGGACGTACCCTATCTGAACGTCTCTTTAATGGGAAAACAAGTGCTAAGATGGACTACACAACTATCCCTACTGTTGTCTTCTCCCACCCAGCAATCGGAACCGTGGGATTGACTGAAGATCAAGCTATCAAAGAATACGGCCAAGATAACATCAAAGTCTACAAGTCAAGCTTTGCATCCATGTACTCTGCCGTTACAAACCATCGTCAGGAATCACGCTTCAAACTCATCACCGCCGGTGCTGACGAAAAAGTTGTTGGACTTCACGGACTTGGTTACGGAGTAGATGAGATGATTCAAGGATTTGCAGTCGCTATCAAGATGGGAGCGACAAAGGCAGACTTTGACGCTACAGTAGCTATCCACCCAACTGCTTCTGAAGAATTTGTGACCATGCGCTAGTTATCGCAAGAGACCTGAAGAGGTCTCTTTTTACATGTAAAATCGGCTGTTACAAAATTGTTATCTCGTTATAAAAAATAGGTTGACTTTTTCTTCTGAATTAGTATAATAGTTACTATAATTTTGAAAAGAGGTTAACAGTTTTGAAAAAAGCTCATATCTACGCTATCCCTGCTATCGGTGCGGCTCTCATCGCCGTTTTGGCACAAATCAGTCTCCCTATCGGTCCTGTCCCCTTCACCCTACAAAACTTTGCAATCGGTCTGATTGCTACTGTTTTTAGACCCAGAGAAGCGGTCCTATCTGTTGCTCTCTATCTCCTACTAGGTGCCATTGGTTTACCTGTTTTTGCAGGGGGAGGAGCTGGATTTCACGTTTTAGTTGGTCCAAGCGCAGGCTATCTTTGGTTCGACCTTGTCTATGCTGGACTTACATCCTATCTCATCCATCAAAATAGTGGCTACATTCGCATTTTCCTAGCCAACCTCTTGGGCAATTCTCTCGTCTTTGTCGGAGGTATTCTCAGCCTCCACTTCCTTGCTGGGATGCCATTCGATAAGGCACTTGCAGTTGGTGTCCTTCCCTTTATCCTCCCTGACCTAGGTAAGATCATTGCCATTAGTTTCATTGGTCGTCCCTTACTGGAACGATTGAAAAGCATCGCTTATTTTTCAAGATAAAAAATAGTCCAGAACAAGTGTTCTGGACTATTTCCTTTCCAATTACTTCCTAAGAACTAACTGAAAATCAACTCTCTTTTAGAGATTATTTATTTTTACGGCTTACAAAGTACAATCCACCAGTCACTGCCATCAAAGCAAGTCCTGCAACTACTGCTGCGCTAGATGCTTTTTCACCAGTGTTAGGAAGTTGAGGTTTTTGTCCTGGTTTTCCTGGTTCATTTGGTTCACCTGGTGTTGGTTTTTCTGGAGTATGTGTATTTGTAACGTTCATGCCATCTACTTCAGCTTGGTAATCTTTAGGAACATCAACTTCTTTAACAGTGTACTTGATTTCTTGACCATTTTCTTTGTAACGATCAAGCCCTGTAAACTCATAAGCCCACTCGTTATCTGATAGAGCTGTTGCTTTTGTAACTTTTACTGTCTTATCAGTTTCGTTACCATCCGCAAGAAGTCTCACTGTGATAAATTCTGGACGTTTACCATCTTTGTTATTAGCATCATTCCAGATTTTCTTACCTTTAACAGTAATTTTCTCTGGAGCATGTGTATTGGTAACTGTGTACTTACCATCTTTGTCCGTAGTAACTGTTGAGGTATATTCTTTCACAGCCACTTCTTTGACTTTGTACTCGATTAGTTTACCATTTTCATACTTAGGAAGTGCTTTTGATTCGAACTTCCAACCAGTTGCTTCTGAAACTTCAATTTCTTGAACGACTTCTTTATCGTTTTTAAGAATTTGAACTTTCACAGATGCTGTACGTTTGCCGTCTTGGTTGTTGTTATCATCCCACACCTTAGTTCCTGAAAGAACGACTGTTTCTGGATTATGAGTGTTAGTCACTACTTGACCAGTTACAGAGGCTTTATAGCCAGCTGGTACATCTACTTCATCGATAGAGTAAGTGATTTCTTTACCAGCTTCGTATTGTGGAAGATTTGTGAAGGATGCTACCCAAGTGTTAGCGTCGGTCTTATCATCAGCTGTCAAGGTTAATTTCTTACCTTCAACAGCTACTGGTTTAGATCCATCTACAGATTTGAAAAGTTGAACGGTTACGGACTTAGGACGTTTGCCGTCTTGGTCGTTCGCGTCGTTCCATACTTTTGTTACCTTGTAGTCGATTTCTTTTGGTGCATATTTGTTTGTGATGGTAAAGTCTGTAATAGTTGATTCGTATTCTGCTACGGCTTCTTCTGTTACAGTGTATTTGATTTCTTTACCAACTTTATATTTTGCTAATTTTTCGAATGTAGCAGTCCAAGTTCCGTCTGCGGCTGCTTGAACTTCTTTCGATGCGACTTTCTGACCGTCTGCTAAAAGATTGATTGTAATCTTAGTTGGACGTTTGCCGTCTTGGTTGTTCGCGTCATCCCAGTTCTTAGTTGCTTTTACATTAACTGTTTCTGGTGAATAGCTATTTGTGATAGTGAATCCTGATGCAGCGTCACCAGTAACTTCAGAAGTATAACCAGGAACAGTTACTTCTACTACTGTGTACTGGATAGGTGTGCCACCTTTATCAGCATCAAGGTTTGTGAAGCTTCCAGCCCAGTTGTTTGCGGCGTTAAGCTCAAGTGTCTTACCAGTATCTTGACCATCCGCAAGCAATTTAACTGTGACAGAAGTTGGACGTTTACCGTCTTGGTTGTCCTTATCATCCCATGCTTTCTTCACAGAAACTTGAGTTTTGGCTGGTGTATATTTGTTTGTAAATACAAGATCTTTTGCTTCTTTTGAAGCTGTTGCTTTCAATTCAGTCGCACTTACTTTTTCAACCGTTACTTCAACTTCTTGAACTGTCTTATCATAAGTGATTCCTGCTTCAGATCCAACAACTTCTGAGATAGTGTACTTGTGAGTTCCCACTTGGCTCTCATCATATGAGATTGGTGAGAAGGTCACCGTTCCATCAGCAGCGTTTGTCACTGTTTCGACAACACTACCGTCTTCTTTCTTCAATTCAAAGCTGTATTTACCAGCTTCAAGTGTTTTACCTTCAAGAACTTTCTTAGCTCCAAGAGTTACACTTGTAGCTCCGGCTGGAGTGTAAGTGTTCTCGAATGCTTTTTCATCGTCGTAAGCAACAGTTGCTTCAAGGACACCTTTACCATTGTCCGCTACAGTTACTGTAGCTGTGATGGTTTTAGTATCGTACTGGATACCTGTAGCAGTACCCGCTTTTTCAGCAATCTTGTAAGTATAAGTGCCTGCTTTGTCGAATTCCAATGCTGAAAACTTCACGTTTCCGTCTTTGTCATTCTTCACGGTTTCTTTCACATTGCTATCTTGGTCTGTCAAGGTGAACTCAAACTCATCAGCTCTCAACTCACGGCCAGTCAACTTCTTAGTCACTTCAAGAGCTGCTTTTGCTTTTGAAGTTCCATAGCTGTTGTTGAATTCTTTGTCCTCTGGGTAAGTCACATTCGCATGAAGTTTTCCTTCGCCGTCATCTGTAACTTCTACTGTGACTTTAACTTCAAGATTATCGTAAGTCACACCGTCAATAGTCTTACCAGCGTTTGTTTCAACAATGGTGTAGTTGTATGTACCAGCTTTAGTATATTCGATTGGAGCGAATGTTACTTTACCGTCAGCAGTATTCTTCACTTTTTGAAGTTCTGAACCATCTGCATCATTCTTCAAGACAAACTCAAATTCATCAGCTTTCAACTCACGACCTGTCAACTTCTTAGTCACTTCAAGAGAAGCTGAAGTTTTTTCAGCAGCGTAAGTGTTTTCGAAAGTCTTATCATCACTTTCGTAAGATACAGCTGCAGTCAATTTCCCTTCAGAGTCTGCTGTTACAGTGACTGTAACGCCAACAGGGTTAGCATCATAAGTAACACCTTTTTCTGTTTTATTAGCTTTTTTCTCAACGATGTGATAGTTGTATGTACCAGCTTTGTCAAATGTCAATTCAGAAAAATTGATATTTCCATCTGCATCATTTGTTACAGTTTCAACAACTTTATCTGTCTTGTCATCAAACAAATCAAATTCAAACTCACCAGCTTTCATCGCACGACCAGTCAATTTTTTAATTGCTTGGATTTGAGCTTTCGTGTTGTTGCGTTTGTTTGTGACTGTTTTGATAACACCTTCTTGACCAACAGTTACTTTGATTGGAGTAGAATCCAATTGGTAACCTTTAGGAGCTTCAACTTCAGTGATGGTGAATTCACCCTTTTTAACGTCTTCATCAGTGTAGATTTTAGATTGGGCAACACCACTAGCGTCTGTTGTTACTGTTTCTTCTTGCGCTGTAGTTGCACCTTCTGGAGGAGTAATCTTGAATTTAGCTCCTGCAAGACGGTCAAGTGATTTTTCATCTACTTTATACAGTGTGATACGGTAACCAGTTTTCAGTTGGATAGTACCACCTGATGTAACTGTTGAGTTACCGATAACTTTTGTAACAGTCTCAGTACGATCGTCGCTCACTGGAAGAACTTGGTCATCAGCTGTGATTTCAGCATTGTTTTGAACTTTTGTTCCGTCAGCTGGCGCTGTTGTGTTATAGACGATACGGAATGCTGCTGCTTTACCGTTTGTAGCACGAATAGCTTTAGCATTATTAAAGGTAATAGTGAACTCAGTGTAAGAATCATTCCACTTGATTTCGTAGTCTTTACCTGCTTCAAGAGTTACATCGTCAACTAAAGCATAGAGTTTGTTGTAGTAACCAGCAGTAACCACGATTGATTCAGGGATGATTTGCATTGGTGAGTAGTCCTTATCAACCCAGTCTCGAACTACAATCTTGTTGTACTCAGCTTGTTTAGGGTTTACACGAAGATTCCACTTGTGGATGTAATCTCCTGATTTTCCAAGAAGGGCTGATTCCCATTTCTCTTTATTGATAGTACCATTAACTTTACTAATGTTTGTTTTACCAATACCCTTAGAATAGTCCTGTTCTCCACCTTTTTTGAACTTCATCTTGAAGTTGACATCATCTTTTGTTTCTGTCTTATCAAGTTGAATTGATTCTTCTTCTGTTTCTTTCTTAGAGCTGAAAGCTACGTAGAAGGTACCTGAAACACCACGAACTTCTGTACCACCTTTTTTCTTAAGGTACTCAGCAAGGTTTTTCAAAGTAATGGTAACTTTACCACCTTGGTTGTCACCATTAGAAACAACTGTTGCATCACCTACAGCAGTATCAGTCTCTTTATCTTTGAGTTCAAAGGTTTCAGCACGAACAGATAATGGAGCTGGAATAGTGAATGTAAAGGTATCACCATCCTTCAGTTTTCCATCATAAGCGCTCAAATCAAAATCAGCAGCAAACTTATAGTTTTCGTAAGATTGATTTTGTGGTGATAGGTTGTAAACTCCTTTAGCATCTGGTGTCACAAACTTACCATTATCAGTCTCCCAAATTCCTACTTTGGTAATGACATTTTTAAGTTCTTGTGCTTGAACTGTATTTGTCAAAGCAGCAGAACCCAATAAAACGAGTAGTGGCGTTAAAATATAGAGCCACAATTTCTTAAATTTCATGACTTTCCTTTCTAAATGATTGAAATTGATTGAATAGTGCATCTTCTTCTCCCAGTAGGCAACACCCCTTTCAATCACATGATTTGTTACACGATAACATACTTGTAACACTTGCTTTGAAAAATGAGTACACTATTATAGTATTTAAAATATTTATTCAATTCAATCTTTAGCAGGAGTATCATTACTCTTGGTCAGATGGAAATATAGCAAAATATCATCCATGACTATTATACTACATATCGTTGAATATTTTTATTAAGATCTTGCAATTCACCCTGTTATTTATTTACACAATGTCAACTTTTTTGATATATTATTTCATGACACCATATAAAAGGCGAATATCCTAATAATTGTCTGAAAATACTGACATAATAGGAATTTCTAAAAAATAATAGCTCCTTGTAACAATCTGTTATTTATAATAAATCTATGATATAATAGTCTTATAGAGGCTTTCAAATAATCATCTATTCAGTTTATTTACGCTAAAGGGAAAGCTTGGGTAATACTAAATCTAGTATTTTTAATATTTATAGATAGGAAGGTAAAGCTATGGCAAATAAAACTAGAGAGTTAATCTTAGGTGCTTTTATCACTCTTGCAAGGAGAAACCCTCAGCGAACTTCTTTTACCATGACTGAGATTGCTGCAGAAGCTGGTATTTCCCGCCAAGCGATTTATCAAAAGCACTTTAATAACTTCGAAGATATTATCGATTATATCCACAAGGAAACCGATCAACAGATCTTTAATAATTTTAACAACTACTGTCCTAAAAGAGATGGCGATCCCATCACTTTCTTAGCAGACCACATTCTTCCTCTCATCTATGAAAAGCGAGAAGTCGTCGGTACCTTGTACAATTCTCAAGCCACCACTTGTTGGAGGGAGTCTCTACGTGAGAAATATTCTCAGTGGGTACTAAAAAATGTTAACTACCAGCTGAAATATAATTTTAGTGAAGAGGACATAGCCTATATCATTACGACCATGGCGATTTCATTCATTGAAGTGTGGATTCGTAAAGATAATCCAACACCACCTGAAGAATTTAGAGAGACTTTTATTCAATTGGCTAAGACTTCTCTCTGTGACTATATTGTGTCATAAAAAAAGAATCTTGAGTTCCACTCAAGATTCTTTTTATTGTCCACCTTTAAAGGCATCCACCATTACCTGAAATTCTTCATTTGTAAGAGTGATTCCCTTGCCCATTTTAGTATGATCTGGACTCCAAGCGCGAATGTCAAACTTTGCAGAGGCTCCATTAAAGCTGACACGGTTGATTTCCTTGGTCCATCCTTTTTCATTTTCAGACAGGGTCAGTAAGTGTTCTTCGATTTCAAATGTAAATTCTGCCATTTTGTTCTCCTTTTAAGTTTTCATTAGATTATTCGAAAAATCTTGTAGTTTTTAGGAAAATTTTATATAATGTGGATATGTAAGAAGGGAGGATTCTATGAGACAGGCATTCCAACTAGTTCTAGATAAACTACATAGTTTTTTCAATGGGAATGATGATCATCCTCAAATCGAGGACAACTCCCTCACTGCTATAATTGAACAAGCCATCCAGAAAAAGGCGGCTGTTCATGTGATACTTGCAGAAACAAGTTTTACGGGTGATATTATCAAACACGACGCCAAGCGCCAACAAATTATCATCAAGAATTTTTCAAAAAACGTGACTCGAATCATTCGTATCAGTGATATTAAACGGCTTCGTTTTGTTCCCTCAACCGTACAAAAGGCTCAGAAAAGTCTATTTAAGAAAGAGTGAGATGTTCTTTGCATCCCACTCTTTTTCTTAACGGATTTGTTCAAAATGAAGATGAACAGCGATATGGTCGCCATAACCACTTCTCTCCAAATCGCGTTGTAAGCGATAAGAGATATAGTGTTCTGCAATAGTAATGTAGCCAGCTCCAAGTAAGCGATGCTCAACCATTGACTGGATCATGCTGATAGTCGCACGTTCCACTTTTGCTTCTTCCAAGTCCAAAACGACTTTTTTAGTAACTTGTGCAAGGTTTTGACGCAAATCATCTGTCAAAACATAAACGGTTTGAGCTGCTTTTAGGACAGCTTGGTAAATTTTATCTGGATCAAATTCAGCAATTTCTCCATTACGTTTGATTACTTGCATAAGGTTCTCCTTTATTCTTTGTTTTCTTTAATTTTAGCCAGCATCTTTTCTTCTTCGGCTGTCAGTTGATAGTTTTCTAGCAGGTCAGGTCTGCGCTGGTAGGTTTTCTTTAGACTTTCATACAGCCGCCACTGGCGAATCTTTTCATGGTGCCCACTCATGAGCACATCTGGAACCACCATGCCACGATAGTCATAAGGACGTGTGTACTGAGGATATTCGAGGAGTCCCGAAGAAAAACTGTCATCTTGGTGGCTAGACTCCTTGCCAATCACTTCAGGAATCAGGCGAACGGTCGCATCGATCATGGTCATGGCCGCCAATTCTCCTCCAGTCAAGACATAGTCTCCTAGGGAAATCTCATCGGTTACCAGGGTCTTGATGCGCTCGTCATACCCTTCATAGTGACCACAAATAAAGATCAGTTCATCTTCCTGAGCCAAATCCTCAGCGTAAGCTTGATCGAACTGTTTCCCAGCAGGATCAAGAAGAATGACGCGGGGATGTTTCTTTTCAATAGCATCAAAGGCATCGAAAATGGGTTGGGCTCGGAGCAACATCCCCTGACCGCCTCCGTAGGGCTCATCGTCAACATGACGGGCCTTTTCAGCGTATTCTCTGAAATTATGATACTGGATATCCAAGAGCCCTTTTTCTCGAGCTTTTCCAACGATCGAGTGTTCCAATGGAGAAAACATCTCAGGAAAGAGGGTTAAAATATCAATCTTCATCGTCTAACCCTTCTAAGATATCCACATCAACTCGTTTATTTGGAATATCAACATTGAGAACTACTGGTGGGATGTAGGGTAAAAGCAAATCGCGCTTACCTTTTCGTTTGACTACCCAGACATCGTTGGCACCTGGTTGCAGAATCTCCTTGATGGTTCCAATCAAGTTGTCTCCCTCGTAAACATCCAAACCAATAATTTCATGATAGTAGAATTCACCATCATCTAAATCGTTCAAATCTTCCTCAGCGACCTTGAGACTATAGCCCTTGTACTTTTCAATCGCATTGATATGGTACATGTCTTTGAACTTGATAATGTCAAAGTTCTTATGCTTACGATGGCTAGCGATTATTACTGTTTGAACAAACTGATCTTTTTCATCAAATAAAGCCAGCTCTGCTCCTTTTTTAAACCGTTCTTCTGAAAAATCCGTCACAGACAAGACACGCATCTCACCCTGCAGACCCTGCGTATTAACGATTTTCCCAACATTAAAGTAGTTCATCTTGTCTCCTGTATCTATTTCTACCCTTTATTTTATCACGTTCCAAGGATTTTCACAAGTTGAAGAACAGTGACTGCAATTAGCTTTGAGCGTCTAAAAACTTTTCTAAATCACGTTCATGTTGGTACTTAATGGCAGCCTTCTTATCTTTGTCAAAGATGGCTTTGGTTAGATCAATATGGTTGATGGCCGCAATTGCGACAGTGTAGTGAATAATATCAGCTAGTTCTTTGGCTAGTTCCTCATTTGAGTCCTGAACGCCCTCTTTTCGACCAGAGCGCCCATTCAAGACCTCGGCTACTTCTCCGACTTCCTCCACTAGCTTGATAAAGAGGCCTTCCTCAGTTCGAGATTGCTGGTAATGTTCGAGTAAATAATCTTGTAATTGTTTAAACGTTAAATCTTTCATCTTCTGCTCTCCACAAAAAAAGCGAGACATCTGTCCCGCTTTTTTTATTTTTCATTGATAACGATTCTTACTTTTTTGTCTTCAGTTGGGACAGAGTAGACAATCGTTCTTATCGCTGAGATAGTGCGACCCTTACGACCGATAACACGACCGACATCGCTTTGGTCAAGATCCAAGTGATACTCCAAAAATTCTGGTGTGTCTTCAATCTTGATAGTTAAGGCATCAGGTTGTGAAATCAAAGGTTTCACAATCGCAATAATGAGATTTTCAATCGTATCCATCTGTCAACCTACTTAAACTTATTTTGAGAATTTAGAATCGTGGAATTTTTTCAATACGCCTTCTTTTGAAAGGATGTTGCGAACTGTATCTGAAGGTTGAGCCCCATCAGCCAACCATGCAAGAACGCGGTCTTCTTTCAAAGTTACTTGGTTTTCAGCAACAAGTGGGTTATAAGTTCCAACTGTTTCGATGAAACGTCCGTCACGTGGTGAACGTGAATCTGCTACGTTGATACGGTAGAAAGGTTTTTTCTTAGAACCCATACGAGTCAAACGGATTTTAACTGCCATTTTTTAATGTCTCTTTTCTTATTTTTTATTTCGGTGAAATAGCTGAGCTATTTAGCACATGTTCTATTATAGCAGATTTTTGACAGGTGTCAAGAAAAAAACTTGACAGAGTTTTAATTTTTTTTACTACTAGAAATTTTTAGTAAAATCTTTTACATTTGAAATCACTTCCCTTTTAAGGTACAATGGTAGAAATGAATTTTTGAGAGGTTAACAATGAAAAAACTAGCAACCCTTCTTTTACTATCAACTGTTGCCCTAGCTGGATGTAGTAGCATCCAACGTAGTCTGCGTGGCGATGACTATGTTGACTCTAGTATCTCTGCTGAAGAAAGTTCTAAAGCAGCTGCTCAGGCCGCCAAAGATTTGAACGATGCTCTGACCAATGAAAATGCTAACTTCCCTCAACTTTCTAAAGAAGTTGCTGAAGATGAAGCCGAAGTCATTCTCCACACAAGTCAGGGTGATATACGCATCAAACTTTTCCCTAAACTCGCTCCTTTAGCAGTTGAAAACTTTCTCACTCACGCTAAGGAAGGTTACTATAACGGCATCACTTTCCACCGTGTCATCGATGGCTTTATGGTCCAAACTGGAGATCCTAAGGGAGATGGTACAGGTGGTCAATCTATCTGGCATGATAAGGATAAAACGAAGGACAAGGGAACTGGTTTCAAAAATGAAATTTCTCCTTACCTATACAATATCCGAGGAGCTCTTGCTATGGCTAATACTGGTCAACCAAACACCAATGGTAGCCAGTTCTTCATCAACCAAAACTCTACAGATACCTCTGCTAAACTCCCTACAAGTAAGTATCCAAAGAAGATCATCGAAGCCTATAAAGAGGGTGGAAATCCTAGTCTAGATGGTAAACACCCAGTCTTTGGCCAAGTCATCGACGGCATGGATATTGTTGACAAGATTGCCAAGGCTGAAAAAGATGAAAAAGACAAACCAACTACTGCTATCACTATCGATAGTATCGAAGTGGTAAAAGATTACGATTTTAAATCCTAAATAACCTAAAAAATACAGTATCCGCATTCGATACTGTATTTCTTTTTCCCTCATTTTTAAGTTAGCTTGTTAAAGTCCCAGATTTGGTCCATCCAGCCTTCATAAAAGTCTGGTTCGTGGCAAACCATGAGAATGCTTCCTTTGTATTCTTTAAGCGCCCGTTTGAGTTCGTCCTTGGCATCTACATCCAAGTGGTTGGTCGGCTCGTCCAGCACTAAAACGTTGTTTTCACGGTTCATCAAGAGACAGAAACGCACCTTGGCTTGTTCCCCACCTGACAAGACCTGAATCTGACTTTCGATGTGTTTGGTTGTTAAACCACAACGGGCAAGGGCTGCACGGACTTCTGCTTGATTAAGGGCAGGAAAGGCATTCCAGACGGCCTCTAATGGTGTTTGACGATTGCCTCCTTCTACTTCCTGTTCAAAGTAACCAAGTTCTAGGTAATCACCGCGTTCGACTTCTCCAGCGATTGGCGGAATAATGCCTAAGAGACTCTTCAAGAGAGTTGTTTTCCCGATACCATTGGCTCCAATAATGGCAACCTTTTGATTGCGTTCAAAGGTGAGATTTAAAGGCTTAGTCAGAGGACGGTCATAACCAATCTGCAAATCTTTTGCTTGGAAGATAAAACGCCCTGGCGTACGAGCTGTTTTGAAATCAAAGGACGGCTTTGGTTTCTCACTTTGCAGTTCAATGATATCCATCTTATCCAATTTCTTCTGGCGAGACATGGCCATATTACGCGTTGCGACACGGGCTTTGTTTCGAGCTACAAAGTCTTTGAGGTCTGCAATCTCTTTCTGTTGACGTTCATAGGCCGCTTCTAGCTGAGATTTCTTCACGGCATAGACTTCTTGGAACTGGTAGTAGTCACCAGAATAACGCGTCAGCTGTTGATTTTCCACGTGATAGACGATATTGATCACGTCGTTGAGGAAAGGAATATCGTGAGAAATGAGGACAAAGGCATTCTCATAGTTTTGGAGATAACGCTTGAGCCAGTCAATGTGTTCAGCATCCAAGTAGTTGGTTGGCTCGTCCAGTAACAAGATATCTGGTTTTTCAAGAAGGAGTTTGGCCAAGAGGACCTTGGTTCTTTGACCGCCTGATAAGGCAGTTACATCCGTATCCATGCCAAAGTCCATGACACCGAAAGCACGCGCCACTTCATCAATCTTAGCATCCAAAGTATAGAAGTCACGGCTCTCCAAACGATCTTGGAGTTCACCAACTTCTTCCATTAGCGCATCAATATCAGCACCCTCTTCTGCCATTTCCATATAGAGGTCATTGATACGAGCTTCTGCTTTAAAAAGCTCATCAAAGGCTGTCCGCAAAACATCACGCACAGTTTGGCCTTCCTTTAGCACAGCATGCTGATCCAGGTAGCCAGCAGTCACATACTTAGACCACTCCACTTTCCCTTCATCTGGCAACATCTTACCTGTCACAATGCTCATAAAGGTTGATTTCCCTTCACCATTGGCACCGACCAGACCGATATGCTCTCCCTTTAGGAGACGGAAAGACACATCTTCAAAAATTGCACGGTCACCAAAACCGTGACTCAAATTTTTAACTTCTAAAATACTCATTCTAATTCCTTATCTTGTTTTTATGCAGTCCTTTATAGAGGACCCAAGCCAGATAGCCTCCCAAGGTATTGGTCCACAAATCATCAATCTCAAAGACTCGATTAAAATCAAAGAAAAAGTCTAAGGCCAGTTGCGTACACTCAATTCCTAGACTCAGTAGAAAACTGAGAAGGAGGATTTTTTTCGTTTGCCGCAAGTTTGGACAGAGATAGATCAGTTGAAAGACTAGTGGGAAAAGCAAGAAGACATTTAAAATGTTCTGTAAAAAGATCCAAAGGACCTGTCCCAAACTGGTCACTTCACCTAGATTCCAAAGGGAGTTAAAAGGCGTCAAAAGAAAAACCAGGCGTCCAAAAGTTTGAATACCTGGAGTTTCCACTCCTGTAGGAAGCTGAGGTTGGGGAGTAAAGCAAAAGCAAATAATGCAAAGGCTGTAAATAGCCACTCCCAATCTTAAGATTAATTCTCTTTTTTTAGTCATTTATGGATTTACCGCTGCGACTGCCTTCTGGCGGTCACGTTTCATTGTATTGGAACGCAATTGCCCACAAGCTGCATCAATATCTGTACCATGTTCCTGACGAACAACACAGTTGACCCCTTTTTTCTTGAGGGTATCGTAGAAGGCCATCACGCGTTCTTTAGGACTACGGCTATATTGGTCATGTTCACTAACTGGATTATAAGGAATCAAGTTGACATATGACAATTTCTTGATGTTCTTGAGCAATTCCGCCAATTCCAAGGCTTGTTCAACACCATCGTTAACTTCATTGAGCATGATGTATTCAAAGGTTACACGACGATTTGTTGTTTCGATATAATACTCAATAGCTGCGAAGAGTTTTTCAATCGGAAAGGCACGGTTGATCTTCATGATGCTTGAGCGCAATTCATTATTGGGTGCGTGAAGGGAAACAGCCAGATTAACCTGTACACCTTCATTAGCAAAGTCACGAATTTTATGGGCCAAACCTGAGGTTGAAACCGTAATGTGACGAGCACCGATTGCCATCCCCTTGTCATCATTGATGGTACGGACGAAATTCAAAACATTGTTGTAGTTATCAAATGGTTCACCAATTCCCATGACAACGATATGGCTGACACGTTCATCCTGACCACGCTCATCAAAGTATTTCTGAACTAGCATGATCTGCGCTACGATTTCCCCGTTATTAAGGTCACGTTGCTTCTTAATCAAGCCTGATGCACAGAAGGTACAACCGATATTACAACCGACCTGAGTGGTCACACAGACTGACAAACCGTAGTGCTGACGCATCAGTACTGTCTCAATCAACATGCCATCTGGCAACTCAAAAAGATACTTAACGGTACCGTCAGCTGACTCTTGCACAATTCGTTGTTTCAAAGGATTTACCACAAACTGCTCATTGAGCTTGGCAATCAAATCCTTGGAAAGGTTGGTCATTTCTTCAAATGACTGGACACGTTTACGGTAGAGCCATTCCCAGATTTGATCTGCTCGGAATTTCTTTTCTCCCTGTTCTAATACCCATTCTTGCATGGTTTGACGTGTTAAACTATAAATAGACGGTTTCATCTCTTCTCCTTATTCTCTATCTATTTCTGACGAATGACAAAATGGCGCTGTCCCTTGTCCTCTTTCTGAGACTTTTGGTCCTTATGACGACGTCTATTTCGCTTATCCGCATTTGGTTTTCTCTTGTTTTGCGAAGGTTTCTTGCCTCTTCTAGGAAAGTTTTCCTCTTCCTTTTTACGCATTTTCTTGTCAAATGAAGCCCGTTTCGGTGCTTGATTTTCTAGGACAAAATAGGCACAACCATAACTACAATACTCCAAAAGATAGTCCTGTAGACGACTAATCTTTTCAATTTTTTCCTCTGTTCGGTCATCTTTGTAAAAACCACGTAGGCGGAGCTGTTCATTACTCCAGTCCCCCACGACATAATCAAACTTGGTCAACACTTCTGAGAAGCGTTGATTAAAGACTGTCACATCGAAGGCATCCTTGATATTTTCAACCAAGGTAAAAGCAATCCCTTCAGTCTCAACCTTATCCCCATTTACATGAAATTCTGGGCCAGGAAACTTGTTATAGTTGTATAATTCAGGTGCAATTTCTTTACGCATAGTCTTCCTTTTCCACGATTACTTAACACTCTATTTTACCATAATTTCTAGCAGTTAGCACGTTTCTCATAAAAATGAAAAAAGTCTGACGATTTTGTCAGACCTCTGCCATATAAACCAAAAAAGAGAAGAATGACTCTTCCCTCCATATTTTTATTTAGCTGCTGCGTAGAGCTCATTTACCTTGTTCCAGTTGATCACTGAGAAGAAAGCTTTGATGTAGTCAGGACGCACGTTGCGGTATTTCACGTAGTAAGCATGTTCCCAAACATCCAAGCCCAAGATTGGTTTTTTGCCTTCTGAGATTGGTGTGTCTTGGTTTGCTGTTGAAGTTACTTCAAGCTTCCCTTCTTTGTTGACAACCAACCATGCCCATCCAGAACCGAAGCGAGTTGTAGCTGCTGCTGTAAAGGCTGCTTGGAACTCTTCAAATGAACCAAATGTTGCATCGATTGCTGCTGCAAGTTCTGCTGATGGGGCTGTTTTCTCAGGAGTCATCAATTCCCAGAAAAGAGCGTGGTTCAAGTGTCCACCACCATTGTTGATAAGTGCTTGGCGGATATCAACTGGGATAGATTCTACATCAGCAAGCAAAGCTTCAAGGTCTTCACCAATTTCAGGGTGTTTTTCAAGAGCTGCATTTGCATTGTTTACATAAGTTTGGTGGTGTTTGTCATGGTGCAAGTGCATTGTTTCTGCATCGATGTATGGTTCCAAAGCATCGTATGCGTATGGAAGGTCTGGTAAGATAATAGCCATCTGTAATACCTCTTTTTCTTTCTATATGAAAATGATAACGCAATCATCCTCTTTTTTCAAGTTTTTTGCTCATTATGCTTGGCTAGATATCTGTAACAGCGCTCTCTCAAAAAGGTAGCCTTTTTCATAGACACCTGTTTTAATCTGATAATCTGCTTCAATTAAATAAGAAATTGCTTGTTTGAGAAAGGCCAAGGAAATCCCTCTCGAATCTCTGAATGCGAACTTGATTTGATAAGGATTAGGATTGCGTCCCAAGTAAGTTCCCAGACTGCTTGCGATCTGCGATTCCGTCTGACCAGTCTCTGATAAAATTTTCACCTGAGTAAAGGTTCGAAACTGTCCTAACATGACCGCTATGAGCTTAATTTCGTCTTCCCCTTGCAAGGTCAAATCTCTAACCAAGTCACGCGCCTGGTCAATCTTCTTAGCTAAAATAAACTGAGTCAAATCAAAAATATTGTCTTGCAAAGTCTTTGGAATGGCTTCGATAATATCCTTTTCCTCAATCACATCGCCTGACTTATAAGACTGTAAGAAGAGGAGATTTTTCTGGATTTCACTAAATTGAAAACCAGACTTGATAAGTAGATTTTCAAAGGATTGCCCCACAAACTGCAGACCTTGTTTCTGGCTCCACTTTTGGAAATACTGGCGCAATTCTTGTTCCTTGGGTTCAATAGCATCAAAGACAGTCGCATCTCGTTTGAGCAATTTGACCAGCCGTCTCTTACTATCCAGTTTTCCTTCCGCAAAAATCAAAAGTTTAGTCGTCGGTGAAGGATTGTCAAGGTATTCCTCAAATGACTTGAGCTCATCATCTGTTAAAAAGCGTTTTTTGGCAGTTGTAATATCGACAAAATGGTCTAATATCACGATTTTCTCATCCGCAAAGAAAGGGAGACTGACCAACTCCAACTCTAAGTCTTTATAAGCTACTTCTTTCATATCAAAGTAAGCAAAATTGAGATCAGCTGAATCATAACCAATCTGCTTCAACACTTGACTCTTCATAACTTCAAACTGACCCTGATCTGTCCCTGTAAATAGGTTCAAGCTAGATAGATTTGATAAAGTCAACTTCTGACTGTCTTCAATGGCTAGCATCTTCTCTCCTTTCTTCTGATTTTTTATTAAACTTAATCAATATAGCGCAATTTCCCACGGAAATCTTCTAGGCTCTCGTACCCTTTTTCCGCCATAATAGCTTTCAGTTCATTGGTAATTCGTTCAAAAGCACCAACACCTTCCTTGTGGAGCGTCGTTCCTACTTGCACCATACTAGCACCACAGAGGATATGTTCAAAAGCATCACGACCCGTTAGAACACCACCCGTTCCGATGATTTGGATTTGAGGATTTAAACGTTGGTAGAAGGCGTGCACATTAGCAAGAGCAGTCGGTTTGATATACTCTCCACCAATGCCACCAAAACCATTTTTAGGACGAATCACGACAGACTCGTCTTCTATATAAAGTCCGTTTCCGATAGAGTTAACACAGTTGACAAACTTAAGAGGATACTTGTTGAAAATAGCTGCCGCTTGATCAAAGTGAACAATATCAAAATATGGTGGTAATTTGATCCCAAGAGGTTTGGTAAAGTAGGCAAATACCTCTGACAAAATCCGGTCTGTTGTCTCAAAATCATAGGCAATTTGAGGTTTTCCTGGAACGTTTGGACAAGAGAGATTGAGCTCTGTCAGTCCTTTGAATTCACTCTCTTGAACTTTTTTCAAGATGGCATGTGTTTCTTCTGGAGACATGCCAACTAGAGATAGGAAGAAAGTACGGTTTGGTTCTTTTTCCTGCAAGTCCAAAAGATAGTCCAGATAGTAGTCTAAGCCATTATTTGGTAATCCCATGGAGTTGATAGAACCAAGTGGAACATCCTGGTAACGTGGTTCAGGATTTCCCTGACGAAAGTCCAAGGTCGCAGTCTTCGTAACAAAAGCACCCGCCGCTGAGTTTTTAACCCCTTCTAGCTCCTCTATCGTCATACAAGCAACACCCGCTGCATTCATCAAGCAATTGTCAAATTCAAAGCCAGCTATTTGTGTTTTCGTTGATACCATGATTCTGATCCTCCAGATTCCTTTTATTTCTAATATTATACCATACTTTAAGATTTTCTCTTTGAGAAAGTTATTTCTAGAGAAAACGTTCGTTTTTTGATAATACTCTTAGTATTGACTGAATGTAAATTGAAAGAATTTTTAGAAAATTTTCGTTTTTTTCTTTACACCCCCAGAAAATTCTGCTATAATGGCTCATGTAATAAAATATAACAACAAAGGAGAACGATATGACATCTGCTAAAGAATATATCCAAAGCGTGTTTGAAACTGTAACAGCTCGTAATGGGCACGAGGCTGAATTTCTCCAGGCGGTTGAAGAATTCTTCAGTACCTTGGAGCCTGTCTTTGAAAAACACCCTGAGTATATCGAAGAAAACATCTTGGCACGTATCACTGAGCCTGAGCGCGTGATTTCTTTCCGTGTTCCTTGGGTTGACCGTAATGGAAAAGTCCAAGTGAACCGTGGTTACCGTGTTCAATTCAACTCAGCTGTTGGACCATATAAAGGCGGACTTCGTTTCCACCCAACTGTAAACCAAGGGATCTTGAAATTCCTCGGCTTCGAACAAATCTTTAAAAACGTCTTGACTGGCCTTCCAATCGGTGGAGGTAAAGGGGGATCAGACTTCGATCCTAAAGGAAAGACTGATGCTGAAGTGATGCGCTTCTGCCAAAGCTTTATGACAGAATTGCAAAAATACATCGGACCATCACTTGACGTCCCAGCTGGCGATATCGGTGTTGGTGGACGTGAAATTGGTTACCTTTACGGACAATACAAACGCCTTAACCAATTTGATGCTGGTGTCTTGACTGGTAAACCTCTTGGATTCGGTGGTAGCTTGATTCGTCCAGAAGCAACTGGTTACGGTTTGGTTTACTATACTGAAGAAATGCTCAAAGCCAACGGTAACAGCTTTGCTGGTAAGAAGGTTGTGATTTCAGGTTCTGGTAACGTGGCCCAATACGCTCTTCAAAAAGCAACTGAACTTGGTGCTACTGTCATCTCTGTATCTGACTCAAATGGTTATGTCATTGACGAAAATGGTATCGACTTCGACCTTCTAGCAGATGTGAAGAATAACCGTCGTGCACGTTTGACTGAGTACGCTGCTGAAAAAGCCACTGCTACTTACCATGAAGGTTCTGTATGGACTTACGCTGGGAACTACGACATCGCTCTTCCATGTGCGACTCAAAACGAAATCAATGGTGACGCAGCTAAACGTTTGGTTGCTCAAGGCGTTATCTGTGTATCTGAAGGTGCTAACATGCCTAGTGACCTTGATGCGATTAAAGTCTACAAAGAAAACGGAATCCTTTACGGACCTGCCAAAGCTGCCAACGCTGGTGGTGTAGCTGTATCAGCACTTGAAATGAGCCAAAACAGCCTTCGCCTCTCATGGACCCGTGAAGAAGTTGATGGACGTCTCAAAGACATCATGACCAACATCTTCAACACAGCTAAAACAACCGCTGAAACATACGGTCTTGGTACTGACTACCTGGCTGGTGCTAATATCGCTGCCTTCGAAAATGTAGCAAACGCTATGATTGCACAAGGTATTGTTTAAGATTCATTTGCTTAATCCTCAATCGCTCTGATTGGGGATTTTTATGTAGGCTTCAAAAAAGCTCACTATTTAAAATAGTAAGCTTAAAATCAAGATTTATTTTACTTCTACTAAGGCAAAAGACAGGCATTCAACTATTTCATTTACTGCTTCATCTATGTCTAGGTCCTCATTATTATTCAACATCATTGGAAGAGCATAAGAAAGACTCAAAGCTAGAATATAACGAACGATTCTTTCATTTGACCAATCTCGGATAACACCATTTTCTTTAAACTGATTCAGAACTGGACTAATTGGCTTAATGATAGAGTGAACAATGGTATTCCCTAACTGCTCAGAAATAGTTTTATCAATAAAAGAACGGTTCAAGAGAATTTTAACTTGCATTTGATTCTCCTGAATAAAAACTAGTCTATCTCTAACTATGCTTCTTAAAAATAGCGGAAAAGACTCTTGGTTTGCTATAAATTTCTTCTCAGAAAAATCAGCAATCACATCTGGAATAACTTGTTTAAGAAAAGTCGATAAAATTGCTTCTAAGATGCCTTCCTTAGTTTTAAAGTAACTAAAAACTGTCCCTTCTGAAACTCCAGCCTCTTTAGCAATAAGGCTGGCTGTTGTATTTTCAAAGCCAATTTCTGAAAATAACTTTAGACTTGATAATAATACTTGACGTTGTTTTAAACTCAGGTTGCTATTTTCTAATGTCTGAGCATACTTTTCTTCTAAACTTTCCATTGCTGGCACCTCTCTGCTACTTTCTTACTTTTACGACTTTCTTACCTCGAGTGTGTCCCAATTTTAGACTACGATATGCCTCTCTAACAGACTTTAGAGAAAAATCATAAACCTGATCAATATTCAGCCGAACCTTCCCTTCTGAGACCATTTCTGCTAGAGTGTTCAAATCATCATATGTGGAATGTCTCGGACCCGTGAACTGGGCACCTTTTATCATAACATATGGTGAAGGTACTAGCGTTCCAATAGCCGTGCCCTTCAATCCCAAACTGAAAGCCAATTTAACATAATCACTTCCATAGCAATCCAAGAATTTTGTAATTGGCTTTGCACTTGCTGATAGAAGAGCATTCTGGATGTTCTCTTCGTAGGCTACCGGTATAGCACCTAAAGACTTCAGATAATCTGAATTTTTCTTACTCGCAATTCCGATAACCGTTGCACCTTTAGCAACCGCATACTGTACTGCGATACTTCCAATACCTCCTCCTGCTGCTGAAATAACTACAACATCTTTAGAGTTTAGCTCAATCTTTCTAAAAGCACCTCCCACAGTTAGAGAGGCTACACCCATAGTAGCTGCATGGTTCATATCAATCATCTCTGGCTTCAACACAATTTCTGATTCATTGACACAAATTTCTGTTGCCAAAGCTCCTCTCTTGGTGCCTAATCCAGGGTCACTGATCATTGTTCCAAAAACCTTATCACCTACTGCAAACCGACTTACTCCTTCACCAACTTCTGTGATAACTCCAGCAAAATCCCGACCAATACCTCTTGGAAAAAGAGATGATTTTGACTCAAACCAACGACTTGGCTTCCTTAGTTTCGTCATAAAAGATAGAAAACGAAGTGGCTTTGCACCCTCAAAAGTTTTATAATCAATAGGATTTAAACCAACTGCATAAACTTCTACCCTAACTTGATTCACTTTCAAAACATCAGATTTAATGTTCACTAAATCTAACACTTCTTCATCACCGAAACGACTATATTGTATTGCTTGAACAACCATTGTATGAACTCCTTTACACATCTAAAAAATTGAGTGAGTACTCAATCATTTTTCTTAATTATATGTTTATTCCCCATAGATGTCAACTATACTGTTTCCAAAAGTTCTAACTAAGTTAGCTGTTCATGATAAAAATAGATCTATTTTTCCTTATGAAAGATTATCAAACTATAACTCAAAGAAATCCGACTGCTTATAAAAGCAGCCGGATTTTTATATATCTAATTTTTCAAAAAACTTGCCTGATGACTGCTTTTCTTTTAGCTTCTCCAGTAGCTCATTCTCCAGAAAAGGACTTAGTTCGTCAAAATCTTGACAAACCTTAAAGACAGTTTCTCTGTCCAACTGGTCATAAGCTAGTTCGTAATAGTCCTTATGATGATGCCAGTTCTGGTCATAGTTGACATCTGTTCGCTGATAGTAAACGATGTTTTGCTTTGGTGTCAGGTAAAGCTTCTGCGTCAGAATGCTTTTCTGATCTTTGGACAGCTTACTACGATTGAAAATCTTGACACCTTGAAAAATCTTTCGCTCATGGATACCTTGATTTGTAACTTTCAATTCGACTCTTTTATAGTACATATTGTCACCTCCAGAAATTATCTACATTATATCAGGTTCAGGCAGATTTTCAAGCAAAAATGTATCATTTCCAAAAGTCTTTTGTAGCCTCTAAAATTTCTTCTGTCGGTGTTACTGTCGCTTCAATAATACTCTTGCCAGTCTTTTTGAGATAAGCTTGTATCAGATGATAGCCATAAGCATAGCCTGCAGCATAAGGCATACCGACTGGTAGTTGACCTTGAATCTCAGCGATTTCATCACCGTAGAGATAAGGAGCCATTTCCGCCATCCCTGTTAGCTGAAGCTGACTTGAGATGATGGGCTTTATCTCATCTAATTGCTCTGGACTGGTTGAAGTTACCCAAGGTCCAATGAGCTCTTTACCATAGAGCTCAGCTGCAAAAGACTCTGCCAATCCTTCACTGACTACCCAGTCTGCTAGTGTCGTCTGCTGCTTCCATTTGATAAATTGGAAGCGGACATTGTGATTGCACTCGTGGGCCAGAGCTGCCTGCACACGTGGCAAAGTATAGTCATTTGGTAGTAGACTAAGCATGAGGTAGCCTGGGATTCCACCATCTCCGCTGTAACCCTTATTGAGTTGTAGCATAGGCTTGTCTGGATTGCCCAATAAAATAGTAAAATGGTAATCCTCAACCTCTAAATCATAGCCAGCTTGCTCAAAAAGGCCAATACTCCTCTTGATGGTATCTTGACAATTTTGCCAGAGTTGATCAGAACTTAGAGCGTCGATAGCCGGTCTATCCTTTTCCGAGAGAGTTGCAGGCAACTGATTCATAAAGCCAAGTAGAAACAGAGCATCAAATCCTCCAGGATACTTCGCTTTTAAAGGAATGTGTTGAGTTTGGTATTTCGTTGCAAAAGGTGCTAATATTTTGGCTCGAAAGCAACCTTCTCTCTTTTCTAAGGGTAGCTCTAGCATCTCTTGATAAACTTTATCTGAACGAATCATATTGATTTTCATAGTAATCTCCTTTCTTATCTACTATTAGTATAATCCCTTACCCAAGGTCAGGGTCAAGAAGAAAATTGAATTTCTATCAAAATTCTAGTAACTTTTGGAAAAAATGACATACTAAATCTTTCGTATCAGACTATAATTTCAAGTAGGTTTACCCATTTTAAATCAAAACGATCGAGGTTTTTTTGAAGCTTCATCTTCTATCAAAACTTCTTCTTCCATAGCATTTTTTATTTTTTTGCCCAAAGATAATAACGTTTCTACATCAGAGGGTTTGCTTGTCCCGAGAGGATTCCAAGTAGAAGATGATAAATTTTCATATTCCTTAGACCGAACTCGAAATTTAATGTTATCCCCCTTGGTGTCTATGTCTACATTTAAGGCTCTCGCCCCCAGTTTAGGCTCCTTATTTTTTATCCTACAGAAAATAACTTCTCCTGATACAATCTCCTTTCCATCACACCAAATCCTAATATTTCTTCCAGATAATTCTACGACAAAATTCTTCACTAGACTACCTTGTATTTTTTTAATTAAAAGAAAACTAATACCAAAAAATACTAATACTATCGTATAAAGAAAAAGAGGTTGTGATTTTAAAAAAACATTCAGTTTTAAATAGAATATAGCCAACTGTATTCCCAATACAGGAAGCATGAGGAACATGGGAAAAAGGATACCAATTATTATATCTGATTTTGCTGTTGTCGCTGTAAATTCATATCTTTCCATCAATATCACCTTTATAACATTTCCTTTTTATAGGACATTAATCCCATACTAAGACGGATGCATCAGGGAGTTCAATCTCCCTTTCCCCTAGCAAAGATAAATTTTGAACTATTCTAAGGATATTGTACCACTATTTCTGCAAAAAATACCTTAGCAAACATAATCTCCTTCCACAGATACATCATCGCTTTATCGAGCGTTGGAGTTTGATTGACATGATTCTCTAATCAAACTCCAGAACTTTATGATGAAAATCTTATGGAACAACTGGAGACACTTTATAAATTTTCTCTTTTCAATTATAAAGAAAAACCGCTACTCCTAAGAATAGCGGTTTAATCATGTTTTTAAGCTACTAAAGTAGTTGCTCTATTATTTAAGAGTAACTGAAGCTCCAGCTTCTTCCAATTTAGCTTTGATTTCTTCAGCTTCTGCAGTTGGAACGCCTTCTTTGATGACACCTGGTGCACCATCAACGAGTTCTTTAGCTTCTTTGAGTCCAAGACCAGTGATTTCACGTACAGCTTTGATAACGCCAACTTTTTTGTCACCAGCAGCTGTCAATTCAACGTCAAATGAATCTTTAGCAGCACCAGCGTCAGCAGCACCAGCTGCAGCTACAGCTACAGGAGCAGCTGCAGTTACACCAAATTCTTCTTCGATAGCTTTTACAAGGTCGTTCAATTCAAGGATTGAAGCTTCTTTAATTTCAGCAATAATGTTTTCAATGTTCAATGCCATTGTTATTTCCTCCAAATAAGTTTTTAATTATAATAGTTTTTTCGTAGCTATGCTACGCTGCGTAGCTTAAGATTAAGCTGCGTCTTCTTTGTTGTCTGCAACCGCTTTGACTGCAAGAGCAACGTTGCGCACTGGCGCTTGAAGTACAGAAAGGAGCATAGAAAGAAGTCCTTCGCGGTTTGGAAGAGTTGCAAGAGCAACGATTTCTTCTTTAGATGCGACAGCGCCTTCGATTGCACCACCTTTGATTTCAAGTGCTTCAGCGTTTTTAGCAAAGTCGTTCAAGATTTTCGCTGGTGCGATAACATCTTCGTTAGAAAATGCTACTGCAGATGGCCCAACAAAAACAGATGCAAGGTCTTCAAGACCAGCTTTTTCAGCTGCACGACGCAAGATTGAGTTTTTAATGACTTTATACTCAACTTCGCTTCCACGAAGCTCACGACGAAGAACTGTATCTTGATCAACTGTCAAACCACGAGCGTCTACAACGACAATAGATGCAGCAGCTTTCATTTTTTCAGCTACTACGTCAACTAGTTCCGCTTTTTTAGCAATAATTGCTTCACTCATTAGTGTGTTCACCTCCGTAATTATTTTGCTTGGGGAATTTTTTCAAAAGAAAAACGCGCCCAAACCTAGACACGAAAGTACAATACGCTTCTTTTTACATGATACGTTTTGTCCTCGGTAGGATCTTTATGAGTCGAGCTCCCCTACTGTCTTAGGCAGTTTTTTCAAACCGTATATAAGTATAGCATAGACAAAAAAAGAATGCAAGATTTTTGCAAACTTTTTTTAAAAATTTTTTAAATCTCGACTGTCAAAACTTTGCCTTGCTTAACCACCTGTTCTCCTGCAATATAAACGTCATCGACATCACTGGATTTGACAGCATAAACCAGGTGAGAGAGCATATTTTCCTGAGGTTGGAGATGGATTTTTCCTTGAGGTTGGATGACGAGAAAATCTGCTTGCTTGCCAACTTCCAGACTTCCTATCTGTTCTTCCATTCCAAGAACCTTAGCACCTTCTATCGTCAGAGCTTTGAGGGCTGTTTCGATAGGGAATTGGCTGGCATCCCCACTTTTCATCTTTTGAAGAAGGGCTGCAGTCCGTCCTTCCTCAAACATATCTAGATTGTTATTGGAAGCAACCGAGTCAGTCGCAATTCCGACTGCTACTCCTGCTTTTTGCAGTTGGATGATGGGAGCGATTCCTGAGGCCAGTTTGAGGTTACTAATAGGATTATGAGCAATAGCCACTTGAGAAGTTGCCAAGCGTTTAATTTCTCTCTCATTTAATTCGACCCCATGAGCAAAGACAGACGGATGATCTAAGTAACCCAGTTCTCCTAGAAAGGCGAGAGGGCGTTTGCCGTATCGGTTCAGGATAATTCCTGATTCCTCCTGGGTCTCTGCTACATGGATATGGATAGGAATGTCCAGCTCTTTTGCCATATCTAAGCTCGCTTCCAGCAAGTCTCTACTACAGCTATACGGAGAATGTGGGGCTACCATAACCTTGAAATTTGGATTTTCATATCCTAAGATTTCCTCTATAATGGCACGTGTTCTACTTATAGTCTCAGCAGTTGTTTCTGTCTCTGAAGAAAAGAGGGTCGGTGAGAAATAACAACGCATCTTAGAATCTATCACTGCCTGATAAATTTGCTGGATATCCACACCATTGGGATTATACATATCGTTGAAGCTTGTTGTTCCTGACTGGAGCATCTCCGTCAGAGCTTCTTTGACCGACTTGGTAGTCATGTCGGGAGTAAATTCTGCTTCTGCTGGCCAGATATAGTCATTGAGCCATTCATGGAGATTGCTGTCATCCCGGATTCCTCGCAAGCCTGTCATAGCAGAGTGGGTATGGCAATTGACCAATCCCGGCATGATCCAGGCTCCCTGATAGTCTATAATCTGCTCAGCTTGCTCTAAAATATCTGGCTCCTCTTGGCCGACATAGACGATTTGAGAGTCCTTAACGGCTAAGATACCATCCAAATAAATATGGAAATCTTGGTCACAAGTCACGGTATTTACATGCTGATAGACTTTCATTGTTTTCTCCTTCTAAGACCCTGATTTTTTCTAGCTATTGTAACAAAAAAGTCACCCGAAGGCAACTTTTTTTGTCCATAAGATTTCAAAATAGAAAGGATTATTCAGAGCTAAAATCTGAAGCTTTTTGCATTTGGTAATACTTGCCCTTTCTAGCCATGAGGTCATGATGGTTACCATGCTCAACAATATCACCATCTACCAAGACAAGAATCAAATCCGCATCCTGAATGGTTGACAAGCGGTGGGCAATGATAAAACTTGTGCGCCCCTTCATTAGTTTAGCAAAGGCATCCTGAACTAGCACTTCTGTCCGAGTATCGATGGAGGAAGTCGCCTCGTCTAAGATAAGAATCTTTGGAATAGCTAGAAAGACTCGGGCGATGGTCAAGAGTTGGGCTTGGCCGACAGAGAGAGTTTCTCCTGCATTTTCCAACTTAGTATCGTATCCCTGCGGCAACTGTTGGATGAAAAAATCTGCATTGGCCGATTTTGCCGCAGCAATCACCTGCTCCCGACTGGCTTCAGGATTTCCAAAGGCAATATTGTCATGAATAGTTCCTTGCTTGAGCCAAGTTTCTTGGAGCACCATCCCAAACTGTTGTCTCAATGATGCTCGGGTATAGTCGTAAATGGAACGACCATCTAACAAGATATCTCCTGAATTAATAGGATAAAAACGCATGAGAAGATTGATAAGGGTTGATTTTCCAGCACCTGTCGGACCAACAATGGCTACCTTGCTACCAGCTGGAATATCAATAGATAAATCCTTAATCAAGATCTTTTCAGGATTGTAACCAAAAGAGACATGTTTAAAGGAGATAGCTCCCTTAACTTGGTCACTGGTCAAGACTTCCTTACCTGTTTCAGCCACCTCAGGGCTCTCTAAGACAGCATAAACACGCTCTGCACAAGCGAGAGCACTTTGCAACTCGGCTAGAACTGAAGAAATATCGTTAAAGGGCTTGGTGTACTGTTGGACATAATTCAAAAAAGTCACTAAACGCCCAATGGTCAAGGTGGAACCCATCATGATACGATAAGCTCCTACTCCAGCTAGAAGGGCATAAATGAGTGTATTGACAAAGCGAGTCGAAGGATTAACTGTTGATGAATAAAAGATAGCTGACTGAGAATAGTCTGCGTAGTTGTCATTAGCCTCATGCAATCTTTGGATAAACTCTCCTTGAGCATTAAAGGACTGGATAATAGTCTGCTGGCTAAGAGATTCTTCAATCAACTGAGTCTGAATGCCCCTTGTCTCTGTTTGCTTCTGGAAGAGATGATAAGAGCGTTTAGCAATAAAACGTGAAATCACCATGGATAGTGGCGTCAACAGCAAGACCAAGAGGGTCATGAGGAGATGAATTTGGAGCATGGCTAGAATACTAACCAAAATCATCAAGACACCAATGAAAAATTGGTTAAAAATCATGGTCAAGCCAGCTGCCAACTGTTCGATATCCGTGGTTACACGACTAACCATCTCCCCACTACCTTGTCTATCTACAAAGGCAATCGGTAAACGATGGAGTTTATGGATGATTCGCTCTCGCAAGTCTTTGGTATAAGAGAAGATTAGACGATTATAGAGGAGAGGATTGCCCCATTGAACTAGGGTATTCCCTATGA
This sequence comes from Streptococcus sp. ST16, assembly GCF_046098135.1. Lineage (NCBI taxonomy): Bacteria > Bacillati > Bacillota > Bacilli > Lactobacillales > Streptococcaceae > Streptococcus > Streptococcus sp. ST16. Next base: position 67,421 of record NZ_JBJUSE010000001.1, on the reverse strand, counting down.
CCACCAAGATCATCTGAATGAAAATCTGCCAAAAAACTAGCGAAGAACCAGTCACCAGGACTTGATCAATGACCTGCCCAATCAAGATAGGAAGGTAAATAGATAAGCCAACTTGGGCAATAGTTCCTAGAAAGGCAAGGAAAAGGAGGAAGGGATGGCTTGCTAAATCCACGGCTAAACGTATGAGCGTCTGGTTTGCAGTTTGTCGTCTCATGCTAGTCCTCCTTTCCATGTTGGGATGCATTGATTTCACGATAGACTTGGCTAGATTTCATCAAGTCCTCGTGCTTGCCGATAGCTAGGAGCTCACCTTTTTCCAAGAGGAGAATCTGGTCAGCCATCTGAAGTGTCGAAGTCCGTTGAGAAATCAAGATTAAGCTCGTATTTGGCAAATTTTTTCGGATAACCTTCAATAGCTTGGACTCGGTAATGGTATCGAGGGCCGAGGTTGCATCATCTAGGATGAGAAACGGAGCTTGGCGCAAGACTGCTCGGGCGATAGACAACCTTTGTTTTTGCCCGCCTGAGAAATTTCGTCCTCCTGCCTCAACTAGGGCGTCTAAGAGTCCTTCCTTATCACTGACAAAATCCTTAGCTTGGGCAATTTCCAAGGCCTTCCAGAGTTCTTGGTCAGATAGTTCTTGATTGAAACCTAGCGTCAAGTTGGAACGAATAGTTCCTTTAAAGAGCTCGACTTTTTGAGGCACATAGGTAATCCAAGACCGCCACTGCTCCAAATTAAGAGGACTACGTCCATCTCTATAAATGTCAATGCTTCCCTTATCTACTGGATAAAGTCCAAGCAAGACTTGCACCAAGCTTGATTTACCTGAACCAGTTCCCCCGATGATACCAAGAATTTGCCCTTGCTTCATATCTAAGGAAATGTTTCTCAGAGAAGGCTGGGCCGCATCAGGATAGGTAAAGGTTAATTCTTTGACTTGCAAAACCCGATCACTGGTAGCTTGCTTTTTATCTAATTCTGAATGGATATCTTCTGGAGCTTCGGTAAAAACTTCCTCGATTCGCTTGGCTGAGATGTAGGACTGGTTGAGAGAATTGATCAGCATGGCGAGCTTAACCAATTCCACCAAGATTTGCAAGAGATAGTTGATGAGGGCAATAAGAGCACCTTGGCTGAGTAAGCCTCCTTGAATTGAAATATAGCCCTGCCAGATGACGACAAGGAGGGTCCCATTGACAATCAGATAGGTCAGAGGTGTTAATAAACTAGACCAGAAACCTGTTTTTTCTTGTAATCTAGCATAGACTTGGTTAAGAGTTTGAAAAATCTGTAACTCTCGTTTTTCTTGTCCAAAAGCACGAATAACTCGCATCCCTTGTAATTGCTGGCGTGTTTCCTGAACCAGTTGGTCCGTTTTCTTTCTGAGACTGCTGTAGAGAGGATTGACCAGTCGAGAGATCCCTACAATAACAATGGTCAAAATGACAACCATGACCAAGAACCAGAGAGTCAGCTCAGCTGAGATTCGATAGGCCATAAAAATGGCTCCAAAAACGATAATAGGCGCTCGTAAAAAGAGACGCAAGAATTGATTGATACCAGTCTGAATCTGGTAAGTGTCCGAAGTCAAGCGAGTGACCAAGCTAGAAGTGGTCAAACGGTCTCTGCTGTCCTTAGGTAAAGATAGAATATGACGATAAAGATCGTCTGTCAATTCTTTGACAAATCCAACCGCAGCCTTAGCTGAGTAGAACTGGGCTATTAAAGCCACTACAACACCAATCACTGCAAAGATAAGGAGCAGACCAATCTGCATCCAGAGATGTCCTTGATTTCTATGAGGCAAGGATTGGTCAACAATCCCAGCAATCACCATGGGAACCAAGAGCTCAAAAACAGCTTCTAACAGCTTGAACAAGGGTGCTAAAATTGATTCCTTGATGTAGGGTTTAAAGTAGGATAATAGGTGTTTCATAAATCCCTTCTATTCGTATTCTGGAAATGCAGAAAGTGGGAAGCACCCACCATCTCTGATTTATTTGTTTAAGTATGGTAGTAGATAGCCATATCCTGCTTCTTCCATCTCATCCTTAGCCACAAAGCGCAAGGATGCAGAATTGATACAGTAACGAAGTCCACCTAACTCCCTAGGACCATCTGTGAAAACATGACCCAAGTGAGCATTTCCTGACCGAGAACGAACCTCGATTCGCTCCATTCCATGACTCATGTCCTTGTAATAGTGAATCAACTCTTTGGAAATCGGACGGCTAAAACTTGGCCAACCACATCCTGAGGCAAACTTATCCTTGGCAAAAAAGAGTGGCTCACCCGTCGTAATATCTACATAAATCCCTTCTTCAAAGGTTTGGTCATAGGCATTGCTAAATGGAGCCTCTGTAGCAGCTTCTTGGGTAACACGATAGGACTCTTCGGTCAAGCTTTTCTTTAACACCTCTTGACTAGGCTTTTCATAGTTAGAGGCATCAATCAATGGCTTATCAGCATCGGTCACATCGATATGACAATAACCAGAAGGATTTTTCTTAAGATAGTCTTGGTGGTAATCTTCAGCTAAGATATAGTGGCGAAGTTTCTCCACCTCTACTGCAATCTTTCGACCCAACATTCGCTCTTGCTCCTGCACCACTGTGTAGATAGCTGGCGAATCTGCTTCATCTTGGTAATAAATTCCAGTTCGATATTGGCGACCACGGTCATTCCCTTGTTGATTGATGGATAAGGGATCGATGACTCGAAAATAATAGAGCAAAATCTCTCTGAGTGACACCGCCTTCTCATCGTAAATCACTTGAACAGTCTCTGCATGGTCTGTTTCCTTGAGCAACTGGTAATTGGTTGTTTCGACTTGCCCATTAGCGTAGCCAACACTGGTTGCTAGCACTCCAGAAATTCGTGAAAAATACTCCTCTAGACCCCAAAAACAACCACCTGCTAGATAAATTTCTGCCATCTTTATTTCTCCTTTATCAAGTTTTTATACTCAATGAAAATCAAAGAGCAAACTAGGAAACTAGCCGAAGGCTGTACTTGAGTACGGCAAGGCGACGTTGACGTGGTTTGAATTTGATTTTCGAAGAGTATTAACTAGACTTCTTTTCAAAAAAAGGACAGGAAGCTCTCTGGTCGAGAGTTTCCCCATCCTATCTTCTATTCGTTATTTTGCTTCGACACGGACACCTTGGGTATCAACTTTTAGGTCATGCAATTTCCCTTTGAAAGACTGCTTTTGCAATTCAGCTTTAATCGTAGGCATCTTGTCATGAGAAGCCAGAACCATAACTGTCGGCCCAGCACCAGAAAGGTAGGTTGCATAGGCACCATTCTCTTTGGCTACTTGCTTAATCGTCGCAAATTCACGAACCAAGTCCTGACGGTAACGCTCGTGGAAAAGGTCCCCCTCGATTGCTTGACCAGCTGTCACCATGTCCCCTGCTAACAAGGCTGCAACAGCAACATTGGCAATCGAACTTGCTGCAACAGCTTCCTTGTAGGATAATTTCTTAGGCAAGACACCGCGGCTGTCTCGGGTACGCAATTCATAGTTTGGAATGTAAGCTAGAAAATCACACTCTGGGAAGTCTGCGACAATCGCTGAAACATGCCCTTCAACGGAACTCGCAACAACAAGATTACCATAGATAGCAGGAGCCACATTGTCAGGATGCCCTTCAATCTTGGTCGCCAGCTGCAATTTTTCATGGTCAGATAAGTTGAGCTTACCCAGTTGGTTAGCTAGTTCAATCCCAGCAACAATGACAGAGCTAGAAGAACCCAAACCACGCGCCAAGGGAACATCACTGGTCATTTTCAGGCGTCTTGGTTGCAAGTCAGGAGCAATTTGCAAAGCAATCTTGAGTAAAAGGTTGCGCTCATCATGGGGAATCCATTTGCCGATCTGATGTTCAATCAACCACTCATCTCGTTCTTCGCAGACCTCAATTTGAAGATACTTGGTAACAGCTACACCGACCGAATCAAAACCTGGCCCGATATTGGCACTGGTTGCAGGTACAATAATCTTCATCCTATTCTCCTAACACCTTGAAGGTATTCAAGAGGTCAAATTCTGAAGCTTTGGCCAACTCAGCTGAAACATTCTCAAGTTGTGCTTTATTAATCTTATGAGTGATAATCACTACACGCGCCTTGTCACCCTCTTTGCCATCTTGGAGAATCTGCTTGAAGGAAATATCTTGAGCATTAAAGATTTCAGCCAATTTCAAAACCTGACCTTTTGAGTCTGGAGCCAAGATTGAGAAGTAGTAATTAGCTTTGACATCTTCTGGATTAGCCAAGACCAATTCACGGCTATATTCGTTGAAGTCTTTACCAATAGTGCCATCATTCAAGCGACGAACGATACGGACAATGTCTGCTACAACACTTGTTGCAGTTGGTTTTTGACCCGCACCTGGTCCGTAGTACATAGATTCACCGATGCCAATAGATTCTACAAAAACAGCGTTCATTACCCCATTCACACTGGCAAGTGGATGTGCTTTAGGAAGGAAGGTTGGAGTTACTTCCGCAGCAATACCTGAAGGAGTTTCCTCGATAGAACCAACCAATTTCACTACATAGCCGAGGTTTTGGGCAACAGCTACGTCTTCTGGTGTGATGTTGCGGATTCCCTTGTGGGCTACATCGTCAAAGGGAACCTTCATGCCAAAGGCAAATTGGCTCAAAATCACCATCTTATAAGCTGCGTCAATCCCATCAACGTCATTTGTTGGGTCACTTTCTGCAAATCCAAGTCTTTGTGCTTCAGCCAAAGCATCATCATAAGACCAGCCTTCTTCCACCATCTTGGTCATCATAAAGTTAGAAGTTCCGTTTACGACACCAAGAACGCGCGTGATTTTATCGGAAGCCAATGAATTTGCTAGAGTGCGAAGAATTGGAATCCCACCAGCAACTGCAGCCTCATAGTAAAGTGCTACATTATGCTCTTTAGCAATTTCTAACAATTCTGCACCATGGATAGCCAAAAGGTCCTTGTTGGCAGTAACAACGTGTTTCCCAGCTTCTAAGGCACGAGTAATAAAGGTTTTAGCTGGCTCGATACGCCCCATCAATTCCACTACGATAGTAATGTCCTTGTCTGATAAAATATCATCTACATTGGTCACAAAGTTAAAGTCATTTCCTGCCGCAAGCAAGCGGTTCTTTTCATCTTCATCCTTGACCAATACCTTGGCTACTTCAATCTCCGAATGAGCTGACTGAACGATTTTTTCTCCATTTTCCTTTAGGAGGAATGGCACACCACTTGCAACGGTACCAAATCCAAGTAAAGCAATTTTAACTGTCATGTTTGTCTCCTAGAAATTTTCTGATATAGCCATTATAACAGAATTTTGTGAAAATTCCTAATATAGTAAATCACTATTTCAGTCTAGAAAAGAAAAAACGAATCCCATGATTCGTCTTTCCTGATAAATGAAAGTTGATTTTAAAAATTATGAATAAATCTTTTGCAGACCGAGAACTGCATCGTGATTGATCAAGATTTGCCCATACTCTTGCAAGACTGAACGACTGATGTCACTGTCGTCTGCAAACTCACGCATACGAGCTAACAGCCAGGATGGGTAAGGACTAGGATGATTTGCCACATCAACCAAGATTGTCAAATAGTACTGTCCATTCATCTTATAGAGTTCAGATGTTTCCATCTGGTAGTTGACCGTCTTTGCAAAAGCAACTAAATCAGCAAGACTTGTAAAACGCAGAATATAGTAGATATAAGGTTCTTTCTTACTCTCAGTCTCCGTTTCTGTTTGCTCTTGCTCTTCTTCCTTTGCTTCGACCTGCTCTAGAGATTGGATGGCCTCAATATCATCCTTGGTCTTGTCTGCAATGCTCTTTTCTAAGGTTTTGAGAAATTCATCCGGCGACATTTGGGCTAATTCTTCCATATCGGGTAAATCCGCCAAATCTTCAAAATCCAGATTTTGGTCAATCTTGGACTTGGTCACAAAGACGTCGACCTTATCAGGTTTTGGCGTCACACGAAAACTCAGCATGCCACTGTCCAAGAAATTGTCTGGCATTTCCAGTTCATCTAAAATAGCATAGAAAAACTCTTCAGTTTTTTCCTGAGGAACGAGAAAGTCTGCAATCTCCATTCCCCGATCTATCAAATCATCTAAAGTCATCGTGATTTTCAGTGTTGTATCACTAATTTGTTTCATCTTCATATCTAGTAACCTCATACTTTCAGTCTATCTATTATACTAGATTTTTACGATTTTATCAAAAGAATGAAGCGAGAATATTCTATATTTAGAGTCAACTTTATAATATCAGCGTCAATATAAAACTCAAAAAACACCCTAAAATCCGGTTTAGTCCTACCTGACTCTAAGGTGTTTACACATCACACTTATTCCCCAATTAAATGATGAGATGAACTATCATCAATATGAGATGAATTCTCAGTTGAAGTAGAAGTTTCAGTTATTTGCTCTTTCTTATCTTGTTCCACTGCTACAGTGGTTTGACTTATTTTCCAGATACCTTCTTCGTTTACTTTATAACCATCAGGTGTCGTTGCATTCTTCAATAAAGAACCATCAGCTTGGAAATAGTACCAATTACCATCAAGCTGTTTCCAACCCGTTTGCATAGCTCCTGATTCATCAAAGAAATAATGATCACCATTTACTTTATGAAGACCAACCAACATGATACCATCTTCAGGATTTAGATAATACCAGACGCCTTTGTCTTTTATCCAACCAGTTTTCATGGCTCCATTTGATTCAAAGTAACGATAATGATTATCAAACCATTTACAGCCTGTTTGCATGGCTCCAGATCTGTTAAAGTAATATTGCTTAGCATCTACTTGATGGAGGCCGACTAACATAACGCCTTCCTTACCTTCAAGATAATACCAGGCATCACCATCCTTCAACCAACCAGTTTGGAGTGCGCCAGACTCAGTGTAATAATGCCAGAAATCGTTTGACCACTGCCATCCAACTTGCATGATACCTGAGGATTTAAAGAAATAGGTTTTACCATCAATTTCTTTAGAGCCTACGACCATGATACCTGTTTCGGGGTCCAAATAATACCATGATTCATTATCTTCCAACCAACCAGTTTTCATAGCACCTGAGCTCGTATAGAAGTACCAGCTATTGTCTTGCCACTTCCAGCCAGTCTGCATGGCACCACTGGCGTTCAAATAGTAACGGACCCCATTGATATCTTGGCTTCCAGTTAACATGATGCCATCTTTATCCAGATAATACCATGTTTCCTGATCCTTGACCCAGCCAGTCTTCATAGCTCCAGAATTTGCAAAATAGTTCCAGTGACCATCAACAAAGGCCCAGCCTGTTTGCATGACACCTTCTTGATTAAAGTAGTATGTGCTTCCATTGATATTCTTTTTACCGACAGTCCGTAATCCATCCTCATCATAGAAATACCAATCTGAATCAATCTTTTGCCAAGTTGAAGGCTTACCTGCTGTTTGGAGTGCACCACTTTCGCTAAAGAACATCTTCTTGCCATTAAAGACCTGATATCCTGTTAGCATCTTACCATCTTTATCAAATAGGTATTTCTGCCCCGCAATTTCTAAGAGTTCATTATAGCTTCTTGCTCCCGTTGATGTGATATAGTACCAATTACCATCTTGGTTGAACCAACCAGTTTCTCGCATGTCACCGTTGTTGTTTAGGTAATACCAGTTTCCATCAATTTTTTCTCTAGAATCTTTCAAATGCAACCATTTGCCAGCTTGCATTTGCCCTTGTCCATTAAAGAAATAATAAACACCGTCTATTTTTCGCCAACCAATCGTCATTTCACCATCGGACAAGCGATATTTCCAGTAACCGTCTTCTTTATACCATTTTTCTCTAACTGTCGGTATATCGGGAAAAACTTCCGAAACGTTAGTAAATCCTTCTTTATCTATATCAAAAACCGTCGCATCTTTGGTATGACTATAAGCTTTTACTATTTTTATATTCTTTTCTCGAAGTAGAGCTCTAGTGGATTCACGATTAATATCTGATCCACTTGTCTGAACAACAATACTTGGTGATAAATTATTAATAAAGTTAACTGTATTTGAAATTGTCGCATCATAATGATGGTTCCATTTCATCATATCAACCTTACCGATAACCGGGCCTAGCTTATCTTCTGCTCCTTCGGCATTATCCAAATCTCCACCTAGATAGATTCTCTTTCCAGCTACAGTAACAACAGCAACTATTGAGTTTGAATTATCATCGAAAACCTTTTTAAGCTTTCCTTCACTGTCATACTCATTTTTGTAGTTATAAAGCTGAATATCCATATCACCCATGGTAAAGTGGCTGTCGTTGTCAGAGATATCTTGTATAAGATTTACACCACGTTCAAGAGCCGTTTTAACCGCATTATCATAGTTATAGAGATTATCCCACAACCTCCACTGTGTTGTAATGCGTTCATCTGAGTATCTTTTCAGATAAAATTTATCAACAGGATAATGTTTTAGTACTTCATCTGCAGAACCAATATGATCACTGTGGACATGAGTACCCAAGATAAAATCTAGTTTTTCAACACCAACCTGTTTCAGATGACGGAACAATCTATCCTCTAAAACTTGATCATTGTCCATGGTAATTCCCCACCTATCTGGATAACGTGGATTGCTTCCATCTGGAAAATCATAATCCTCACCCATGTCAATTAAAGCAAAGTGCCCTTTGCTTTCTAAGAGAATAGCATCACTCCCTGACTTAGATTTTAAATTAATAAAGTGGATTCGATTACCATCCCCTGCGGAAATGGTATCCGCATCGACTGATGATAATTTGGCAGCCATAATTAAAGTACATATGAGAAAACTAAATGATATTAACTTTCTTATCTTTGTATTCTTCATTGTATATCACGCTTTCCTTTATCATTTCTATGAATCATCATTTTAACCTATTTCCATGTCCTGCTTTGTATATGAATAGTACTGTCCTGATTTTTCCAATAAACACTCAAAAGATTTGCTCTCTTATGAAACTGATCTACTTCTCTAGCTTACGATATGCTTTTATACTATGGCTATACCACTCCTGCATTTCTTTTGATGGCGGAATCATGTAATCTCCATACATTTGTGTAAGAAAAGCATCATAGTTTTTAGGAATTGGCAACATTCTTCCTTCAAACTCTGTCAAAATTAATTCTTTACAAGTGTCTACTGGAAAAACACCTTTCATTCCCTCTTTGTCAACTCCAATAGCTCCTTCATAAGCAGGATTTTCTGTCACACTATTTTTTACTAATTGATCGATTTTCTTAAAGAAGTATCTCGGATTAACAAGTCTAAGAGGATACCAGGTGCACAAGCGAAGAAAATCTTTTAATTTACTATCTCCGTGAACTGCACGTTCTTTCTTGATATAAGCAAGCTGACGCAAGGCAACATATTTATAGCTCTTATCAACAATACTCAAATCTGAAAATTGATCGATTGGAAAGACATCAATAAACAAACTGGTGTCATGACGCTTATACTTTACATTATCCTCAATGACAGTTGATGTATCTAAAATAGCTGCAAAATTATGGAAATACCAAGATGAAGTATCGTAGGAAAGGACTTGATAAATAGGATGCTGGTCCTCTTCAATAGCTTTCAATAAACGCTCATAGTCCTCTCTATACAGAGAAATATCAATGTCATCATCCCAAGGAATCATTCCTTTATGACGAACAGCTCCCAACATTGTTCCATAGCTAAGGAAATAAGAAATATTATTTTTTTTACAAATCTCATCAACATAGTCCAAAATGCCTAGTTGTATCTCTTTAATTTCATTTTTTTCTAAATACTGCATTTAGTCCTCCAATTTATAGGCTTCAAATTCGTGAATATAAATCTGTTTTTCTTTAGGTGGCACCGTCATATAATCATCATAAAACTGTTTTAAAACAACATCAAAACGTTTAGGCGCTGGAAGAACAAGGTGTTCAAAAGGTATTTCAATCAGTTCATCAAACATATCTCTTGGAAAAATTTCCTTTTCCTTGAGTTTAGATGGAATAAAAGCTATGTATTTCCCATCCTCAACCCTATATCTTTGAATTTGCTTTTCGATTTGATTAGCGAAGAAGCGTGGAGAAACAGGACGAAGAAGAAGCCAGAATAAAGTACGAATCAAGTCTTTTAACTTGCTATCTCCATAAACAATATTCTTATGCTTACTGAAGGATAATAGTTTAAAACTCTCCAACTTATAGCAGATATCAACTACCTTAGTATCATTAAATGTATCCATCGGAAAAATATCAATGAATACACCCGAATCATAAGTTTTTGTATTTCTCGTATCAATTATTTTTGTTGTAGGATCTACAATTTTGATAAAGTTATTAAAATATTGGTCATCCGTTTCTAACGAGAGAAGTTTATATTTTGATTGCTTCTCGCTAAATAACTGAATAAACTTTTCATAGTTTTTACGAGTCATAGAAAGGTCTATATCATCATCCCAAGGAATAAATCCCTTGTGTCGAATAGCACCAATCAAGGTCCCATAGTTAATACAATAGTTGATGCCGTGCTCCTTACAAAAGGAATCTATAAAGTCTAAAATATCAAGTTCAAGCTTTTTAGCTTCTTCAATGCTTAATTTTCTCATATATTCCTCCTATTATTTTATAACGCGTTTTTTTAGCGAAATAAAGTGTCCTAAAAATTCATAGAAAATACTATCTTTTGTCCATACTAGTAAGCCAATATAACTGAGTGCAGATAACGCCATAATGATAAACATATTAATAAAGAGCGGCAAGTTGATAACCATTTGTACCGGATATATAAAATTGACTAGGAAGTAAATTAGAATAAATGTCGATGAGAAGAGAGAGTAGCGTAAAGTATACTTTAGAATGTGCCGTAAGTTGATGAGTTTACGCTTATTGATAAAGAGAATATAAAGAATCAAAAGGAATGTTTCAGATAGCATAGTTGTAATCAGATAATACTCTGGTGTATAGATATCATAAAAATAGAGTAAACTATCTAAAACAAGGTTCAAAATACCCGCAAAAACAGTATAGAGGGTAATTCTTCTCTCATATCCATTTGTAAAGAGAATTTGTGATCCTAGAATAGTATCTAGAGCGAGAATAATCGTACGGACAGCAAAGAGGGAAGTTAAAATACCGCCACCTATATATTTTTCACTACCATATACTAAGATAGCTTGGGGTCCCAAAATCATTAAGCCTATACTAAGAGGAATGATGAAGAAATTGAAAATACGGCTTCCTCGATTGACTAAATTGACATACTCCTCTTTCTTTCCTTTTCCAAGATAATAACTTAAACGAGGGACACTAACTCCAATTGCACCTGTAACAACCCCCGCAATAACCGTTACAATTCGTTGTGCGATGGTATAGTAGCTGACATTCACATCAATCCCGGTTTTCACAATAAATAGACGGTCAAGAAATGTAAATAACATATTTGCATTTGCAAAAATAAGCATGGCTGTCAGTGGAAGGAAGAGCGGTTTGAATTCACTTAGTGAAACTTTTACAAATTTTATATCTCGTTTAATCCAGAAATAACTAATGAGATAGTTAATTAGAGTTGATAGACTCATTACCAGAGTATAAACAACAATATCGTGTTCGTTTTTTACAAATAAAAATATTGATACCAACATGAGAACACGTATGAAAGCTGTTTTATAAAATAAAAAGCTATAATTTTCAAGTGCCTCATTAACCCACTCAATTGAAAAAATCTGAGCAACGAGTTGCACTCCCATTACTAAGTAGATCTTTTTAATAATAGGATTAGCTGTAAAGAATAAGGGATAGGAGAAAACATACACAAGTGTTGTAATAATAGTACAAGCAACACACAAATAAAAAAGACTAGAGAAAACTTTGTTTAGCTCTTTTTTATTATCTTTTACATTGCTAATGGCACGAAGACCGTAGTTATAAACCCCATAAGTTGCAAAGGGCAAGAAGAAAGATAGGATGGTATCAACAGAGTTAAAATAACCATAATCTGTTCGATCCAAAACACGAGCAACATATGTACCTGTTAAAATGGGGAAAATAATATTTAAAACACGAATCCCCATAAAAGCCAGAGCATTTAATTTTATACTTTTCATTCAATTTACCTCGTTGTTTATTATATCATAAAGTTAGTTAAAAAGGCCTTTTTGATTGAGAAAACTAGTTTCAACAACGCATTTCTATTTCGCTTATTATAAGTTTCTTCTTCGTTCAAAGATAGGTTGATAACCCTAATATCATTAGACTTCCTTTCGACCTTATCGTAGGCATAAAAAAGAGGACTATCACGTCCTCTTTAAGTATTGAACCTCTTCACTTTTTATGAAGATACTTTATAGATTAAAAGCTATGACTCCTAAAACTGAACGATTTAGATTTCTAACCATCTGCAAGCTTTCTTCAAATTTTTTATAACGAGTAACACCATATTCCTCAACGAATAGAACATTGTCCGTTGCTAAAAGATCTTTTACATTTTGCAAATCTACAAAATGAATACCCTCTATATTTAATTTGTAATTTTCTTGTAATTTCTTTAAGATACGACTATCTGAACTGACAACCGCTAATGGTTGACCTTCACATCTATAACTCAAAAGTTGTGATAGGTTATCATTGGTAGTGATATTTGAAACAAAATCTAGTTGATAGGCCAAAAAGTCGCCTGCACGATTAATTGTAGGATTAAAAATGTAGACAAGAACATTTCCCATAATAAGGAGAACAACACATAGAACTCCTATAACTGCTAAGCGCAAAACTAGATTTTTAAGATTGAAGCCAACTGTAATTTCACCACTAGGATTTAATTCTTTTGAATTGACTGTTTCTAACTTTTCAATTTTAACATTTGCATAGGTACTCTTAAATTTATCAATCAATGAATCAAACTTGGTCTCAAGAAAATCATTTACCTCTTTGCTAGGAGTTAAAATTTTGATACTTACACCTGCATCATCAATTAATGAATTTACTGTTAATTTTTTAGTCCAGTAGTCACTGGTTGAATTTTTTAAGGCTGATTCTGTTGTATCCAAATCACGAGCAATTTTTTTCATTTTATCTGAATCAACATCATTAAATAGAAAGGCTCCATTTAGATTACCGTCAATTAATTTGGCATAAAAATCACTGTATCTTCCAACTTGGTGGTTTAAAATTACTTTTGAAGAATCCTCTGGAGGCGTAATTTTATAAGTAATATAAGTTGAATAGCTAGATGTATCTTTCACCGTATTCTTGTTTTTGACCGCTGTAATCGTAAATGGCACAGCGATAAGTGCAAATAAAACAATCAAAACTAGCAGATTAATTTTCCGTTTTTTATAGAGATTTGCAAATAGATCCTCTACTGAATAGTGTTCAAACATGAGTTAACTCCTTTTTTGTATTAGATATTGATTTTTTTTAGTAATCATTTTAGCGACAAATAGCATAACAAGAACAATTCCCCAGAATTGCATTGTAAACAGGTTGAAGAAACTTTCCGAAAAGCTACTTCTTGGCATAAAGAAGATATTATTCAAGATTAATAGGGATAAAGCGAATAAGATGGTTTTCGAGCGATAAGCAACTTGCAACATTGCTATAAATAATAAGCCAAGTAGGAGACTTAGTAGGAAAACTCCCATCATACCATAATCAGTATACAACTCCATGATGTAACTACTACCAATACCATGACCTCTTAAGTATTCCTTGTTTAGGACAAGATAAGATAGGTTATTAGCGTAGCTATTACTATCAATGGCTAATTCAATACTATTTGTTGTATGTTCAAATGGTTTCGCTCCAAAAATGATTCCCAAACTTCCCCTTGCAAAATAGTCAATTATAGGACCAAAGGTGAAATTTCGAAAATCCCTATAAGGGAGACTACTATTGTATAAAAATCCTCTCGCCAATACTCCAAAACTGGTTCCCTGTTTATAAATAAAATCAAGAAGAATATCCCAAAATCCTGTATGAGAAACTTGCACATTATCTCGCACATAATTAAGAATTCCCATTGCTAACATAAGAATAGGTGATCCAACAAAAATAGCCAATTTCTCTTTAAAGCCAATCCATTTTCCCTTTTCAGTCTGCTCACGCATAAAATAATATACAAAAGCAAATAGAATACTTAAAATGAAAGGATTACGTGTTCCTATTGCTAAATGAATAGTATTTGCGATAATAAAGGACACTAGCACTGCTGTCGCGTGTAATTTTTTTGGTTTAGTTGCCAAGTACATACACATCGCATAAACCGTAAATGTCGATAAGATATAGGTAAAATATGGAAGTTGACTCTCAAAATTTGCATAATAGTTGTAATAAGAAGTCTGTAAACGATAAAGCAAACGTTCAAGTAGTCTTAAAAAGTAAAATGGATAGGTAATCAAAAATACACCCAGTGATACAAAACGTAAGTTTTTTATAAAGTTTGCAGTAGATTCTTGTCTAACTTCTATATCGTTAACTTTCTTTCTATTGATGTAATAACTAGCAATAAATCCTCCTATTGTCAGTCCCAATATTGAGACGATTACCACCAAAAAAGAAAAGCGATAAGCAATAGGTTGGTAAGTGTCTAAGGCTCCATCTCTAAAGTAATCTATCGTGGGTCTGGATACCAAAAATATAAAAATTGTAATATAAAAAATAAAGTGAATTAAATAATATTTTATATTATTCCAGCAAAATAGAAGGCTACTAATCAGCAACAATAGTAGAGTTATTAAAAGTACGACATTTTCATTTGTAAACAAATAAGTGATGCCACTTAAAATTGTTAAGAAATAGCTTAGAATGGTCGCACAAAGCAATATTCGTTTGCCATCAATCATTTCTCTCCTCCTTTTCTAATTAATTTTTCTTGACTGTTCAATATTTTTTAGCAACAATATTCGATACAATCGTATGTTTAAAAATAGAGCTAAAGCACTAATTCGTCTCCCCGTTCTAAAAATAGGATTTTTAAAAATAGAAAAAGCGTGCTTCTTCAAAAAATGATAAATCGCTGGATATTCTTTAATTTCTCTGTAATCCTCTACCAAAAGCATCTTATCCAGAATAAAGAAGTGGGCATAGGCCAATCTGAAGAAAGCGACCTCCTTCAAGTCAGGATAGTTTTTCACAATTTCATTATAAAATTTTTGATAGATATCAATATAGGCTAAATCCTTTTCTGCATAAGGTTTGGTCGTAATGCTATCCCCTCTATGAAAATAGTAATAATAGGGTTTCGTATTAACCACATACTTCTTGGCCAACTTGATCAAATCAAAATGATAATAAGCATCTTCGTAAATCAATCCCTTTGGAAAGGATAGGGCAGTTGCAATCTCTCTTTTGATCAGCTTATTGCAGATCGTTCCAGGTATTTTTTCACCTATGAGGTATTCCCTCAGAAATGTTTGAGAATCACAGACAAAATAATCATCCTGATTGGCTGACTGTGGGCTTTCATCATTTGCATAGACATTCATGACGCCACAGCTCGAAACATCTGCATCTTCTTTAATTAATTGCTCATATAAACTCTGAATCATATCTGGATGGATATAATCATCCGAGTCAATAAAAATCAGATAGTCCCCATGAGCTTGCTTCATTCCATCGTTTCGCGCTTGTGACAGGCCTTCGTTATTTTTATGAAGCACTAACACCCTATCATCTTGTTCAGCGATTAAATCACACAAGCGACCACTTTCATCCGTTGCCCCATCGTCAACAAGAATGATTTCCAGATTTTGATAGGTCTGCTTCTGAATGGAAGCTATCGATTTTTCTAGGTATTGCGCCACATTATAGACTGGCACAATCACACTAATTAATGCAGTTTCCATGCTACTCCTCTAATAGTTTTTCTACTTGTTCGATTTGTTTGGCAATTGTAAATTGTTGAATGAATTGGCTAGCTTCATTAACATCAAAGTTTGAAGCAGAAGTCATATAGTTCGTAATTGCCTGAGCTGCCTCTTGATTGCTCTCAATAATTTGTCCGAATCGGCCTTCTTGAGATAATTCCTCAGCCCCTCCGACATCAGTAGAGACAAAAGGGATTCCAAGACTCAAGGCTTCCACATACACTCCTGGAAAACCTTCTTGCTTAGACATAGACAGAAGAACTTTCATCTGAGATAAATACTGGTAAGGATTTTTTTGATAACCAAGAAAATGAATATAGTCTTCAAGATGATACTCCTTGACTCGTTTTTTCAGTTCCACTTCCATGTCACCTGCACCTATAAAGTAGAGGTGGTAGTGTTTTCCTTCTTGGTGCAATAGTCGTATCACTTCCACTACACGGTCAGATCCCTTATTTTCCTCAACACGTCCAATGGTACAGATACTTTGAGGCGCAATCTCGATATCTATCTTCTCTTGAGATTTTTCTAGAATACTCTTAAAATCATAACCATTGTATACCGTTTGTAATTTCGAAGCATAGTATGGATACACTTCTTTGATAGAATTACTGGTCTTTTTGGAAATTCCTACTATAGCATCCGCAGTATCCAACTGACGTCTATGCGATTCACGTTTTGAACTATCCTTTAGGAATTCCTCAATACTTCCATGAATCCAAGATATCTTCTTGACTTCTTTCCGCTCTGAAAATAAGAGTGGTGGATTCATAATCGTAAAAGAAACTTCAACATCATAATCATCTTTTACAAGCAAGCGACGAGTCAGCCTTGGAAAATAGATTCTTATTCTCCACAAAAGAGCTCGTAACCATCTTGGTTGACGATAATCCTGAAAAGCCTTTAAAATATGAACATTGTTGGGAACCGTTTCATACCCCTTATCAAAGTGTTCCATTTCAAGAATATCAATATCATACTTTTCTGGATCTAGATTTGAAACAATGGTAGATAGAATCTTCTCTGCTCCGCCTCCAAGAGAAAAGGACCACATAAAAAACAGAATTTTTTTCTTATCCACCATATTCTCCCTTGTACTCTGTGTAACTCTTGTCCATGTCTGCTATAATGGCATCATGATGCGGTACTTGCTTATCTGCTGGTGGTGGCGTCATATAATCCCCAAAAGCAGTGCTGAGATAGGCATCATAACCGACTGGGATGGGCATCTCAGTATCTTCAAATGGCAAGAAGACATTATCTTCAAAGGATGCGATTAGGTACTTGTTTCTCATGTAGCCGGGACCTGAGCATAATTCCGTGATTCCATCGCTCTCAGCTAGACTGTACTTGGTCATTTCTTTCTCAGCTTTTTTCCAAATGCGATAACGTAGAGATTTTGGCGTCAAACCGAGTAAAATGCGACTTCCCCATTTCATGATAGCACCATGCTTTTCTGGGATAGTTTGGGCGCAAAAGAGTGAATAAATCAAAGCCCAACGAACCTGTTTCTTACGCTCAGCCGGATTTTTCGGATAATAATCCAAAGGCAAAACGTCCAAAGCCAAGCCGTGTGGCAAATCCAAATCTTGCTGATAAGGCTTGATACAAGTGGTTTCCTTGTCACGAATGGTGATAAAAAGGTTACGGTCTACAAAATCTTTGTTACTCTTTGACAAGAAATAACGCTCATCTGCATAACGGGGCCACAGTTCTGCTAATTTTTCATAGTCCTTACGAGGCATGAAAAAGTCTAAATCATCATCCCAAGGAATGAAACCTTTGTTACGTAGGGCACCAATAGCTCCTCCACCACAGAGGTAGCATAACAAATCATGTTCTTTACAAAATGCGACGAAATATTCAGCCATTTCCAGACTACGAGCCTGAATCGCTTTCAAATCACTCATATCTCTCCTCTTCTGTCCAATAACGAGTTATATCATTTTATTATACCATAAAAAAGCCTTAAAAATCTATCAGATAGTAAGAAAAACCAAAGCTCAGACCACCATTTCACTAGTGAATCAAACTTTGATTTTCATTTATCGCCTTTTATCTCATCCCCATTTGGGCGAGTTTGGTCCGGTATTTATTTTGATCGACAAGAAGTCCTTGACCTCCATAGACATCATAAGCATCTACCCAGTCACCAAGTTCTGGTACTGTGAGTCTTTCAATTCCATTTTGAGCACCTTCTAAGACAGATAAGCCATTGGTCAACAAGAAACTATATGGTAGATTTGTTGAGGTCATTCCAAAGACTTTTCCAAGTGCCTCTGATCCCGTAAAGAGCTTGGTTGGATCTTTGATTTGCTCAAGAACGGCTGACATCACCTGTTGCTGACGTTTGGTACGACCGTAGTCCCCTTCATCATCATCACGAAAACGAGCATAGTTCAGCAAGGTAGATCCATTCATCTGCTGCTTCCCAACTTTGATGGTTTGGGTTGGTGACTCTGTCTCTGTTGCATGAAGGTCATCTCCAACTGTGGCTTCTGTCAGAGGTTGACCATTCAGAGTTGAAAATTGAGCATCAATCGTTACCCCGTCAGGGAAGAGGGTATCAATAGCTGTTGCAAAAGCCTGGAAGTCAACTAGGGCGTAGTACTTGATATCCAAGTCAAAGTTATCTTTTAAAACCTTGCGGACCATTTCTGCTCCTTTTTGACCTTCTTGTTCCCCGAGTTCATAAGCAACATTGAGTTTATTATCCGTTTGTTTCTGGCCATTTACGATCTTACTATACCCGTCAATATAAACTAGGTTATCACGCATAAAGCTGACTAGTTTGATCTTCTTATCCGATCCACTGACATTCAGCACCATGATCGTGTCGGTACGGGTCTCCGCACTATTTTGACCGATACGACCATCTGTTCCCATGACTAGGATATTCACACCATCTTTGGTATCCTGACCGTTAAAGACTTCTACTTGAGCTGCTTTGGCATCAGCTGGCTTATTGCTTGGATTGGCTGCTGACTGGAACCCTCGAAGAAACATAAAAATCATTCCTGCAAGCACACAAGTAATCAACAGCAGGAACCAAGTCAGTATTCGTTTGAAGCGAATTCTTCTTTTTTTCTTTTTGACTTTAGGTTGAGGGGCTACCTTTTCACGTTTCTTAGACCGGCTTCTACTGCCATAAGTCGGAAGATCAATGTCTCTACCCCAAGATTCTTCTTTTTCTTCTTGTTGGAAATGGTGAACTTCAGACTTGGGACCTGCCATTTTCTGTTGCAGATAGTCAAACTCCCTCCGTTCACGATCGTTGAGGTAATGAATATTTTTGAAGAGATAGTCATAACGTAACTGCTCGTGATGACTTAAAGGATTTTCTTTGCTCATTGACTCTCCTTTTCTATATCAGTTATGGTAAAAATCGGGTAGGTTCCCAGTATCTTGTGCTGGATTCCAATGGCTTCTAGTTCTTGTCTGGCAAAATGAACCAGTTCTTTATCACTATAGTCTACATCGATAATGAAAAAGTATTCTCCCAAGGCTGTTTTAAGGGGGCGACTTTCAATCTTTGTTAAGTCAATCCCTCTCCAAGCAAAGGTCGAAAGTGCCTTGTAAAGAGCACCAGGTAGATTGTCTGGTAAGGTCAAGGCCAAACTCATTTTTTCAGCTTGCGAGTTCAAAGGAATCTTCGGTATCTCTGCCCCTAACACCCAAAAACGTGTGAAATTGGCTTCCATCTCCTGAATATCCTCTGCAATTAATTCCAAGCCATATTCTTCAGCTGAACTTCTAGGAGCAATTGCTGCATAAGGCTGATCTGGATGTTCCGAAATAAAGCGAGCCGCATAAGCAGTACTGGCTGTTACCTCGATTTGAGCCTCTGGATAGTGTTTGTCGATGAATTTCTTTCCTTGAGCTAGAGCCTGAGGATGGGAAAAAATTTTCTCAATTTTTGACTGACCTGGAATCACCATCAACTGCTGGTGAATGGGTTGAACAATTTCTGCAACTGCTTGGATGCGAGCCTGGTGAAAAAGGTAATCCAAACTTTCATGGACACTACCTTCAATGGAGTTTTCAACTGGTACCACAGAATAGTCCACCAAGCCCTGTTCATAGGCCTTGATAACATCTGTGATATTGGCAAAGGCATGCAATTCCTCCTTGGGAAAGGCTGTCTGCACAACATGATGCGAAAAAGATCCCTTGGGACCTAGATAGGCAATTTTCATCTCAGTTCCTCTATAATTTCCTCTGGGCTTAACTTGGTCACATCCAGAACACGACTGGCTACTTCCTCATACCAAGCTTGTCTTTCTTGGAAAATAGTTGCCAGTTCTTCCTTACTTTTGTTAAGAAAGAGCGGGCGCTGATTGTCCTTGTCAGCTGCGATACGTTGGTAGAGGGTTTCAAAATCTGCTTTTAGGTAGATGTTATCAGGATTGGTTTTGAGCAAGTCACGATTTCTCTGAGAAATGATAACTCCTCCGCCAGTTGACACAACTCGGTCAGTTTTTAGTAAGTCAGCTAGGACTTCTGACTCTACTTGACGAAAGGCCACTTCTCCTTTTTCAGCGAAGAAATCCGCAATGGACATGCCCAAATGTTCCTCGATTAAGGCATCCATATCGATATAGTCTGGGTCCAAGCCTCTAGCGATTGTCGACTTGCCTGCCCCCATAAATCCGAGTAATACCTTAGCCATGAATCAAGCTCTCCAAATCATCAAAGAAGCTAGGATAGCTGGTATTGATGGCTTCAGCACGGTCAAGTTCCACTTCTCCATCCGCAACCAAGAGGGCTGCGATGGCTGTCATCATTCCAATTCGATGGTCACCAAACGTATTGACTCTACCGCCATGAAGGGCGGATTTCCCTTTGATAATCATCCCGTCTGCTGTGGGGGTGATGTCCGCTCCCATGCTATTTAAGGCATCTGCCACCACCTGAATGCGGTCGGTTTCCTTGACCTTGAGTTCTTCAGCATCCTTAATGACCGTTTCACCTTGCGCTTGTGTTGCTAGAAGGGCAATAATGGGCAATTCATCAATCAAACGTGGAATCAAGGCTCCACCAATTTCTGTCCCTTTCAAGTCTGAAGACTCGACAGTTAGGGTTGCTGATTTAGCGACTGGATCGATTTCAGTTATTTCCAATTTTCCACCCATAGCACGAATGATATCAATAATACCTGTACGCGTTTCATTGATGCCCACATTCTGCAGCACCACACGAGAGTTTGGAACAATCAAACCTGCGACCAACCAAAAGGCTGCACTGGAAATATCTCCTGGAACAACTACCTTTTGTCCGATCAGTTTTTGTGGTCCTTGAACTGTGATTTTTTTGCCATCCACACTTAAATGACCACCAAATTGCTGAAGCATATCTTCGGTGTGGTTGCGAGTACATTCTTTCTCGATAATAACTGACTCCCCTTGAGCCTGCAAGGCTGCAAATATCAAGGCAGACTTGACCTGAGCAGAGGCGATTGGTAACTCATAATGAATAGGTGTTAGATTTTTTGTTCCTTTGAGGCGAAGAGGAGGCAGGTCTCGCTCAGTTTGCCCCGAAATGCTGACGCCCATTTTTTTCAAGGGAAGGGTCACGCGATCCATAGGACGTTTAGAAAGACTATCATCTCCGAACATTTCAACTTCAAAATCTGCACCAGCAAGTACACCTGAAATCAGACGAATCGAGGTACCAGAATTCCCCATATCCAAGGCATTTTGCGGAGCTTTTAAACCATCCATGCCTACACCTTGAATGGTAACAACCCCATCTTTGTCCTCAATTTCAACACCAAGGTCACGAAAAACCTGCATGGTTGAAAGTACATCTTCTCCACGCAAAATATCATAAACCTTGGTTTCGCCCTCAGCCAAACTTCCAAAAATAATCGAACGGTGACTGATAGACTTGTCACCTGGAACCCGGATACTGCCATGTAAGTGGCGAATGTTTGTTTTTAGTTTCATAGTTGACCTCATACTTGCAATACTTTTTCTTATTTTATCACAAAAAAGCCAGAAATTCCTGAAATTTCTGGCTTTTATACAGATAAAATACTATTTCAATAATTCTGAAACAGGTTCAAAGACAATTTTTTCAATGTCTGAAAGATAAATGGACAATTGTTGCTGTTTGGCAAAGAAATCTGACAAAAGAGCGTTCTCTTGGATTTGCTTGCTGAAAGACTGCATCTTTTCTTGGAAAGAAGCATCTGGCATTTGTCCAGTTTGAGCCATGACTTGGATTTCTTGCTGGAAGGCAAGATAGTCTGCAAAAATCTTGCCAGCTTGTTCATCTGCTTGGATAGCATCTTTGGCTGCCTTGACAGCCTTGTATTCTGGTAATTCGCGTAATCCGCGACTGAGTTCATTTGCACTATCGTAAATATTTGACATGATTTTCTCCTTATTTGATGACGACTGTGTAGTCCGTATTTTCTGTAATTAAGCGCTCAGCTCGTTCTAAGTCTTGAGCATTTTTAAAGGAAATTTGTAGAATCCCGTGAATATCCTCACGGTTTTCTTCGTTGATGTGAATGTTGACCAAGGAAGTTCCTCGTAGCAATTCCAAAATCCGCAAGATGACATCTTCTTCATCGGGAACGTCGACATAGAGGTCGTAAGAGCTATCCACACCACCACGCTTATGGATTTCCATGGCCTGCCGTTGCTCACGTGCTTGATTGAAAAAGTTCCAAATTTGCTCTTCATCTCCCTTGCTGATGGCTTGTCCAACCTCATCTAATCGCTCCTTGAAATCCGCAATCCGCTCTAGAATAGTCTCACGATTAGACAAGAGAATGGAGGTCCACATACCTGGCTCGCTTTCCGCAATCCGAGTCATATCTCGAAATCCACCCGCCGCAAAGCACCTTGCCATCTCATGTTCTTGAGCATAGACAGCTGTTTGCTCCATGAGGCTGGAAGCCAGAATATGAGGAAAATGGCTAATCTGAGAAGTCACCCGATCATGCTCCTTGGCATCAATCTCGATAAAACGAGCATGAAGGCCTGAAAGCAGATCTTTCATTTCCTCAAGTGTGTCAGGACTTGTCAAGCTCGAAGGTGTAAAGATATAATAGGCGTTTTCAAAGAGATTAACATCCGCAGAAGCAGCTCCTGTCTTGTGGCTACCAGCCATAGGATGGGCCCCAACAAAGCGAACAGCCTTGCCAGCCAAATACTGCTCCGCCGCATCCACAATGGCTGACTTGGTCGAACCAGCATCTGAGATAATCACTCCTTCTTTCAAGTCCAAACCTGCCAACTCCTTAATAAAAGCAATGGTCTGCTTGATCGGTAAGGTTAGAATGATGATATCTGCCAGAGGAGCAAAACTGGCAAAATCATCCGTCGCACGGTCAATCATTCCCCTCTCCAAGGCAATATCTCTCGAAGTCTGACTGCGATTATAACCCAAAATTTCATACTCAGGATGGTCGCGCCTGATACCGAGCGCCATCGAGGCACCAATCAATCCGAGACCTGCGATATAGATGGTTTTTGCCATAGGAACTCCTCAATAGTTCTTTGTATACTCTCGGTGTTTGGCTACCGCTTCCTTTAATTCCTCTAGATTATCGGATGAGAATTTTTCTAGGATTTCTTGTGCTAGAACTGTTGCCACAACAGCTTCCATGACGACACCCGCTGCTGGAAGAGCGGTCGGATCACTTCTCTCCACGGTTGCCTTATAAGGTTCGTGAGTCTCAATGTCTACACTCATGAGTGGTTTGTAGAGAGTAGGAATGGGTTTCATAACTCCACGAACAACGATAGGTTGCCCATTGGTCATACCACCTTCGAAACCACCTAGATTATTGGTACGACGAGTATAGCCGTCTTCTTTAGACCAGAGAATTTCATCCATAACTTGGCTGCCTTTAAGGTAACCAGCCTCAAAACCAAGACCAAATTCCACCCCTTTAAAGGCATTGATAGAAACAACTGCTTGGGCCAATCGCGCATCCAATTTTCGGTCCCATTGGACATAGGAGCCGAGGCCTACTGGTACGCCTCCAACAACTGTCTCCACAACTCCACCGATGGTATCACCGTCACGCTTGATTTGATCAATATAATCCTTGATTTCCTGTTCCCGTTCTTGATTGACAATAGAAACTTCTGACTGGGATGCCAGTTTCTTAATCTCAGCGACTGTTAAATCTTCAGGAACATCGATTTCCTTACCACCGAAGACCACGACATGATTGGCAATTTCTATCTCCAGCTCAGCCAAGAGACGTTTGGCCACTGCTCCAACTGCCACTCGCATGGTGGTTTCACGGGCAGATGAGCGCTCCAAGGAATTACGCAAATCATCAAAACGGTACTTGATGCCCCCAACCAAGTCGGCATGACCGGGACGTGGATGAGTGATTTTTCGTTTGCTTTTAAAGCGGTCTTCAATGTCCTCCGCAGACATGATATCCAACCATTTTTGGTGGTCCTTATTGATGACATCCATGGTAATAGGAGCCCCTGTCGTCTTCCCGTGGCGAACGCCCGAAGTAAAGACAACCTGGTCACTCTCAATCTTCATACGACCACCACGACCGTAGCCACCCTGACGGCGTTTAAGGTCTCCATTAATATCCTCAGCTGTCAAAGGAAGTCCAGCGGGAATTCCTTCAATGATAGCCGTCAAACGAGGACCGTGTGATTCTCCTGCAGTTAAATATCTCATACGTTCTCCTTATTTTACCAAGTAGTCTTTCATCTCTTCCAGAGAAACTGGGTGAATGGTCGCTGAACCAAGCCCTGGTACCAAGACCAATTTCAAGGTGTTCCCACGCGCTTTCTTATCATGAGTCAAAGCCTGATAAAGTTTGTCAACATCCCAGTTTTCATAGTCAACAGGCAAACCAAATTTCTGACACATAGCTGTGATGGACTGGGTTATACCAGCTGGCATGAGGCCTTTTTCCTCAGCAATCTTGGAAATCTGCACCATCCCCATAGCCACAGCCTCACCATGCATGACCTTGCCATAGCCAGCAGTCGCTTCAATAGCATGACCAATAGTGTGCCCAAAATTGAGGTAAAGGCGAACACCATTGTCCAACTCATCCTCGACCACCATCTTCCGCTTAACCTGACAAGAATGTTCAATCAAAGTCTCTGCATGCTCCAGAATGCTCTCTACAGAACCATCCAGCTCCGTCAAGAGAGCCCATAGTTCTGGATCCTCAATCAAGCCATACTTAATAACCTCACCCATTCCTTCAATCAACTCTCTTTTTCCGAGTGTTTCAAGGACAAGCGGATCAATCAGAACTCCATCTGGTTGGGCAAAAGTTCCCACCATATTTTTAGCAAATGGAGTATTGACACCCGTCTTTCCACCGATAGAAGAATCAACCTGAGCAGTCAAACTAGTCGGAATCTGAACAAAGTGAATGCCCCGCATATAGGTAGAGGCTACGAAACCAGCTAGATCCCCAACGACACCACCACCAAGAGCCACAATCCCATCGCTACGAGTCAGACCTTGCTTGACTAAAAATTCATAGACCTTCTGAACAGTGGTTAAATTTTTTCGTTCTTCGCCTTCTAAAAAGTCAAAAACAGCTACCTGAAAACCAGCATCTTCTAGGCTGAGTTTAACCTTCTCTGCATAGAGAGAGGCTACATGGTTGTCGGTTACGATAACCACTTTTTGTGGTTGCCAGAGTTCTCGCAACCATTGACCAGCCTGAGCCAGACAACCTTTTTCAATCTGAATATCATAAGGACGATGTGGAATATCGATTCTGATTTTCATAGTAGGGTCTCCTTTTTTATTGGTATTTTTCTGTTAAGGACTGCCAAATCTCATCTGTCGGCATTTCTTTACCTGTCCACAGTTGAAAAGCTTCAGCAGCTTGATAGAGCAACATTCCCAGACCATTGACGGCTGGATTGCCCTGACTTCTAGCCCATTTCAAAAACGGCGTCTCAAAAGGTTGGTAAATGATATCTGCCACCAAGAGAGTTTCTGGCAAATTGATGCTTTCAGGAACCGGGGACGACTGACCATCCATGCCCACACTGGTCGCATTGACGAGCAGGTTTGACTGAGTAATCCGTGCTTGCAGTTCAGAAATATCTTCTAAAGCATACAAGTCTACTTTAAAGCCTGTTTGCTCCTGTAACTTGTCTAGGTAAGGTCTTGTTTTTTCCATAGAAGCTGAACGAACAAAGACCGAAATCTGACTGACGCCATCCAAAATAGCCTGCGCCAAAATGGACTTGGCCGCACCACCTGCACCCAGCAGGGTCATCTTTTTACCTGTAATTGTAAAAGAAGGCAAGCTCTTAAAAAATCCCTTGCCATCTGTATTATATCCAATTAAAGTGCCATTCTCATTGACAACCGTATTGACCGCACCGATCAAGCGCGCTTCGTCACTCAGCTCATCCAAATAAGGAATCACTTGCTCCTTATAGGGCATGGACAGGTTGATGCCAAACATCTGGTAGCGGCGAATATTGGCGACTGTTTCTGCCAAGTCACCCGCTTCAATCTCCCAAGCCACATAGACACCATTGGTAGCTGTCGCCTCAAAGGCCCTATTGTGGATAAAGGGTGAAATAGAGTGTTTGATGGGATTGGCAACAACTGCAGCTAAACGTGTATAGCCATCAAGCTTCATCCAAAATCTCCCTGATTTTTTTCATGTTAGCCAATGAAATCTGACCTGGGGCACTCGCTTCATCCAGACTAGCAAATGACCAACTTGAACCCGTCACATCTGAAGTAATGCGTGATACCTTGCCCATTTTCCCCATGGAAATGGTCACGTACTCTTGCTCAGGATTGAGTGTCTTAAATCCTCGTGTGTAGTTCATCAGGTCTAAAACATCCTGCTCCGTATGGGCCATAACTGATACCTTGACCACTTTCGGAGAGAGACTGGTCAACTCAGACAAGATTTCCATCATGTTTTCAGGTGTTTCACGGAAATTATGATAGCTCAATACGAGATTTGGAAAATCCAACATTTCCTCAAAAACGTCCTTGTAGCTGAAATACTCAAAATCAATATAGTCTGGTTGATAGAGTTGCGCCACTTCCTTGATAATTTGAACATACTCTTCTGAGGAAAGTTCAATTTCTCCTCCCTCAGCGCGAGTCCGAAGGGTAAAGACCAGTTCGCGTCCTGCAAATTTTTCAAAGATAGCAGGTGCTACCTGTAAAATAGCGTCCTTTGCAAGAAAGTCCGCACGCCACTCAATGATATCGGCATCTTCATACCTAGTGGCATCCAGTTCTTGCGCTTCTTCTAAACTTCTTGGCATTACTGAGACGACTAATTTCATTTACTAACCTTCATACTAATCACCTTGAGGTAATTACTGCTTTCATCTTTTTTATTATAGGCAAAGTCTGCTGGAAGACCATATTGGTTTAAAATCTGATACCTTCTTCCTGCAAAACCTTTATCAATTTGTTCTATAAATTTCTGGCGGGAAACATTGGCAGCATTGGTACTGGCAATGATAATCGCTCCCGGATTTAAAATCTCTAGGCTCTGGGAAATCAACTTGTGATAATCCTTCGCCACAGAAAATGTTTGTTTTTTATTGCGGGCAAAGCTCGGCGGATCTAGAACAATCACATCATAGGTCAAGCCTTTTCGCTTGGCATACTTGAAGTACTCAAAGACATCCATGACGATAAAACGATGATTGTCCGTGCTGAGTCCATTTGCCTGAAAATGAGCCTCTGACAGCTCTCTGGACCGTTTGGCCAAATCGACAGAAGTCGTCTCACTCGCGCCTCCCATAGCTGCAGCAACTGAAAAGGCAGCCGTATAGGAAAACATATTGAGCAAGGATTTGCCCATGGCCAGACCGTCAACCAGACTCCCACGAACTTCATGCTGGTCTAGGAAGATCCCTGTCATCAAGCCATCATTCATAAAGACTTGATAGAGCACGCCATTCTCAAGAACAGTAAAATAGTCTGGCGCTTCCTCACCATAAATATGGGCAGACTCGTAGTCTAGACCTTTAAAACGAATCTTCTCATAAGCACCCAAGACCTCAGGAAAAACTTCCTTAAAAGCCTTTACTATCAGCTTACGAATCTGGTAAACAAAGGAGTTGTACCACGAAAAGACAGCATAATCTCCGTAGAGATCAACAGTCAGACCGCCAAAGCCATCCCCTTCTTGATTAAAAAGGCGAAAGGCAGTAGTCAAGTCATCCTGATAATAAGGCTTTCTAATTTCCTTGGCCTTACGAAACAGAGCTTCAAAAAAGATTTGGTTAAAGCTAACCTTTTCCTTACTGACCATCCAGCCGATGCCTTTGTTCTGCTGAGAAAGATAGGCACTCCCTAAAAACTTCCCGTCCTGACTAAGAACTTCTACTGCCTGATCCGTCAGATCAATATCTGTTAAATCACTTGCTTCCAAAAGAACTAGACCCTTAGCTAGCTTTTTTTCAACACGTCTGCTGACCCTAATTCTATTCATAGCTACTATTATAGCAAATTTTATGACAATTCTCAAAAAAGAAACCGCTTATCCATTTTTACTTTAGTTTACTTAGTGTAATTTTTTCTAAAAAAGTTTGGTCATGTCATTCTTTATCCTAAACCCTCTTTTCCCAGCAATGAAAAGAAGGCGGACAAGCTCTAAAAATAGACAATTTCAGAAATGAGTATAGAATCTTGCGCAAACGTTTGCCTAGTTCTAAACTTTATGGTAGAATAAAACACAACATTGATAAGCAAGAGGAAAAACAATGCAAAATCAGACACTTATGCAGTACTTTGAATGGTATCTGCCTCACGACGGCCAACACTGGACGCGACTGACAAATGATGCAGAGCACCTAGCAAACCTTGGTATCAGCCATGTCTGGATGCCACCTGCCTTCAAGGCAACCAACGAAAAAGATGTAGGCTATGGTGTTTACGATCTTTTTGACCTAGGTGAATTTCACCAAAAAGGGACTGTCCGCACCAAGTATGGGTTTAAAGAAGACTATCTTCAAACGATTCAGACTCTCAAGGAGCATGGAATCCGACCTATGGCCGATGTGGTGCTCAATCACAAGGCTGCAGCCGATCACATGGAATCCTTTCAGGTTATTGAAGTGGATCCTGAGGATCGTACCGTTCAACTAAGCGAGCCCTTCACTATCAATGGCTGGACTCACTTTACTTTCGATGGTCGTCAAAATACCTACAATGACTTCCACTGGCACTGGTACCACTTCACAGGTACAGACTACGATGCCAAACGCCGTAAGTCTGGTATTTACCTGATCCAAGGGGACAACAAGGGCTGGGCAAACGAGGAATTGGTCGATAATGAAAACGGCAACTACGACTACCTCATGTATGCCGACCTAGACTTTAAGCATCCTGAAGTCATCCAAAATATCTATGACTGGGCTGACTGGTTCATGGAAACGACTGGTATTGCTGGTTTCCGTTTAGATGCCGTCAAACACATCGACTCTTTCTTTATGCGCAATTTCATCCGTGATATGAAGGAAAAATATGGTCAAGATTTCTATGTTTTTGGTGAATTTTGGAATCCAGATAAAGAAGCCAACCTAGACTATCTCGAAAAAACGGAGGAACGTTTTGACCTTGTCGATGTTCGTCTCCACCAGAATCTCTTTGAAGCCAGTCAAGCTGGAGCAAGCTACGACCTCCGTACTATCTTTACTGATAGCTTGGTTGAACTCAAGCCTGACAAGGCTGTCACTTTCGTTGACAACCATGATACTCAACGAGGACAAGCCCTTGAGTCTACTGTTGAAGAATGGTTCAAACCAGCAGCCTATGCCCTCATTCTGTTACGTCAAGATGGGCTTCCGTGTGTCTTTTACGGAGACTATTACGGTATTTCAGGGCAATATGCTCAACAAGATTTCAAAGAAGTTCTTGATCGTCTCCTAGCCATCCGAAAAGACAGGGCCTATGGAGAGCAAACAGACTACTTTGACGATGCCAACTGTATCGGTTGGGTCCGCTCAGGCGTTGAGCATCAATCCCCAATCGCAGTCTTGATTTCAAATGACCAAGAAAACAGCAAGTCTATGTTTGTTGGCCAAGAATGGGCTAACCAAACCTTTGTAGATTTACTTGGAAATCACCAAGACCAAGTCACAATTGATGAGGAAGGTTATGGAGAATTTTCAGTAGCAGCAGGTTCCGTCAGTGTCTGGGCAGTCAATACAATCTAAAAAACTAAGCCAAGTCCACTAGGATTTGGCTTTTTGTATTCACAAAAAGACCTACCCAAATGGATAGATCTTTGTTTTCTTACAATTTACCTGCTACGGCATCCAGCAATTCCTGGATCTTAGCTTGGTTGCTTCCTCCTGCCATGGCCATGTCCGGTTTACCACCACCACGTCCATCAACGATTGGGGCCAATTCTTTGACAAGGTTTCCTGCATGCACATCTTTTGTCTTGCTTGCAACAAGGATATTGACCTTGTCACCAATAGCGGCAACTAGGACAAGCACGTCAGAGTAGTCTTTTTGTTTCCAGTTATCTGCAAATGTACGAAGAGCACCTGCATCTGATACAGAAACTTGACTAGCAATGTAACGGTGGCCGTTGACTTCCTTCGCATCCTTGAAGACATCACCTGCGGCTGCAGCTGCAGCTTTTTCTTTCAACTCTGCATTTTCTTTTTGAAGTTGACGGAGTTGCTCTTGAAGACCTTCAACCTTGTGAGGCACTTCCTTGAGTTGAGGTGCTTTCAAGGTTGCTGCGACTGCTTTCAGAGCGTCTTCTTGTTCACGGTAGGCTTCAAAGGCTTCCTTACCAGTCACTGCCAAGATACGACGAGTTCCTGATCCAATCCCTTCTTCTTTGACAATCTTGAAGAGGCCAACCTCAGAAGTGTTGCCAACGTGGGTACCACCACAAAGCTCGATAGAGTAGTCACCGATAGTAACAACACGAACTTCCTTACCGTATTTCTCACCAAAGAGGGCCATAGCTCCCATTTCTTTTGCAGTGTCAATGTCTGTCTCAACAGTCTTAACTGCGATTGCTTCCCAGATTTTCTCGTTGACTTGTTGTTCAATGGCACGCAATTCTTCTGGAGTTACTGCTTGGAAGTGCGTAAAGTCAAAACGGAGGAATTCGACTTCATTAAGTGAACCTGCTTGAGTTGCGTGGTTTCCAAGGATATTGTGAAGCGCTGCATGGAGCAAGTGAGTCGCAGTGTGGTTTTTCATGACACGAAGGCGACGGTCAGTATCAATTGCCAATGTGTATTCTTGGTTCAAGGCAAGCGGGGCATGGACTTCAACAGTATGAAGTGGTTGGCCATTTGGCGCTTTTTGAACATCTGTTACAGTAGCCACGATGTTTCCAGCAGCGTCCAAGATTTTACCATGGTCAGCTACTTGTCCACCCATTTCAGCATAGAATGGAGTCTCTGCAAAGATGAGGGAAGCAGTCCCTTCAGAAACAGCTTCTACTTCAGCATTATCCGCTACGATAGCTACTAATTTTGAATGCAATTGACTAGCATTGTAGTTGAAGACACTTTCAACTGTAATGTTTTGAAGGGTTTCATTTTGCATGCCCATAGAGCCACCTTTGACAGCTGACGCACGCGCACGTTCTTGCTGCTCTTTCATGGCTGCTTCAAAACCTTCACGGTCTACAGTCATCCCAGCTTCTTCAGCGATTTCTTCCGTCAACTCAACCGGGAAGCCGTAAGTGTCGTAGAGTTTGAAGACATCTTGCCCAGCGATAACGTTTTGACCTTTCGCTTTCAAGTCAGCTACAATGGTTTCTGCAAAGTGTTGACCTGAATGAAGGGTACGGGCAAATGACTCTTCCTCGCTCTTAACGATTTTTTCGATAAAGTCACGTTTTTCAAGCACTTCTGGGTAGTAGCTTTCCATGATTTTTCCAACAGTTGGAACGAGTTTGTAAAGGAAAGGCTCGTTGATACCCAATTTTTGACCATGCATAGACGCGCGACGGAGGAGACGGCGAAGGACATAGCCACGGCCTTCGTTTCCTGGAAGGGCACCATCACCGATGGCAAATGAAAGGGAACGAATATGGTCCGCAATGACCTTGAAGCTCATGTTGTCGCCATCTTGATCGTAGACCTTGCCTGACAATTTCTCAACTTCACGGATAATCGGCATGAAGAGGTCTGTTTCAAAGTTTGTCTTAGCTCCTTGGATAACCGCTACCAAACGCTCCAAACCAGCGCCCGTATCAATGTTTTTGTGTGGCAATTCCTTGTATTCGCTACGAGGAACAGCAGGATCCGCGTTAAATTGTGACAAAACGATGTTCCAGATTTCGATGTAACGGTCGTTTTCGATATCTTCTGCAAGCAGGCGAATACCGATGTTTTCTGGATCGAAGGCTTCTCCACGATCAAAGAAAATCTCTGTATCAGGTCCAGAAGGTCCCGCACCAATTTCCCAGAAGTTGTCCTCGATTGGAATCAAGTGACTTGGATCCACTCCTACTTCAATCCAGCGGTTGTAAGAATCTTTGTCATCAGGGTAATAGGTCATGTAGAGTTTTTCAGCTGGAAAATCAAACCATTCTGGGCTTGTCAAGAGTTCATAAGCCCAGGTGATAGCTTCATCACGGAAGTAATCTCCAATAGAGAAGTTCCCCAACATTTCAAACATGGTATGGTGACGAGCAGTCTTCCCTACGTTTTCGATGTCATTAGTACGGATGGCTTTTTGGGCATTGGTAATACGTGGATTTTCAGGGATAATAGTCCCGTCAAAGTATTTCTTAAGGGTTGCTACCCCAGAGTTAATCCATAAAAGAGTTGGGTCATTTACAGGAACCAAACTCACTGATGGTTCTACAGAGTGGCCTTTGCTTGCCCAGAAGTCAAGCCACATTTGGCGAACTTGAGCACTAGATAGTTGTTTCATAATATCTCCTTATTTACTTATTTAATTTGATTGGCTTTCCAGCATCTCCACATAGTCAATCGCGACACAGAGGGAAATGACCAGATCTGCATAAGAGTCTTCATAGACGGTAACATTGTAGGTTGAGGTCAAATGGAAAATTTCTTTTTGAATCTCGGCGACAAGCTGATCACGATCATCCAGCAATTTGAAATTCAAATCCCAGATATTGCCCTCTATACGAAGCCCTAGATGATCAAACTCATACTTATCTCGAAAGAAGGTCAACTTCTTACGAATGACGAAATTTGAACCGTTTCGTAACTGGATATTAAAGCGAGGAAGCAAGGTGAAAAATTCTTTACTAATCTCACTGACTTGCTCACCATAAGCGTCATAGATGGTAAAGGTCTTAGGAATTTGGAAGAAAGATCCCTCCACCTGATAATTCACTACTCCTCTGTCATCCTTGATATCGAAGCGTTCGCCTCCAAGACGAAACTTTTGTTTCACGAGAAATGTCTTCATAAACACCTCCAAAAATCAAAAGACAAGCTCACATCACGAAGGGCGAAAAACCGCGGTACCACCTTCATTCAATGAACTTGTCATTCTCATAATCTTATGCAATTGTCTGATTGAGTAGCATGACTTTCTACCTTAGATGGCTCGCAGCACCGCCATTTCTCTGGACTAAGACAACTGAAAATCAATTCTCAACTTTACTATTATACTGTTTTGATAGAGATTCGTCAAGTTATATCATTTTAAAGATACCACATCAAGTTATAGATTCTTAAACTTAGATACTAATCATCTCCCCCACAGAAAGAGTTTTATAATTAGCATCTGTTACTTCTCTTTTTGTAGTCTGGTAATGACTATAATCTTCAATATGAATCGGATAAATATTTTTGGGTTGAAGTGTAGATTCTAATTGCTTTAACATCTTTAAATCCATTGTGAATGGACCACCAAATGAATCAGATTTGACAGCTCCAAGATTTGCAAAAATAGCATCAATTTTTTGGGGAACATAATCAGTCAATCTTGGATATAAAATCGTGTCACCTGTAAAGTAGATTATTCTAGTTTGCAAAGGACTTGTGATTGTTATTTGGTAACCATTAACTTTCCCAACTATTTTTTGCATTATAAAATTACTCGCATGATAAGCTGGTATAGCTTTAATAGCAATTTGATACTCATCAAAAGAAAAATGTTGCTCTTCTCCCCAATTTAAAACTATATTATTTAAACATGACAATCCTTCTGTGATTTTTCTGTTAGGAGAAATTACGGTTTTATCCCTCAGGTATCCTTTCCCTATATCATCTAAATGATCTCGATGACCATGAATTATTAACCAAACGTTAACTTTATTAAGAAGCTTCTTGTCATTATTGACATCAGTTTGTTTTTTAGATACAAAGCCTTTAAATTGAACTAAAGTACCTTTAGGAGATAAATCAGGGTTAATCCCTATATAAAATTTGTCATCTACGGAAATGACTCCACATACAACTCCACAATAAGTAAACGAAATAGATATAATACTCCTACAAATAGTTTCCAAATCACTTTTTTCTATGAAAAGATAAATTCTTTATGATTAGAAAAATTATAACACGATTCACAAATTATTACTACTTACCACTTGAAACCATAATAAAACCTAGCTATAGAAACTTTTCTTGTTACTAATAGCTAGGTTTTATTTTAGTTTAATTAAAATTTCTTTCCGACAACTGGAAATCTTCTACTTCCGATACATTTTAAACTGTAGGAAGAGATCGCTATATTTGCCTGTCCATTTATGGTCAAATTTCTCATAAACTTCTAGGTTTTTCATGGTATCAGCGTCTGGATAGAAGGACTTGTCTTCTTTGGTCTCCTCTGGGAGCAGTTCCTTGGCTGTGTTATTTGGTGTTGCATAGCCTACATACTCAGCATTTTTCAGAGCATTGTCGGGTTTCAACATAAAGTTGATAAAGGCATAGGCTGCATCTTGGTTTTTAACAGTTTTTGGAATGACCATGTTGTCAAACCAGAGATTGCTGGCCTCAGTCGGAACAACATACTTGAGATTAGGATTTTTCTCCAACATCTGGCTGGCTTCCCCAGAGAAGGTGACACCGATGGCAGCATTGTTCTGAATCATGTAACCCTTCATCTCGTCCGCCACAATAGCCTTGATATTTGGAGTCAGTTTGTAGAGTTTGTCTACCGTTTCTTCCAACTGCTGTGGATCCTTTGAGTTGAGGCTGTAACCGAGCGAGTTAAGCCCGAGTCCCAGCACCTCACGTGCCCCATCAAAGAGCATGATGGAATCCTTATACTCTGGCTTCCAGAGATCATCCCAATGCTCAGGAGCCTCCTCTACCATGGTTTCGTTGTAGACAATTCCCAAGGTACCCCAGAAATAAGGAATGGAGAATTTATTGCCTGGATCAAAAGACTGGTTGAGGAACTCTGGTCCGATATTTTCGATTCCTTCAATTTTTGAATAATCAAGAGGAACCAAAAGGTCTTCGTCCTTCATCTTGTTGATCATATACTCACTAGGAATGGCAATATCGTAGGTTGTTCCACCTTGCTTGATCTTGGTATACATAGCTTCGTTGGAGTCAAAGGTTTCATACTGGACTTGGATCCCTGTTTCTTCTGTGAATTGCTCCAAGAGTTCGGGATCAATGTAGTCCCCCCAGTTGTAGATAACCAGTTTTTGACTATCTCGACTATTGATTTTACTATCTAGATGAGTCGCAATCCCCCATAAGACAAGGATAATCGCTACAATTCCTGCTAAAAATGAATAGAGTTTTTTCATGCTTGCTCCTCCTTCTCACGTGAGATAAAGTAATAACCTACAACTAGGATAATACTAAAGAGAAAGACAAGGGCAGACAGGGCATTGATTTCTAGGGAAATCCCCTTACGAGCACGAGAGTAAATCTCAACGGATAGGGTTGAAAAGCCATTTCCCGTCACAAAGAAGGTCACGGCAAAGTCATCTAGCGAATAGGTGAAGGCCATGAAATAACCTGCAATGATAGACGGAGTCAGGTAAGGAAGCATGATTTCCTTGAACATCTGAAACTGGCTGGCACCAAGGTCATAAGCCGCATGAATCATGTCATCATTCATCTCCTTGAGACGAGGCAAGACCATCAAGACTACGATAGGAATGGAAAAGGCCACGTGACTAGATAGAACCGTCAAGAATCCAAGTGAAAACTTAAGCTGTGTAAAGAGAATCAAGAAGCTGGCACCAATCATAACGTCAGGCGCAACCATCAAAATATTATTAAGAGATAGAAAGGCTTCTTGGTATTTCTTACGAGACTGATAGATATAAATGGCACCGAAAGTCCCGATAATGGTTGCAATCAAGGCTGATAGAAAGGCCAAGAAAAAGGTTTGGGTGAGGATCAACATGAGACGACCATCACCAAACATGGTTTTAAAATGGCTCAAGCTAAAACCAGTAAAGCTGTTCATATCATCGCCAGCATTAAAGGCATAGCCAATCAAGTAAAAAATTGGCAAGTAAAGGATGATAAAGACAAAGGGTAGGTAGAGATTGGCAAATTTTTTCATCGTTCTCTCCTTTCCTTGGTCACCCACATGGTGAGAAACATGGTCAGGATGAGAATCACACCGATGGTTGAACCCATACCGTAGTTGTCATTGGTCAGGAAGTTCTGCTCAATGGCCGTCCCGAGGGTGATAACGCGGTTCCCACCAATTAAACGTGTCAGCATGAAAAGACTCAAACTTGGGATAAAGACGGACTGAACTCCACTTCTCACCCCATTCATAGACAGAGGGAAGATGACATGGCGGAAGGTCTCCCACTTGGTCGCACCGAGGTCGTAACTAGCATTAATGAGATTGTTATCCATATCGTCCAAGACATTGAAAATGGGCAAAATCATAAAAGGAAGCTCGATGTAGCTTGCGACAAAGATAAAGGAGAAATCAGTAAAGAGCAACTGTTGCGAACCAATTCCGATGAATTCCAAGAATTGGTTAATAGAACCATTTTGACCAAAAATCCCGATAAAGGCATAAGCCTTAAGGAGTAGGTTAATCCATGTAGGAAGGATAATCAACATGAGCCAGAGTTGACGGTGTTTGAGACGAGTCAAAAAGAGAGCTGTCGGATAACTAATGAGAAGCGTCACCATAGTCACAATCCCTGCATAAAGCACAGAGTTGAAGCTCATTTTAAGGTAGGTCAGGTTTTGTGACGCAAAGTAAGATTTATAGTTTTCTAAACTAAACTGCCCTTCAATGTTGAAAAAGGATTGACCGAAAATCAAGACCAAGGGTGCAAGAACAAAGAGGGCAATCCAAAGCATGTAGGGCACTACAAAGAGTTTAGAGGTTGTTTTCTTCATCTCTTTCCTCCTCGATCGCGTTAATCAGACCTGCTTCTTGCTCTTCGATTTCTACGTATTCTTCGATACGAGCATCGAACTCTTCTTCAGTTTCATTGAGACGCATGATGTGGATGTCTTCTGGTTCAAAGTCCAGACCGATTTCCTCACCCACAATGGCCTTACGAGTCGAGTGGATCATCCATTCATTGCCAAGTTCGTCATAGGCGATAATCTCGTAGTGAACCCCACGGAAAAGTTGGGTATCAACCTTAACTTGGAGCTTGCCTTCTTCAGGAAGAGTGATACGCAAGTCCTCTGGACGAATAACGACTTCGACAGGCTCGTTTGGCTTCATCCCACCATCGACCGCTTCAAAGCGTTTGCCGTTAAACTCGACCAAGTAGTCCTCAATCATAGTTCCTGGCAAGATGTTGGACTCACCGATAAAGGTAGCAACAAAATGGTTGATTGGCTCATCATAGATATCTACAGGTGTTCCTGATTGGACAATCTCGCCATCATTCATAACGAAAATCCAGTCACTCATAGCCAGGGCTTCCTCCTGATCGTGAGTGACAAAGACAAAGGTAATCCCCAATCGTTGTTGCAGTTCACGCAGTTCGTACTGCATGTCTGTCCGCAATTTTAAGTCCAGCGCTGACAAGGGCTCATCCAACAAAACCACACGAGGTTGGTTGATGATGGCACGGGCGATAGCCACACGCTGACGTTGTCCTCCAGAAAGTTTACGGATGGAACGTTTTTCATAACCTTCCAACTGAACCATCTTGAGAACTTCCGCTACACGTTGCTCGATTTCTTTCTTGTCAATCTTACGCAAGCGGAGTGGAAAGGCAACATTTTCAAACACATTCATATGTGGAAACAAGGCATAGGATTGGAAGACTGTATGGACGTCTCGCTTGTTGGTTGGGATGTCGTTGATCCGTACCCCATCCAGAAAAATATCTCCTGTCGTCGCATCCAGTAAACCTGCAATGATGTTCAGGATGGTTGATTTCCCTGAACCTGATGCACCTAGTAGGGTATAGAACTTTCCTTCTTCCAACTCAAAGTTAATGTCTTTGAGAACCTTGGTGTTGCTGTCTTCAAAAACTTTAGAGACGTTTTTGAATTCAATAATTGGTTTTTTCAATTGTCATAAATTCCTTCTTTTTCATAAATTAACAGATCAGGGCTCTGTCAGGCCACTACTACCTCGTGTAGGAGATTGAACTGCCTACATGCATCTTCGCTAACGATAGGCTTTCACCCCCTTTCCATTGACATAGTAGCAGCTTTTCTGTCTAAATTTTACTCTTTCTCACCCAAGATTCGGACTTCTCTCTCAAGGGTGACACCTGAGTGTTCCTTGACTTTTTCAATAACAGATTGGATCAAGTCCTCATAGTCTTTCGCCGTTCCGTCAGCAACATTGATCATGAAACCAGCGTGCTTTTCAGACACTTCAACACCACCGATACGATAGCCTTTCAATCCAGCTTCTGAAATTAACTGACCTGCAAAATGACCAACAGGACGCTTAAAGACCGAACCACAAGATGGGTATTCTAGAGGTTGTTTGAGTTCACGTAGGTGCGTTAAGCGGTCCATTTCTTGCTTGATAACCTGATGATTCCCTGGAGATAGGGCAAATTTAGCTGACAAAACAACAGCTCCAGAATCTTGAACAGCTGAATGACGGTAACCAAAAGCCAATTCCTTGGCAGATAAGGTCTCAATCTCCCCTTCCTTGGTCAAAATTTGACAAGACTGCAAGATATGGGCAATCTCTCCTCCATAGGCACCCGCATTCATAAAGACCGCACCGCCGACGCTCCCTGGAATGCCACAAGCAAACTCGAATCCAGTCAAACTATGACGGAGGGCAATACGTGTCGTTTCAATCAAGTTGGCCCCAGCTTCCGCTTCAATGGTATAGCCATCAACTGAAATGTTATTGAGCTTGTCACACAAGATGACAAATCCACGAATTCCACCGTCACGAACGATGATATTGCTGGCATTCCCTAGCACCATCCAAGGAATACTCTCCTGATTGGCAAATTGAACGACACGCGCCATCTCATAGCGATTCCGCGGCAAAACCAGATAATCCGCTCGTCCCCCTACCTTAGTGTAGGTATAGAGCTTCAATGGTTCCTTAAAACGAATATCAATTCCTTCTAATTGTTCTTGTATTCTAGTTACTAATGTCATATCTCTCATCCTTTTGTAAAGTGATTTCATTATACCATTTTTAAAGATTTTTGACGACTGGAAATTTCTGTATCCAATCTTCACATAAAAAAAGAGGTCACCCCTCTTTTTATGATTTTTTCCAAAATGTAGATTTTGTCAGCCAGACAAGAGCTATAAGTTCTGCGAGAAGGATGATCTCAACTAGAAGAGGATTTGTAATCCATCCCACTTGAGATAAGGCTGGAGCTAAGTCAAACAAAGCATGCAAACCATAGGCAGCAACGAGATAGATCCATTTCTTTTGGATGACACTTTGGTAAACCCAGACAGTAAGGCTAATTTGGAGAACCAGAGCAAGGACACGCTCAACTCCTAGTAGATAGATCTGCCATGCTGATAGAGACTGAACTGTTTCTAATGTACTTTTCGTAAGAAGATTCGCCGCATCAGAGTTTGAAGATTGTAGGAGTGAAAAGAGGATCAAAAGGCTAATCAAACTTCCCATTCCAAGATAGAGCATCTCCAAGCCCCCATGTCCTAAGCCATAAGCCCAAGCATCTCTATCTTCCAACTTTCTCTTTTTCTCCAACCATTTAAAAAAGATAAAACGGGCCGTCTCTTCAAAGAGGGCTGCCATAGCGATCCCATAAAGGACGTATAAGAAAGGATGCTCCTGCGCGAGTAAAATGGTTCCGTCTTTTTGCGGATGAAGTACCAGAAGGTGAACCATCTTCTCTAACACTTGAGAAGAAACAAAAAATGCGATTGCCCCCAAGCCCATCACTGCAAGAGAAATCTTAAAGCGTTTTTTGGCATACCAAGTCCCACCTACTAGGACTAACACCAAAGCGATCATAGTGAGGATAATATGTAGTCTCATTTTTTTCTCCTATTCTGACTTGTCAATGTCTTTCTTCATCTCGTCAACGTTAAATTTAGCAAATAAATACTGGCGATCTTGGACTGGAAAACGTTGGTCCAACTGATCAACTGCCCCAACCTCAATCATTCCTTCTTTGATAACAAAGTCCATCACATGCCCACCGAAGGTCAAATCATCTGAGATAAAGTGCAAATGGTAGCCTGCCACACTCACCCCATGGAAAATCTCCGGTGTCCAAAATCCAACGATGGTTCCCGATACATTTTCACGGCTATATTCAGGCTGATGGGTGGCAACCTCAGCAAACTTGGTATCAGGTGTGGATTTAGGAATCATCCGCACATGCATTTGTGAAAATTCGCCATGAATCTTGATGGAACGGAAGAGATTCTCCCCATCATAGTAGGACTCAATCCGCTTTTCTAATTCCTTGTCCGTCATCTCAAAGCGTTGGCGGAAAATCACTTCTGCCTGATGAGGAACCACTGCCGCATAAGGGATAAGGGCATCAAGTGCAACTTCTACAATTTCAGGTTGTTCCCCTGAACCTTTTGCTTGATAAGCCTTGCCATCAAGGACAATCAACTCCCCATCAATCGAATCAAGGGTTCCCAAACCAAGGTCACCATGTTCCAGCAATTCTCCTACTGTCATGGTTCCACCATAGAGACCAGCCATTAGGGCACCTAGAGTATTGTATTGAAATAATTTAACCGGTTCCTGCACTTTTCTATCCATTCTCTTTCTTATCTTTTATTCAATGAATCATCATACTTTCTAAGTATACCACATTTGCTCCTAGTTGTGAAAGGGAGAAATGCTTTTCCCATTGCAAAGGAGGCAAAAAAAAGGTACAATGTAACAAAATCAAGGGAGGTCTGGAATGAAGAAAGAAAGTAAATACCAAGCAGTCGTTTCCTTTCTCAAAAAAGGTATCGAATCAGGAAAATTTCCAACAGGTAGCCGGCTTCCCTCTATCCGCCAACTGAGCCAAGATTTCCACTGTAGCAAGGACACTGTCCAACGAGCCCTGCTGGAATTACGCCATGCACAATACCTCTATGCCAAACCCCAAAGTGGCTACTATGTTCTAGAACAAGGACAGCACCAAGACTTGGAAATTGAAGTCACTGACGAGCATGCTAGTGCCTATGACGACTTCCGACTCTGCGTCAACGAAACCCTAATAGGCCGAGAAAACTACCTCTTCAACTACTATGACAACCAAGAAGGCCTTGAGGAACTCAGACAATCTGTCCATCAACTCCTCTTTGACCAAGCCCTCTACTGTAAACCCGACCAACTGGTTCTAACATCTGGTACCCAGCAAGCTCTCTTTATCCTTTCTCAGATTGACTTCCCAAGCAAGGGAGAGGATATTTTGGTCGAACAACCGACCTACCACCGAATGAACCGCCTCTTGGTCGCTCAGGGATTAGCCTACCAGACCATTGAACGCCGTATTGATGGCATTGACCTGGAAGAACTGGAACAACAGTTTAAATCTGGGAAAATTAAGTTTTTCTATACCATACCTCGCTTCCACTATCCTCTTGGCCATTCCTATTCTGATCAGGAAAAAAGAGCTATTCTAGATCTAGCAAACCAGTATGGTGTTTACATCGTAGAGGATGACTATCTAGGAGATTTAGACCCTAAAAAAGGGCAGACCTTCCACTATCTGGATACTGAGGATCGGGTCATTTATATCAAGTCCTTCTCAACCAGCCTCTTTCCAGCCCTTCGTATCACAGCTCTCATTCTCCCAAATGCCCTAAAAAAGGCCTTTGTTTCCTACAAAAATATCCTGGACTATGACAGCAATCTCATCATGCAAAAGGCACTCTCTCTTTACATCGATAGCCAGTTATTTGAAAAAAATCGACTGGCCAGACTGACCCTTCAAGAGAACTATCAGACTCAGATAAAGAAAGTGCTTGAAGAAAACACCTGTCCCTTGCTCCACTATCCTCTACATGATGGTCTTTTGCTTGATTTGAGAGACTATCCTAAAATCACCAGTTTAAAACACAGCTCACTCAAACTAGACTTTTTTGAGAAGGCTTATTTGGACGCCTGTCCTTATCAGTTTGCCAAAGTCTCTCTCGAAAATCTAGAAGAGTTATTAGAATACATAAAAGCAGAATTGGATTAAAGTCCAACTCTGCTCTTTTCTTATTGTTCAACTTCTGTTAGTTTCGCTGCTTTTTCTAGATAGCTTTGATAGGTTCCGTCATCTTTTAGTTTTTGGATAACCTTATCGACTACTGCTTTCAGGTCTGATTGATTCTTCTTGATAGCAACAGCATTGGCTTCGCCATCTTTCATTGTCAAATTAACAGTTGCAACGGCAAGATCTGAGTTTTTACCTGCGTAGCTAAGAGCAACTGGTTCATCCATATGAACAGCATCCACTTTTCCAGCCTGCAATTCATTAACTGCTTCCCCCATATTGGTCAAGGATGTCAACTGGGCATTTGGCAATTGTTCCTTCACCATAGTTTCTGGCACAGTTCCCTTTTGAGCTGCGATATTCGCACTTGCGAGGCTTGAAAGATCCTTGTACTTGTCTAAATCGGATTTTCTCACCAAGAAACTCATTTTGTTTTCATAGTAAGGGATTGAAAAGTCAAAGACTTCCTTTCTCTCATCTGTAGCACTAATTCCTGCAATGGCTAAGTCAGCCTTTCCAGTTTGAAGGCTGGTCAAAACATTGTCAAAACTCATGCTAGAGACTTCAAGTTTAACCCCAAGCTCATCCGCAATCGCTTGAGCCATATCAATATCTGCCCCAACCACTTGGTTTTTACCATCTACCAAGGATTGGAATTCAAATGGTGCATAGTCTGGGCTGGTCGCAACGACTAGCTTTCCTTTTTGTTTAATAGCGTCCACAGCAGACTGAGAACTATCCGTACTGGATTGACAAGCTACTAAAATCACGCTAGCAAGCATGCTACACACAACTAATATCCATTTCTTAAATTTCATAAATAAACGACCTTTCTGTTATTTATGAATAATTATAACTCTTTTAAAAATAGTTGTCAACCCTTTTAGAGATTTTGACTGCAAAACAATTCTTTTCATAAAAAAGAAGACTGATTTATCACAATCAGCCTTTTGTTCTGTATATTTAAACCGTTTCTTATAGTTCGACAATCTTACCTGTTTCAAAGTAAACAACCCATTCACAGATATTTTTAGCGTAGTCTCCGATACGTTCCAAGAAGGAAATTACCTGGAAGTAATCACGGCCTGTAACGATGGCTTCAGGATGTTTCCTAATCTCCTCTGTAGTAAGATCACGAATAC
Source organism: Streptococcus sp. ST16 (assembly GCF_046098135.1). Taxonomy (NCBI): domain Bacteria; kingdom Bacillati; phylum Bacillota; class Bacilli; order Lactobacillales; family Streptococcaceae; genus Streptococcus; species Streptococcus sp. ST16. The sequence goes on along the minus strand of NZ_JBJUSE010000001.1, from coordinate 23,894 downwards.
TATCAAAGTAATGGTTGATTTTTTCGTCCATAGCCGCTACTTCATAGGCTTGATCCACAGAACCATTCAGGTAAAGTTCGAGAGCAGATTCAACGAAGTTTTTCACATCGCGCCCCATTTTTTTGATTTCTTCTTCAACGGCAGGGATGCGTTGTTCCCCCTTCATACGAATAGTTGCTTTTGCGATTGACACTGCATGGTCTCCCATGCGTTCCAGGTCTGATACTGCCTTGAGAACGGTCAATACAGTACGGAGGTCTTGAGAAACAGGTTGTTGAAGCGCGATCATTTCAAATGATTTCTTTTCAAGTTTCACTTCATATCCATTTACTTCTGCATCTTCCTCAATAACTTCTTTTGCCAAATCACGGTCATGTGTGACAAAGGCACGCACTGTACGATTGATTTGTGAGAGCACTTCTTGTCCCATGGCATAGAACTGGTTGTGCAATTTCTCCAAATCTTCTTCAAATTGAGATCGTAACATCATTCAACTCCTTATCCAAATTTTCCTGTAATATAATCTTCTGTTTCCTTGTTTTGTGGGTCTAGGAACATTTTCTTAGTATCGTTAAACTCGATCAAATCCCCATCTAGGAAAAATCCTGTTTTATCAGAGATACGAGAGGCCTGTTGCATCGAACGCGTTACCAAGAGCATGGTGTATTTATCTTTCAGACCATACAAGGTTTCCTCAATCTTACCAGCCGAGATAGGATCCAAAGCTGAAGTTGGTTCATCCAAGAGAATAATCTTAGGACTGGTTGCTAAGACACGAGCAACACAAACACGTTGTTGTTGTCCACCTGAGAGACCAATGGCTGAATCATGCAAGCGATCCTTGACCTCATCCCAAATAGAAGCGCGTTGCAAAGCTTTTTCCACCGCTTCATCCAAAACATGTTTATCCCTGACTCCATTGATACGTAGGCCGTAGACAACATTTTCATAGATAGACATAGGGAAAGGATTGGGCTGTTGGAAAACCATGCCGATTTCCTTACGCAATTCAACCGTATCGGTACGGGGACTGTATATATTGTGACCATTATAGACCACTGATCCAGTTGTTGTCACCTCAGGGTTTAAATCTCCCATGCGGTTGATGGCCTTGAGAAGAGTTGACTTCCCAGATCCAGAAGGACCAATGAGGGCAGTTATTTCCTTGGGTTGGAAAGAAAGGGAAACACTATTCAAAGCCTTCTTTTTATTGTAATAAACGGACAGGTCTGACACCTGTAAAATTGCTTCTGACATACCGTTTCCTTTCTAACCAAAGTGTCCTGTTACATAGTCATTGGTTGACTGCAACTTAGCATTTTGGAAAATATTGGATGTCTTATCATACTCAATCAAATCACCCAGGTAGAAAAATCCTGTGTAGTCACTTGCACGCGCAGCCTGTTGCATACTGTGGGTAACGATGATGATGGTAAAGTCTTTCTTCAATTCCAACATGGTTTCTTCCAGCTGGGCTGTCGCAATTGGATCCAAGGCTGACGCTGGCTCATCCATCAAGAGGATATCTGGCTTGACAGAGATGGCGCGAGCGATACAGAGACGTTGCTGTTGACCACCAGAAAGCATCAAGGCTGACTTGTGCAAATCGTCTTTGACCTGGTCCCAAAGGGCAGCCTGACGTAGAGAGGTTTCGACAATTTCATCCAAGACTTTCTTATCCTTGACTCCTGCACGTTCATGAGCAAAAGTGATGTTGCGGTAAATAGACTTGGCAAATGGATTTGGACGTTGGAAGACCATTCCGATATGCTTGCGCATCTCATAGACATTGATTTCTGGACGGTTGACGTCAATCCCTTGGTAGAGGATTTGACCTGTGACCTTGGCAATATCAATGGTATCATTCATCCGATTGAGACTGCGAAGGTAGGTAGATTTCCCAGATCCGGAAGGACCAATCAAGGCCGTTATTTTATTTCTTTCAAATTGCATATCGATGCCCTTGATGGATTCATTTTTACCGTAGTAAACATGTAAATCCTTGGTAGAGAGGGCCACTTTTTCTTCAGGGAAGGTGATGATATGCTTTTCATCCCAGTTATATTTTGACATGGCTTCTCCTTTAGGCAGCGGTTAATTTCTTGTGTAGATAGCTTCCGAGTTTGCGTGCTCCAAAGTTAAAAATCAAGATAAAGATGAGGAGCACAGCGGCAGAACCAGCAGATACAATGGTAGCATCAGGAATGGTTCCTTCACTGTTGACCTTCCAAATGTGGACAGCCAAGGTTTCTGCTTGACGGAAGATTGAGATGGGGCTGGTAACACTGAGGATATTCCAGTTAGACCAGTCAAGGGCTGGAGCGGATTGTCCTGCCGTATAGATAAGAGCGGCGGCCTCACCAAAGATACGGCCAGAGGCCAAGACAACACCCGTTACGATGCCTGGAAGGGCTTCTGGAATGACGACATGAACTACAGTCTCCCAACGAGAAATTCCAAGAGCTAAGCCAGCCTCACGTTGTGTATGGTGAACGTGTTTTAAACTGTCCTCAACATTTCGAGTCATCTGAGGGAGGTTAAAGACCGTCAAGGCCAAGGCACCTGAAATGATTGAAAATCCATACTCAAACTGGACTACAAAAATCAAGTAACCAAAGAGCCCCACAACGACCGACGGTAGAGAAGACAAAATTTCGATACAGGTACGGATAAAATTGGTCACAGGACCCTTTTTGGCATATTCAGCTAGGAAAATCCCCGCTCCCATGGATAAAGGAACAGAAATGATCAAGGTAATGACCAAAAGGAAGAAGGAATTGTAGAGCTGAATCCCGATACCCCCACCTGCTTGATAAGAGGATGATTTTCCAGTCAAGAAAGACCAAGAGATGTGCGGTAACCCTCTCACCAAGATATAGAGAATCAAGGATGCCAAGATGGCAACAATGATACCAGCGATGGTATAGAGGACAGCTGTTGCAAGTTTATCTAATTTCTTAGCGTGCATAGTTTTTCTTTCCTCTTTCTTTCGTAATCAACTTAATCACACTGTTAAAGGCCAAACTCATCAAGAGCAATACTAAGGCCAGTGACCAGAGAACGTTATTATCAACCGTTCCCATGACGGTATTTCCGATACCCATAGTCAAAACAGAAGTCAAAGTCGCAGCAGGTGTTGTTAGCGAGGTTGGGATAACTGCTGAGTTTCCGACAACCATCTGAATAGCAAGAGCTTCACCGAAGGCACGCGCCATTCCAAAGACCACTGCTGTGAAAATACCTGAACGTGCTGCTTTCAAGGTCACACGCCAGATGGTTTGCCAACGAGTGGCTCCCATAGCCAAACTAGCTTCACGGTAATGACGAGGAACAGCACGCAAGCTGTCTGTTGTCATAAAGGTTACAGTTGGTAGAATCATGACAAAAAGAACGAAAATCCCTGACAAGATTCCAAAACCAGTTCCACCAAAGATGCTACGAACAAAAGGCACCACAACTTGCAAACCGATAAATCCATAGACGACTGAAGGAATACCGACGAGAAGTTCAATGGCAGGTTGCAAGATTTTTGCACCCTTTGGTGAGACTTCTGTCATAAAGACTGCAGCTCCGATAGCGAAAGGAGTTGCGATGAGGGCTGATAAAATCGTCACAATAAAGGAACCCAAAATCATCGGAAGGGCACCAAATTGTTTTCCCGAAGGATTCCAAGTTTGTCCAAAGAGGAAATCAAAGATGTTCACTCCATTAACAAAGAAAGTCGACAAGCCTTTTTGCGCTACAAAAATCAAAATCATGGCCACAATGATAACAATCAAAGAAAGGCAAGTGAAGGTCAATCCTTTACCGAACTTCTCAAGACGAGAGTTCTTTGAAGGAGAGAGTAATTTTTTAGATAATTCTTCTTGATTCATTATTGACCTCCTTCTACTGCTGTAACGGTACCTGAAGCATCCTTTTGGACTTTCATTTCATTGATAGAGATATAGCCCATTCCCTTAACAATTCCATTTTGAGCTTCATCTGAGAGGATGAAATTCAGGAATTCAGCAGCTAACTCATTTGGCTGACCTAAGGTGTACATGTGCTCATAAGACCACAAAGGCCAATTGTTGGTTGTTACATTCTCAGACGTAGGCTCATACCCATTCAGTTTCATACTTTTCACTGAGTCATCTACATAGGCAAAGGCTAGGTAAGAAATAGCTCCGGGAGTTTGGGATACAATCGACTTGGCCATCCCGTTAGAGTCCTGTTCTTGGCTCTGCATTGCTGCTTGGCCATTCATAACCACACTGTCAAACGTCGCTCTTGAACCAGAACTTGCTGCTCGGTTGATGATTGAAATTGCCAGGTCTTTGCCACCAACTTCTTTCCAGTTGGTCACTTCACCTGTAAAGATTTTGCGAAGTTGCTCGGTTGTGAGATTTTCAACATCCACTTCCTTGTTTACAATCACAGCAAGACCAGCCACTGCAACCTTGTGGTCTACTAGTGCTGAAGCATCGATTCCTTCTTTTTCCTCTGCAAAGACGTCAGAGTTACCGATGTCTACTGCTCCAGACTGGACTTGGGAAAGTCCTGTACCTGATCCACCACCTTGAACATTGACTGTTTTTCCGATGTTTCTAGCACCAAATTCATCTGCTGCTGCTTCAACAAGAGGCTGAAGAGCAGTTGAACCAACAGCTGTTATGGATTCTCCACGATCAATCCAGCTAGCACATCCTGCTAGAGAACCTGCCATCAAAAGAGCTGCAAGAGACATGACGAGCTTTTTTCTTTTTTTCACTGTTTTTCTCCTTGAACATAATGATAAATGTTCTGATTTCTTCCGTTTGTCCTGATCATCCAGTTATCATCAATGATTGTCCCGCTTTATTTTATCTAGTCATTCTTAGGAGCGGACAATTCCATCGTATAATATAAGTAATAATGAAAGACTATCAGAAAAAACTCATACTTCCACTATAACATAGAATAGGCTCTTTGACTAGCTTTTTCACCTGAATCTGAGTCCTTTTGGATAATAATTTTTTAAAACATTTCCTGTTACCTTAGCAAAGCCTAATCCGTTTCCTTGAACTACAACTTGGTACCAGCCATTTGGTCGAGCTTCAGACAATTGAACAGTCTCGCCAGCCACATATTTCACAAAGTCCTCATCCTTGATTTCGACACTTTGTTTTACTAGACTTGGTTTCAAGGCTAAGCCGAGAGCGAAGCTTGGTTCGAAGCGTTTCTTCTTAAACGTCCCCAGATGGAGCCCATTTCGGGCAATTTTGAGTTTCCCTAGATCAGGTAGCATCTCTGGCAAGAGATAGAGTTGGTCTCCAAAAGTTTGTAGAAGGCCAGTTAGTGATATTTTGAGATGTTTTTGGGCAAACTCTTGCCACAAGTTCTGCTGTTCGCGACTGAGATTGGTCTTGCAGGGTTTGAATTTGGGTGCTGGATTTTCTCCCTTAAACTGCAAATGGGCAACAAACTGACCTTCTCCCTTAAAATGGTGAGGGTACATCCGAGCCGTTTCAGGAAGATCAATTCCTGCTACCATACCGTTCACATGCTCGACTGGAAGTAATTCAAAATCATAAGCATCTAGTAGCCAATGAACGATTTCTTCGTTTTCCTCTGGCGCCCAGGTACAGGTCGAATAAACCAGACGACCACCTTCAGCAAGCATGGTGACTGCATCTTCTAAAATCTCTCTTTGGAGGCTGGCACATTGGCTCGGATAGTCAAGACTCCAATAGCCCATGGCATCTGGCTGCTTACGAAACATCCCTTCACCTGAGCAAGGTGCATCAAGGACAATCACATCAAAGTAACCTTTAAAAACCTTGGCTAAGCGGTCAGCAGATTCATTGATCACGACAACATTTGTCGCTCCAAATCGCTCCATATTTTCCACTAAAATCTTAGCACGCTTGCTTGAAATTTCGTTGGAAACAAGGACTCCTTGATTAGCCAGATAAGCTGCTAGTTGAGTGGATTTGCCACCCGGTGCTGCTGCCAAGTCCAAGACCTTCATACCTGGAAGGGGTTGAGCTACCTGGGCCACCATTTGGGCTGCAGGCTCTTGTGAATAAACGAGACCCGTCACGTGCTCTGGTGACTTCCCTGAGACCTTACCATAATGTCCCCAAGGTGTATTTGGAATAGCATCCGCAAACGACAATTGACTTTCTTTTAAGGGATTAACCCGAAAAGCCGAAACCGCTTCCTGCTTAAAAGAGGCAAGAAAATCTCTTGCCTCATCTTCTAGTATCGCTTCATATTTTTCAACAAATCCTTCTGGAAATTGCATTTAGTTCTCTTTCCTTTCGTAGATATAAGACTGAATCTCTTCTTGCATCTCGATTGGCACCATCATGACAGGCTGACGTGTTTTAAAATCAGCGGGCTCACCCGATACCGTAAGAAGGCGATAACCCAGACTTTCCCCTAAAATACTAGCCGCAGCGTAATCCCATGGCTGCAAGTAGGTAATATAAGTCAGAAGACGACCCGATAAAACCTTGGCAAAACTAATGGCCGCACTACCATAGACACGGACTCCCAACGCTGCTCGGCCCAAATCTGCCAAGCCCCACTCATTGGTTTCAAACATACCTGAGTTACCAGCCACTAGAAATTCTTGAAGAGGTTTCTTTTTAAAAGTCGGTAAGGGCTCATTATTACAACAAGGAGGAAAGGCACCACCACCATGGTAACAATCCCCTTTCATGACATCATAAATGATACCAAATTTCCCAACCCCATTTTCAAAATAGGCCAACATAACTGCAAAATCTTCCTGCTGGGCAACAAAATTATTGGTACCGTCAATGGGATCAATCACCCAAACGGAACCTTGATCAACCGCAGCACGTAAACAGCCCTCTTCCGCGCAAATCAAATCCTCAGGATAGGTAGACTTGATCCAATCAACCAAGAGTTCTTGGACCTCCTTATCCAAACGCGTCACCAAGTCGGTAGGTGAAGACTTGCGCTCAACCTGCAAATCTTCTTTCATGTGAGCCAAAATATAGTCAGCAGCTTCCTGCACAATCTGTTTGGCAAATTCAAATTTAGTTTCCAAGAGAAATCTTCCCTTCTCTTTTTTCTTTTGCTAATTGAACTGCATGATAGAAGGAATAACCGCTAGCCGTCTCAAATTCGCGACCTAGGCGCTTTTCTTCACTTTTGCTCGGGACGACAGACTTAAATTCCTTATAGGAATCTAGCAGCTTTTTTGCTTCTACCTTATCTTCATAAGCAGCTTCAACATCATTAAAAAAAGAAAGCACTGAAGCAAGTTCTTCAGTGCTCCACGACAAATCTAGTGGGTAACTATACTGTTTGTTCATCTATCCTATACCAGCTCTCAATGTTGCTTCTTTCAATTCTTGTTTACGGTAACTACGAGGGAGAAAAGCACGAATCTCATCTTCATTAAAACCGATCTGCATGCGTTTGGTATCTATAATAATTGGGCGACGCAAAAGACTAGGATATTGCTCAATCAACTGAAGCAACTCCGATACCGAGATACTCTCTACATCAATATCCAATTTTTGAAAAATTTTTGAACGAGTTGAAATGATGTCATCAGTACCATTTTCGGTCAAGGAAAGAATATGTTGTAATTCTTTTCTTGTTAAAGGACTAGTCATAATATTATGCTCTTGAAAGGGCACTTTATGCGTCTCTAACCAAGCCTTTGCCTTACGACATGATGTACAACTCGGTGATAAAAATAGTGTAATCATGCTTTTCTCTTCTTTTGTCTATACTTGCTATTTCTATTATACAAAAAAATAAAGCGCTTGACTAGGTATTTTTAGAAAAAAAGCCTATTTTTTCATAGAAAATAGACTGTTTTCTGCAAAAATCTCCTGCCTTGCAAGTTTATCTTTAGGATAACCTAACAATAAATAGGGAGCAGAGCGACTTCTCTCGTTTTTTATTAAAAATACAGAATGTTATCTACTTTTTCCTTGAAGCTTTAGCAAGAAGGAAACCAAACATTCCTTCATACAAAGCAAAGAAAAGTAAAAAGGCATGGAGAAAGAAAGTCTCTGGCAAAATCCAAATAACGGGATCCTTTGCTGGATCAAAAAGCCAGGTATCGTCTCCCACAAAGAGAATCTGATGGAAAAGAGTAAAGAATTGCTCAAAACCAATCAACATTCCTACAAGGCCAATGACTAGAGGCAATAGCACTAAAGTCAGAATACTTTTACGATATAGAGGTAGAAATCCTTTTTTCACAATCTTTCTAACAAAGAAATAGAAACTTGGTAGTGTCACTAGGGCAACTAGCTGAACTAAGTGGAAGAGATTCTTCACCACCGCAAAATGGTGTAAACCTGCTGCTGACGAACGAAAATCTGGCATCTCTAAGACCTGACTAAAGGGATTGGTCAGGTAATTCATCAAGATATGAAAATTGTACTGAATGGTTTCGGGCTTTAGATAGACTCGATCCGCTAAGTTCAGCCACTGAATTTCCAAAGGATAGAAAATCCATGCCAGATAAATGGTTAAGAGAATAGAAAGGGAGAGGAGAAAGAGCATACTTCCCCAAAAAGTCAGTTTAGTTCTCATCAAAATTCCACTCCGCAAGGCTAGAAACCACATGAGTTGGTGCGATTGGCAAGTCAGCCACTTCTTCTGCTTTGGTAAAACCTGTCGTCACCAAGAGCGTTGGAATGCCATTGTCAATCCCTGCTCGGATGTCTGTCAGGTAATTATCCCCCACCATGAGCAATTCTTCTCGTTTCAAACCCAAGTGCTCAACTGCCTTATCCATAATGATAGCATTCGGTTTCCCAATGTAAACTGGTTTCACTCGTGTTGCCACTTCAAGCAGGGTTACAAGTGAACCAGCACCAGGCAAAAGACCACGTTCCGTCGGGATATTGAGGTCTGGATTGGTTCCGATAAAGTGAGCTCCCTTTTGGATAGCTAGAGTCGCCGTCGCAAATTTTTCATAGTCGACTTGCCAGTCCAGTCCAACTACCACATAGGCTGGATTGCCCTTGTCTTCGACATAACCAGCCGCCTGAATGGCATCCTTGAGCCCCGCTTCACCGATGACATAGACTGTCTTTTCCAGTCCCAAGTCATTCATATAGTCGATGGTTGCCAAGGTTGCTGTATAGACAGTTGATAGAGGCGTTTCGATATTAAAATTCTGAGTCAACATCTCTTGAACGCTCTCAGGAGTACGAGTTGTATTGTTGGTCACAAAGAGATAGGGAATGTCTCGCTTTTGCAACTCATGGACAAAAGCCTCTCCTGCCGGAATTCGGTCTTTCCCCTTGTAAATGGTTCCGTCTAAATCAATCAAATAACCTTTATAAGCCATATCGCCCTTTCTAATTGCCTTCAATTTCTTGCCAAGTAATCATAGCTTGGGCATTGATCTCGCCATCACTGATAATCTGATGCTTGCTTTCTAGCCCCTTGAGTTCATAAGCTGAAGCAATCATACCGCCAGGTCGCACCTCTTTGACATATTTGAGATTGATTTTCTTTGGAATATACTTGGTCAAAAAGTCTGCTCCCATGACCTCAAAAATCCAATCCAGGTATTTACTGTTATTAACATGACCATTCATATCCAAGTCGTAAAAACGAACATGGTAGTCTTTACTGATTGGGTCTTCTAAGTTAGCATACTTTGGTCCACGGATCAGTTTTTTATCAAACTCAGACTGGTACGGCGCAACAATCTCTGGTTCGACAGCATGGACTTTACGACTGTCTCTGTCCATGAGAACAAAGGTTGCCACCATGTGGATGATTTCTTGACCTGCTTCATCATAGATAGTGAAACGGCGGTAGCAAAAAAGACGATTGTAAGTCAATGCTTCTGTTTCAATCGTAATCTCCTCAGCAAAGCGAGGCAAGCGAGCCACGTCAATCGCATAGTCTGTAATAATCCAGACCAGATTGTAACGTTCTAACATATCCTTGTCGCTAACTCCCAGCTCAATTGACTGCATACCTGATACTTGCAGGGACAGCAAAATCACATCTGGAAGTTTGATATGACCGTTCATGTCTGCCATATCAAAAGGAATTTTCATTTTCATTTGATAAGTTAAGCCCATTGTTCTACTCCAAAATAAATCGTTCTGCTACAGTGTCTCCCAAGAAGAGACCCCTCTTTGTCATTCGGACACGATCACCGTCGATCTGCATAAGACCTTGTTGAACCAAGTCTCTGACAATTTCTCCATATAGTCCATCAAAGGACCGTCCGAATTTTTCCTCAAATCGTGTCATGGAAACCCCTGATTTCTTGCGGAGTCCCAGAAACATTTCTTCTTCCATCTGCTCCCTTTGACTCAGGTGTTCTTCTGTTATCCGAGCATTTCCTGCCTCTACCGCATTGAGATAGTGGCGGATAGGACCGTGGTTTTTATAACGCACCCCATTCACATAACCTGAAGCGCCCGCACCGATACCATAATACTCAGCATTATCCCAGTACATGAGATTGTGGCGACTTTCAAAACCGGGTTTGGAGAAATTGGAAATCTCATAATGCTCAAAACCAGCTCGCTCCAGTTCTGCGATGATGTACTCAAACATCTCCGCTTCTAACTCTTCCTTGGGTAGGGGCAATTTCCCTCGTCTCATGCGGTTCATAAAGACCGTATGATTCTCCAAAATCAAGCTATAAAGGCTCATATGAGGAATATCAATCGAGATAGCCTTAGCTACATTGTCCTTGACCTGAGCCATAGTTTGACCTGGAAGAGCATAGATTAGGTCGATGGAGATATTGTCAAAACCGGCCAGTTTGAGGCGGTCGATATTTTCATAAATATCCTTCTCCAAGTGACTACGCCCAATCTTTTTCAGCATTTTGTCATCAAAAGTCTGCACACCTAAGGAAACACGATTGACTGGCGACTGTTTCAAAACCGCAATCTTATCTGCGTCCAAGTCTCCTGGGTTAGCTTCAATCGTCAACTCTTCCAAGACAGACAAGTCTAGGTTTTTAGTCAAGCCATCCAAGAGCACTTCTAATTGCGGAGCGGACAAAGCCGTTGGCGTCCCTCCTCCAATATAGAGAGTTCGTAACTTTTGGATATCATAAGAACGAAACTCCTCTAGCAGATGCTCCAGGTAACTATCTACCGGCTGATTCTTGATAAATACTTTTGAAAAGTCACAATAATAACAAATCTGTGTGCAAAATGGAATATGCACGTAGGCGGACGTTGGTTTTTTCTGCATAGTATTTATTATACCACAAAGACAGGTTTGCAGATAAAAATCACCATCTCCAAAAACCAGAGATGGTGATACCTTATACTTCAGTAATATCGATGATGATTTCTTCTTGGTCTTCAGCAACGTCTGGAGTTGCTGACTGTTCTTGCCATTGCTCCTTGAGATTGTTAAAGGTTTCCTTTGACGCTTCTGTCGCTTGTCGAGCACAGGTTTTAGCTTGGTCAAGGACACTATCAAAAGTGATTTCACCAGATTCTACTTGTTCCTTTGTTTTCAGCACAAAATCCGTTGCCTGTTCCTTCACTTCAGTTAGTTTCTCACAAACCTGCTCTCTAGCATATTCTGGATCTTCTCTCAAATCATCTAGAAAATCCTGAGCTTGACTACAAACTTGCTTGCCCTTGTCACTCGTCAAAAACAAAGCAAGAGCTGCACCTGAAACTGTTCCTAAAAGGATAGAGGATAGTTTACCCATAAGAATTCTCCTTTTTTATTTTTTGAAAAATTTACTTGCGACACGGAGAGCTGACAAGCCTGCACCCGTTTTAATAGTCTTTGAACCAGCAGATGAAGCTTTTTTGCCTAAAACACGTGCATGTTGGTTGAGGTCAGATACTGACTCAGACAAGTCTGCCACAGCTGTAAAAAGTGGATCAATCGTCGCAACTTTGACATTGATATCGTCTGCTAACACATTAACCTTAGCCAACAATTCATTGGTCTGATGCAAGGTAACGTTCACATCTGAGCTCAACGTTTTGATGGTTTTCTCTGTCTCATCAATCATACGACCTGCTTTTTGAATGGTAATCGTCAGATAGACTAAACAAACGATCAAAGCAATGGCAACAAGTATATATGCAACTTCTAACATTTAGTTTTCCTCCTCTGTATGATAGAAAGGGGCTTTCTTTCGATTTTGATAAAGTATGATAAAAATACCAAGTCCGATAAGGACAACTGATAACCATTGGGAAACTCGCAGGCCAAAGAACATGAGACTATCTGTCCGCATGCCTTCGATGATCATACGACCAAAGCCATACCAAATCAAGTAGAAAGCCGTGATCTGACCACGTCTGATTTCCTTCAATTTTCTTCTAAAAATCAGAATCAAAGCAAATCCAATCAGATTCCAAACCGACTCATATAAGAAGGTCGGCTGACGGTAGCTACCATCAATGTACATCTGATTACGGATAAAGCCTGGCAAATAATCCAGACTATCTATTGCTGCACCGTAGGCTTCTTGGTTAAAGAAGTTCCCCCAGCGACCTAAACTTTGGGCAATCATGACACTTGGTGCTGCTATGTCTAAGAAATCCCAAGTATTAATCAGCTTTCTATCTGCAAAGATATAAAGGACAATAGCCCCCGCTATCAAACCTCCATAAATGGCCAAACCACCATTCCAGATGGCAATGATTTCACCTGGATTTTGCAGATAATAATCTAAGCGAAAGAGTACGTAGTATAGTCTAGCCCCTAAAATCGCAACTGGAAAAGCAATCAGGATAAAATCCAAAATATCATCTGACAGAATTTTCTTTTTAGGAGCTTCCTTCATGGCAAGGTAGACTGCCAAAATCAAACCAGCCACAATACACAGAGCATACCAACGAATAGAAAAAGGACCGATTTCAAATGCGACTGGATTAATCATTTTTCACCTCATTTTGAGCGATCAGATTTGTCAAGCGTTCTTCAAATAAACGTGTCGCATCAAAGCCCATTTCCTTAGCACGGTAGTTCATGGCAGCCGCTTCAATAACGACAGAAATATTGCGTCCTGTTTTTACTGGGATGCGGATACGTGGAATCGTTACACCAGAAACTTCGAGTTCTTCGGCATTGTTTCCTAGACGATCAAAGGTCTTATGTGTATCATAATTTTCCAAATAAACAGCCAACTGAACTTGTGAAGAATCTTTTACAGCACTTGCTCCGTAGAGACTCATCACATCAATAATTCCCACTCCACGAATCTCAAGTAAATGCTTCAGGATTTCAGCGGGCTCTCCCCAAAGGGTCATTTCATCCTTGGCAAAGATATCTACACGATCATCTGCCACCAAACGGTGTCCCCGTTTCACAAGTTCAAGGCCTGTCTCGCTCTTACCGATACCACTATCCCCTTGGATCAAGACCCCCATGCCATAGATGTCCATCAAGACACCATGAACACTCGTACGTTCAGCCAAACGAGAATCCAAATAGCTAGATAACTCTCCAGATAAACGACTGGTTGATGTTCGACTGGTCAAAATCGCAATCTTACATTCTCTAGCAGCTTTCAACATTTCCTCTGGTACTACCAAACCACGAGCAACGATGACAGCGGGTGTTTCTGGTTGAAACATCTTGGTCAACACCTTATAACGGTTGTGAGAAGACATGGAGACTAAATAAGACCATTCCTTCATTCCCAACAGTTGAAGCCGCTCCGGAGTATAGTAATCAAAATAGCCTGTCATTTCAAGACCTGGTCGAGAAATGTCCGCAGTATTGATTTCTTTTTCAAGTAAATCGCCTTCACCGTAAACAATGTCTAATCTGAGCTTTTCAATGACTTCTTTTACTAAAACCGACATAATTTCCTCCTTCAATCGAGTTCTCCCTACTATTATATCAAATTGTGGTAGGAAGTTTCCTTTTTTTGCAGGATTTACAGTATTTATTTGGAAAGAAAAAAGGCTAGACAAGTCTAGCCTTTCATTTCAAATTAGAATTTTTTACGTTTACGAGCTGCTTCTGATTTACGTTTACGTTTTACAGAAGGTTTTTCATAGAATTCACGTTTGCGTGTTTCTTGAAGAGTACCAGCTTTAGTAACCGCACGTTTGAAACGACGAAGTGCATCGTCAAGAGATTCATTCTTACGTACCACTGTTTTAGACATTTTTTTCACTCCCTTCAAGTTCAAGATCTATTCCATTTTACACACAAAGTGAATAATTGTCAAGAGAAAAGCAACCATAAACTTCTATTATTTTTACTTTCTTCTTTTGAAGATGAAGTAAATCACTAAGATACAGAGAATCAAGCCCAAAACAGCTGGTTTCACAATCGATATGCCACTTCCTCCACTAAATAAAAGACTATGGGCAACCTTCAGAAATGCTCCGATCACTACCGTTGCTAATAATCCATACCAACGTCTACTCCATGTTAAGGATATAATCGCCGTAAAAAATGCTAGAATTGTTGCCAGAATGATAACTTTTTCAATACTCCATCCGCTCGTAAAATAAGTCTTCTCAAAATTCAAAAACTCAATTACTTTTACATCAACTATTTCCGGATTTGGGAACCAGAACATACTAGTAAATAGGCAAAATACAGAAAAGAAAATCAGGCTATAGGATTTTTTATAAGCTCCCATTACAATTGGAATAATAAAGAGAGGGCGAATATACCAACTCAGAGTATTCTGGTGTCTAGTAAATGCCCACTCAAAAAAGCTCGTATCTGATAAAAAAACGACAATGATAGCAATCGTTAGAAACAAGAAAATAACCCCACCTATTTTATCTAACGTTTTTATTTTCATAACTTTTCCCTTCTTGAATTCATAAAATTAATCTATCCATGGCAGATTCCTACTAAGTGAATTATCAATCGCTAATCGTTTTATTGGTAAAATATTACTGTTCTTCCAACCACATCTTTATTCTATTGTCAAGATATCTATTTGCTCATCGTTAACGATAATTGCTTGGTGGTTATGAAGTGGTCGCAATTCAAGCTGCTTTTTATAGGTTTCAAAGGTCTTCTGACTACTATCAGTAAAAGGTTCTTCACCATAATGTGGAAGGACATAAAAATCCACTTCATCCAATCCCGCTGTATCAGATAACTCTGTCGCTACCGTCTTGTCGTCCATGAGTTTATTGTAGTCAATATCCTTGGCTGTAATGATAGCCCCCGCTGATTCTCCCACATAAACCAGCCCATCTCTTATTTGCTCTTTGATGAGAGATAGGAGTTGCTTTTTGTTTAATTCTTGCAATAAATAAAAGGTATTCCCGCCTGAGATATAAAGAATCTTGCTTTGGAAAATCTTTGCCTGTGCAGTTTCTCGATCACAAGAAGCAATATCTAGAACCTCTATCTCAAATCCTAAATCTTTGAATGTTTGCTGAGCCTCATCGATATAGGCAGTATAATCCTCTTTGTTCCCAGCGGTAGGAATAAATAAAACCTTATTTTCTAGATTCTTTTCCTTTGCATAATCGCTAAAAAGCTTTTTGACTCCAGCAAAGTGTGAACATAGAAATAATTGTTTCATGATTGTACCTCCATTAATGTTTAACAATTTTATAAAGGATCCATGATCCCTTTCTTTGACTAGTTACGAGCTCAAATCCTACTGATAACAAGAATCGTCTAAATGCTTCTTCGCTTTGGACCTCTGGTAAAAAGTAAGACAACTTGTTATATTCACAAGCCAGTAAGAGCATCCCGCCTGATTTGAGTATTCTTCGAAGTTCCATAAAAGAAGCCTCTAGGTCCTGCCAATGAAAATGAGTTTGAAAAGCTGTGATTAAATCAACACTTTCATCAGAAAAGCCTGTCTCCCTAACGTCTCTTCATTCAAAATTTAGATTAGTCATCTCTACCTGTTTGGCTTGAGCTATTGCAGTATCTGAAATATCGATTCCAGTTATGGTACTTTGCGGAAAAGTTTCTTTTAGCAGGATGGTTGAACGACCATTCCCAACTCCTACATCTAAGATTACAGGGTAAAATGTTCTATCCAGATAACGAATTGCCCATACAAACATGGGAAGGTAGGCTCTATTCCACAATTTCATCATTCGTTTTCCTAAAAAACCCGAAGGGTTCTTTGATTGCTGAATTAAGCGACTAAATAGTAACATTAAAAGTAAAAAACAAATAAAACTGATTATATTAATCAAAATCGAGCCTCCTCGTATAGCTATATTATACCACTTTAACAGGATAGTGAACATTTGAAGTAAAAAGCCACTCACTCCAAAGAGCAAGTGGTTCTTGTCATTTTACTTTTCAAGCAAGCTGAGCGCTTCAGCATCTGCAATAATAGTCACATCAGGGTGGTTTTGTAGGCTACTTGCTGGAAGATTCTCAGTCACTGGGCCTGATACTGTTCCAGCAATGGCCTCTGCTTTCGACTCACCATAAGCAAAGAGAATAATTGACTTTGCATCCAAGATGTTTTTAATCCCCATTGAGATGGCTTGAGTTGGAACGTCTTCAATCTTGTCAAAGAAGCGAGCATTGGCTTCGATTGTAGACTGGTCTAGGTCTACAAGGTGTGTCTGGCTATCAAAGGCAGTACCAGGCTCATTAAATCCGATATGTCCATTGCGGCCGATTCCCAAGATTTGCAAATCAACTGGATGGTCAGCCAAAATTTGGTTGTAGCGTTCTACTTCAGCTTCAGCATTGTCCTTAATCCCACGAGGCAAGAAACTTTCTTTAAATGGTTTTTGGTTGAATAAGTGTTCTTGCATAAAATGGCGGTAAGACTGAGGATTGTCTCCGTCAAGTCCTACATACTCATCAAGGTTGACACTGGTTAGATTTGAAAAATCAAGGTCACTCTCAACGATTTCCTTGTAAAACTCAAGCGGACTGCTTCCTGTCGCAAGTCCCAAAGTTTGAGCACCATTGGCCAATTTTTCCTTCAGAATCTCAAAAGCAACTTTTCCACCTTCAACCTGATTTTCAACTTTAATAACTTTCATCTTTTCATCCTCCGTTTTAATCTATATTCATTATATGGTATAGACCAATTTTTGTCAAGTGAAAACGATTTAATTTCTAAAAAAAGAGCGCCCAAACTTGAAACGTGTTATAATGGATAAGATTAGAACTTAGAAAGAATGATGAAAAAATGAATACAGCTGATTTTGATTTCCACTTACCAGAGGAATTAATTGCCCAAACGCCACTTGAAAAACGGGATGCGTCTAAACTCCTTATCGTTAATCGTGAGACGGGAGAATTTCAGGATAAACACTTCCACTCTATTATTGATATGCTGGAACCTGGTGATGCTCTTGTTATGAATGACACTCGTGTTCTCCCTGCCCGCCTCTATGGTCAAAAGGAAGAAACTGGAGGCCATGTGGAGCTTCTCCTACTCAAAAATACCAGTGGAGATGAGTGGGAGGTTCTCGCCAAACCTGCCAAACGCCTCAAGGTCGGGACTCGTGTCAACTTTGGTGATGGTCGCCTCAGCGCTGTCGTTACGGAAGAATTGACCCACGGGGGACGCATTGTCCGCTTTGAATACCAAGGAATTTTTCTAGAAGTCTTGGAAAGTCTAGGTGAAATGCCACTACCGCCCTACATCCACGAAAAACTAGATGACCGTGAACGCTATCAAACGGTCTACGCTAAAGAAAGTGGCTCTGCTGCTGCACCAACTGCTGGTCTCCACTTCACCAAAGAACTGCTAGCAGAAATCCAAGCCAAGGGAGTCCATCTGGTTTATCTAACCCTCCATGTCGGACTCGGAACTTTTAGACCTGTTTCTGTGGACAATCTGGACGAACACGAAATGCACTCCGAATTCTACCAACTTTCTGAGGAAGCAGCTGCCACCCTTCGCTCTGTTAAGGAAGATGGAGGCCGTATCATCGCTGTTGGAACCACTTCCATCCGCACGTTAGAGACTATTGGTTCCAAGTTTGATGGGCAAATCCAGGCTGATTCTGGTTGGACCAATATCTTTATCAAACCTGGTTACGAATGGAAGGTTGTGGATGCCTTTTCAACCAACTTCCATCTGCCAAAATCAACTCTCGTCATGTTGGTTTCTGCCTTTGCAGGCCGTGAATTAGTCTTAGATGCATACCAGCACGCTATTCAAGAACGCTACCGTTTCTTCAGTTTCGGTGATGCCATGTTTATCTATTAATTTTCATAATCAAAAAACGCATAGAATCAGATTTGATCCTATGCGTTTTGTAATGGATAACTTTATTAGTTAATTTATTGTAAAGGTTGGATCTTTCAAGCTTTGAACACTGGCATTGATAACTGCTCCGATAATCAAAATCTTAGCAATAAGAATAAACCAGAACATCATGACTACCACGATGATGGAACTGAAAAATCGGACATCCACTAGGTGATTGACATAGTTATTAAAATAAACAGAAAAGATATTCAATAAAAAGATAAGCGTTAGCAAGACAAAGACACTTCCTGGTAAAACATAGCGGATTCGTGGTGTTTTTACTTTTGGAAGGAGATAGTAAATCATGACTAGAATGGCAAAGATCAAGGCATAGACTAGAGGGCCTGTAAAATCTTGCAGGTAGGAGAATAGCGGACTGTCTGATTGCCAGTAAGTTTTGAGGAGGTTGAGCAACATACGACCAAACATACTCAAAAACAAGGCTAGGGCAAAAAGAATCTGCAAGCCGAGGCTAACAAGCAAACTCATCAACTGATGGGAGATAATCCCTCGACTTTTGGTCACCCCATAGGCTTTGTTAAAAGCTTTTTGGAGGAAATCCATTGATTTTGAAAAGGTCCAGAGTGCAGATAAAACGGCAAAACTCAGCAAACCAGTCGATGGTTGAGTCAGAACTTCTCGGACAATCTTGGCGACCACATCATACACTGTATCAGGTAAAAATTCCTTGATCGTAAGTAAGAAATTTGAGACCGGAATCTGAAAATAAGGCAAGATATTGACCATTATCATTATCAAAGGAAAGATTGAAATCAACCAATAATAAGCAACAGCGACACTAGTCAACTCGCTATCAGATGCTTGATAATAATGCAAAAAAGCTTTCAATAGGGGCTTATCCAATAGCTCTTTCCACCACTTTTTCATATCCCATCCTCCGTCATTTTCTTCATCATCTAAGTTCTTCTGATTAAATCTACCATATCATAAGGCAAGGTATTTGCAGCCTCTTTCAGAGAATAATTCTCTAAATTATTCACATTTTGGCGTAGTTTTTTAGCATACTTGGCTGTTATCAGTTTAGCTTCTTCGTATTCAAAGATTGCCTTACGTTCGAGATAGTAGCCTCGTAGCATTTCATCGATATTGCTTGGCTTGATGCGATTGATAACCCGCTCAACAAAAGCACCACTTCCGATAATGGCCGTCTCGCGTAGACGAGACTCTTGCATAAAACTAATCAGAGAACTCTTGTAAACACCCTTGAGGTTTTCCAAACTCTCGATAATCAACTCCGTATTTTCCAAATACAACTCTGAAATCTGATCATAGTCAACTGCTAGCAGCTTACGAGATTCTTCATTCATCCAACTACGAAAGGTCTTACCAAATGTAAACATTTCATGGAGTAGAAAGCGCAGTATCCGTAAGGAAACTAGGAAATAATAAGTCACTCTAGAAGCGAAATTCCGATTGATACTCTGCTCCATGTTTTTTAGGTAACGTTGGTAAACTCGATAGCCACGCTCACTGATTCTATTTTCCTCGTAGGCTTGCTCTAAACCATCACTCTCAATACTCAAGATAAGAAGTTTGAGGGACTCCCAGTCCTCTTGGACTCTCTTATTTTCCAGACTAAGGATGAGGTTTTCAATCCGACCATGATAGTTATCAATAGCTGCATAAAGAGGAAGTTTGTTCTTGTGATGGTCCAGCTCTTTTTCTAATTCTGCAGCTACGTCATTCAGAATCGCAATATGCATCAAATGGTCCTTGCTTTCCTCTTGTTCCTCAGATAAGTGAGGGAGGACCAATAAACCTGTTAGAAAGCTCAATAGTGTAACGCCTGCTACTAAGAAGAGCAGCAAAGGATATTCCTGCTCCAAATGACTTGGTATGAGGAGAATGGTCGCGATAGATACTGTCCCTTTGACACCAGAGAAGGTCAAAAGAAGCATATCTTTCATGTACTTATGAATTTTTTTCTTGAGTCGACGCGTCCTCACAAAGTAAAAACCAGCAATCATGACAAAGCGGATCGCAAAAAGCAAGAAGGTCAGAACGACAACTGAAAGCAGTAAAAGAAGGGGATTGTAGAGAGGATTAGACAAAATTGGCTCCGCAATCAACTCTAACTCCATTCCCAAGATAACAAAGACTGATCCATTTAGCATAAAGGTCACGGTGTGCCAGACGGTCTCCGTCACGGTGTCTACCTGGGCCTCAAGGAGCGTAATTTTCTTAAAGCGACTGGCCTTCAAAATACCTGCAACCACTACTGCGATAATCCCTGAAACATGAAACTCTTCTGCGATAAAAAAGGTCATGAGTGGTAAACTTAGCTCTAGCAATAGTTCGCTGGCTATATCTATCGCTCGCACACTCAGTAAAAAGGTATGCAAGAAACGATTGACCATAGCCGTCACAAAACCGACTACAAAACCACCAAGGATAGAAAGTGCTAGGGAAGTTCCTGCTTGGCTGAGAGAAAAGGTTCCTGTTGTCCAAGCAGCCAGAGCCATCTGAAAGGCAACCAAACCAGAAGCATCATTTAAGAGCCCTTCTCCTTTTAGGATATTGGAAACCCGTTTGGGAAAACGGAAACGTTCAGAAAGAGAGGCAAAGGCAACCAAATCTGTTGGGCCAAGTGCCGCTCCAACTGCTAAACAGGCCGCCAAAGGAAGAGTAAGCCAAAGGAAGTGAGCCATGCTCCCTAAGCTTAAGGTCGAGATAAAAATCACAGGAAAAATCAGAAAGACGACAATCCGCCAGTGTTTCAAAATGGACGTAATATCTGCTTCTTCTGCCTCCCGGAAAAGTAAGGGACCAATAACCATGGCTAGAAACAGTTCTGTATTGAGATGAAAGTCCGCATCGGGAACAAATAAGCCAATCCCAATCCCCAAAAGGATTTGCACAAGAGGAAGGGGTAAAAATGGGAGAAGTTTATTAGTCGTAGTTGAAATGATTAAGACAAATAAAAATAGAATCAAGTAAATGAGTAATTCCACACAATTTCTCCTTAATCTTTTTTACAACAAGATTCAAAAATCTCCTTTTGCTCTTGGATTTTCTGATCAATCTTGGAACAGTCTTTGTGCTCAATTTTTTTCTGGCATCGTTCCATTTCAAGAGCAACTAATTTTTTCTTGATTTTAAGCATTTTCTTGCTCATATGTGCTTCGTCGAGCACTCCGACTGCTCGCTCGTGATGCGTTGACTCGACAAAATTTTGGCGCATGGCCTCTAATTTCTCACGAAGGTATTGTTTATCCATGTCTATACCTTTCTAATTTTTCAATCATAACTAAAAACGGTGGATTGTTAACTTGGTTGAGAGTTCGATAAATAACAGCTGTATACTCTTGTTGGTTCAACTGGCTAACAAAATCCAACACAGCATCCCTCTCGGTGTCTCCTCCTTCATGACCATAGTAGATCATGATAGCAATCCGTCCTCCTTTGACAAGCAAATGACACAACTTTTCTAAGGCTTCAATGGTAGTCTGAGGTTGTGTGATGACGGATTTGTCAGCAGAAGGCAGATAACCAAGATTAAAAATCCCTGCCTTAGCTTCTGTCACAAACTGGTCTAGTGTCTCATGACCTTGCAAGATTAACTGGGCATTTGTCATTCCAGCCTGATCCAAACGCTCTTGCGTCTTCTCCAAAGCCTGCTCTTGGATATCAAAGGCATAGACTTGCTTGGCTAGCTTGGCTAGAAAAAGGGTATCATGGCCATTGCCCATGGTCGCATCCACTACAATATCCTCTTTTGTTACAACTTCAGCCAAAAAATCATGTGCCATCTCAAGTGGTCTTTTCATTTTTAAACTCCTGTTTTACAGCCTTGCATCCTTGCACACTTCCACGACGGCGCATCTCAGTTTCAATAGCATTTAGCACTTCCCATTTTTTGAGGCTCCACATGGGACCAATCAGCATATCTCTAGGCGCATCTCCCGTGATTCGGTGGATGACAATATGCTTGGGAATGATTTCCAGTTGGTCACAAATGACCTTAACATACTCATCCTGACTCATCAGTTGCAAGCGTCCTTCGTGGTAATCTCGCTGCATCCGTGTATTGGTCATGAGGTGAAGCAAGTGCAGCTTAATACCTTGTATATCATTATCCGTGACGCAGCGGCGGACATTTTCGACCATCATCTCATGAGTCTCACCGGGCAAACCATTGATCAAATGGGAAACAATCTCAATCTTGGGATATTTCCTCAAGCGTTTTACTGTTTCAACATACAATTCATAGGAATGAGCACGGTTAATCAGGTCAGATGTTACTTCAAAGGTGGTCTGCAAGCCCAATTCTACCGTCACATGCATGCGTTCCGATAACTCAGCCAAATATTCGATGGTTTCGTCTGGCAGACAGTCTGGCCGCGTTCCAATATTGATTCCTACTACACCTGGCTCGTTGATAGCCTGCTCATAGCGTTCCCGAATCACTTCCACCTTTTCATGGGTGTTGGTAAAGTTTTGGAAATAAACTAGATATTTTTTAACATCTGGCCATTTGCGGTGCATAAAGTCAATTTCCTTATAAAATTGCTCACGGATAGGGGCATCTGGTGCCACGATAGCATCTCCAGAACCAGAAACTGTACAAAAAGTACAACCACCATGAGCTACAGTTCCATCCCGATTGGGACAGTCAAATCCCGCATCAATAGGAACTTTGAAAGTCTTTTCTCCAAAAAGTTTTCGATAATAATCATTCAAGGTATTATAAGATTTCATAACTTTCATTATAACAAAAAACACCCACAATCTCAAAAGCCTGACTTTCCAACAAATTCCCTTGTTTCTCATTTCCTTTAGCGTTTTTTTATGATACAATATGGGTATGATTTTAATGAAAATAGCATCTATTTTATTATTGATATTAACCTTGGTGGTTTGCTTTATTGTCACCAAGCTTTTCGGACTTAGGAAAATAGGATTTAATTTCGCGGATCTAGCTTTTCCACTTTTGGTATTCGAGTACTATCTGATTACTGCTAAAGCCTTTACCCACAACTTTCTACCACGACTTGGAGTCGCACTTTCTCTCCTAGCAATCCTCCTTGTAGTCTTTTTCCTTCTCAAAAAAAGAAGTTTTTATTACCCTAAATTTATCAAATTCTTCTGGAGAGCTGGTTTTCTCCTTACCTTAATCATCTACATAGCAATGATTGTCGAATTGATGATGGTAAAATGATTACCAACCCAGTATTAAATGCTGGGTCTTTCTTTTACTCCTATATCTAAAAAAGGCCAGAGGAATGTACTGACCCCAAAAAGTTAGACAAATAATTTAAGTGAAGGATTTAGTTCTGTATTGCACAGGACTAAGTCCTTTTAGTTTTATCTTAATTCGTTTATTGTTGTAGTAATCAATATAGTCTACAATAGCTTGTTCCAATTGGTTAAGCGACTGAAACGTCTTCTCATAACCATAAAACATCTCCGATTTCAGAATGCCAAAGAAGGACTCCATCATGCCGTTATCTGGGCTGTTGCCCTTGCGTGACATGGATGCTTGAATTCCCTTGCTCTCTAGGAACCGATGATAAGAATCGTGTTGGTATTGCCAGCCCTGGTCGCTGTGTAAAATGGTATTTTCATAGTGTTTCTCTGTAAATGCCTGTTCCAACATCGTTTTTACTTGCTCTAAGTTGGGCGAAGTAGAAAGATGATAAGCAATAATTTCACTGTTAAAGCCATCTAAAACAGGCGATAAATAGAGTTTCTGTGTGCTATTTGGAATGGCAAATTCTGTCACATCCGTATA
>NZ_JBJUSE010000019.1:0-16025 GCF_046098135.1 Streptococcus sp. ST16 | reverse complement strand
AAAAGGACTTAGTCCTGTGCAATACAGAACTAAATCCTTCACTTAAATTATTTGTCTAACTTTTTGGGGTCAGTACACTGAAAGCCGCTGGGTTTCTTATTTCAAAAGCAAAATACTCAGCAGAGTCAAAATAGCAGGCCCACCTTGCTTCAGAATAATCTTCTTGTCTGCTGTTAGAGAACCATAGGTCGCTGCACCAAACACAAATAAAACAAAGATGGTAACAATTTCCAAATTTTGTGAGAAATAAATCCCGTACAAGAGAAACACACCTATCAAAGCATTATAAATCCCTTGATTTTTAAACAGTGAACTCACCGAAGGACGAGCCAGTTCTTCCTTATCCACATTAAAGACGCGACTAGTAGTGTCTGATTGCGTAGCCACACTTTCCAAATAAAAAATGTAAAAATGCTCCAAAGCAACGATAGTTGCTAAAATAATTGTAAAAATAGACATATTCTTCTCCTTAAATTTCTATCTCTTCTAAGCCAGATATCAACTTTTCTAACAAGCGACTGAACTCTTCTCGCTCTCCTTTTGTAAGTACACTCTCCATCTGACTCTTTACGTTTATATGGTGTTGGGGAGAGTTTGTTATTAGTTGTTCTCTCGCAAAGTCTGTCACTTCCACCAAAACCTCCCTCTGATTTTCAGGATTCCGACGTCGGTTAACCAAACCTTCCTTTTCCAAAATTTTAAAGTGCCGTGTCAAGGCAGCCTGATCAATCTTCAAACGCTCCTGAACCGCTGTTTGATTACACGGAGACTGATCGATTAAGAAACATAAGATTTGATAACGAGTCAGACTAATCCCCAATTGGCGTTCGAATAGTTGTGTCATAGACTGATCTGCCAACCGTAGTTGATACAGTAAATCTTGGATTGCTACCATAAATCTTTCTCCTATAAAGTTGATTAATCAATGATTGACTTATCAAGTATGCTATAGACCAAAAAATAAATCAAGAAATATACTCGTGTTTTGAATATATGATCTCAATCTATTTTGAAGATAAACAAAAACGGCCAGATTTTCTAGCCGTTTTACTAACATAGTATTATTTCATATGTTGAACAATTATTCGATAAGCTATTCTTATCAACCATAAAACAAGTAAACAGACCAACACAATAGCTGGAGCAACCAATACCGGTTTTAACTGCGTCGCCTCTGCCGTCACACGTGCAGGTTTCGTAGCATTTGCTATACGATGCCCTCTAACAAGCAATCGATGAGTATTTACTCCATAAGGTGTACAGGTGACCAAGGTCACATAATCTTGATTTGGATCAATAGCTAGAGCAGAAACATCATCTGGCGTTACTGTTACAATCTGGTCGACCTCATAAGTCAGTGTCTCATTCAGTACTTGAATAAGAAAAGTATCCCCCTCCACTAACTGATCAATATCCGTAAAAAGTTTTGCAGATGGTAAACCACGATGTCCTGAAATAACGGAGTGAGTTCCAATCCCTCCTACGGGAAGAGAGGTCCCTGGAATATGACCGATAGCTACCTGTAGAATAGTATCGTCTGTTCCATGGTAGATAGGCATCGTTGTATTTAATTTTGGAATTTCAACATAAGCCATGATTCCAGTGCCTGTCACATCAAGCGTTTGATTGTAAATTTCTTCATGAGACGAAGGAATATCTAAATCTGGAATCACATCTTTGTCTAAGTTCTGATTATATTCATGGGCATCTGCCAGCATTTTCTTATAATCATTCTCTTTCAAATCTGCCACTTTTTCCACGTATCCAGCTACTGCTTTAGACTGATGAAATGAATTCCAGTAGTCACTTATTGTCGGATACGACAACATAGAGACTCCAAGGAATAAAAGGAAGACCAATATTATCGTGATGGCATTTTCTTTTATTTTGTCAATCATAAGTCAAAAAGGTCTCCTTATCTTATCGAATTTAAAATCATTTAGAAAGGAAGAACGGAGATAGTCTCCCATCTCCGACCCCCTATTCAAGAAACATTAAATATTAGTTTTTCATACGTTTTTTTGTAACAAGTAGGATACCTGCTGCTACAACAAGTACAGAACCCGCTACATAAAGAACAGTCGTACCAATGCTACCAGTTGAAGGGAGAATTGATCCCTTTTTATTTTCAACTTGCGTAGTCAATGAACCTGCATCTTTATCTGCAGTGAAAGTAATTTGACCAGAAGCAGCGACACCTGAAAGATTTGTTAATTTAGGTTGATCAGCTAAAACATCATGTTCCGCTGTAACAGTAAAAGTGATGTCTTTGATTGTGTTATAACCAGCTGGAGTCTTAGTTTCTTTAAGAATATAATCCCCATCATCTAAACCTTTAAACCCAAAGCTTGTAGTATCCGATGTGATTGGAGCTTCAGTTGCAATCTCTTTTAACGAACCATCTTGCATCTTTTTAAATAATTTAAATTCTGCACCTTTTAAGGCAGCTCCATTTTGATCCACCTTATTAACTACAGTCTTATAAGTAAATACAATAACTGTATCTTTTGGTGTCTTACCTGGTGTTTCTGGTGGTGTTGGCGGTGTTGTTGGTGGTGTTGTTGGCGGTATTGTTGGTTTTTGATTTCCATCACCTGAGTGATTAGGGTTATTCGAATATTTCAAGATAACTGAGTTAGGATTCCCTTGAGAACCAATCACTGCATTGCTGTTTAATTTAGCTGAATATTCAACAACGATTTTAGAATCTTTATTGATAGTTGCAGTACCATTAATTGAAATCTGTTTCAAATCTTGAATTGCAAATGATAATTTACCATTATCAGAACCTGCAAAGAAATAGTTAGTAACTTCCTTACGTTCAGTTCCATTTACCACATAAACCTTAGCGTCATTATTATAAGTCAACCCAGATGACAGCTCATCCTCAAAGTTCAAGTAGTATGAATTATATGAATCATAGTTTGCTGGTAAAGTTGCAGTCAATTGGAAAGGTACATCATCATTGATGTCATAGTCAGCCGAATCTTGCCAATCGGTCGTTACACCAGTTGTATCATTCGTATCTTTCACCTTTTTCTGAACAGTTGGTGTTCCAACTTTAGGTGTTACAGTAACATTCTTGACTACCTCAAGGATGTAGGCAGATGTAGCATCATCTTTATCCTTAATGAGGTAGTAACCCGCGGTAAGGCCAGTAATAGTTGTCCCTGTTCCAGCAGGGTTACCTTCTAAATACTTACTCACTTCGGTAGCAAAGTTTCTAGCTGCTGTTGAGTTATTTGCTACTTTAGATAGTTCTTCAGCTTTAGTAGTCGCAGCTCCCAATGTCGTCTTTCCAATCTCTGAGATATTTGATCCCCATTGAATATTAGACAACGTACTATCATTCAAGTCACCCTTGAAAATCTGATAAGCTTCATAAGTATGACCCGAAACCGGATTATTAATCGTAATCGTGTAATTATCAGCAGCCTTTACTGTCCCCCCTACAAAGGTTGAAACTACAGCAACAATCGCCGCTAAGATAAATTTCAGTTTTTTCATGTTATGTATGTATCTCCTTTTTTTATTTTTTATAACATGTGTGCGCCTCAAACGCAATAATTAATATACAACAATGTGACATTATCTATTTATAGACCTCACCACCTTTACCGTTTCATTTTTAGCGGATTTGTCTATAGACTTTGAAGCCTACAGCAAATACAGAAAGCATAACTAGGCTTGCCCCCACAAGCATGATAGTAGCTATTCCCTCACCTCCTGTCTCAGGTAGTTGATAGGTCTTCTGTGCTTTATTGGTAATCGTGATAGTCCCTTTCGAAATAGCCATATCAGTAGCCGTTTCAGATACCCGAGTACCATTTGAATAACTAGCTGTGTAACCAGTTACCTTGCTCTCCTCTACATAATAAGTAAAGGTTTCTCCATTTTCCCCCGTAGTCGGTAGATTTTCAAATATCGTTTGCCACTTACTTCCGTCGTAGCTAATTTCTTTCTCCTTAATTTTGACAGGAGCTGATTCGATATTTGAAACACGATAAAGACTAACAGTGATTTTACCAGATACACGTTGAGCTTCGCTACCATCAGCATTCTTCCACTTTTTCTCAACTGTAATTGATGTTGTTTGTGGCGTTGGTGGTGTCTTTGTATTTTCAACATATTCTTGTCTGCTTTGTTTAGCAAGATTAGTTACCTCTTGAGTACTAATCACAAGACTACCTATATTCGAAGGTAGGGTAGCTGTATTAGAAAAATAGAAATAATAGCGTTTGGGGTTAGCTGGTAACTCGTAGCCAGAAGGAGCCTTGACTTCAACAGCATAGTAAAGCTTGTCCTCTAAAAGTTCTCCTTCTTTTTCTTGAGCCTCCTTATTAGACTTCGTAATGTAAAACGTCCCATCACTTGATGTTTTGTAAGTTGCTACCTTTTTATCTGTCACATTTTCTCGAATTTCAAATGTGGCATCTGCTAGAGCTGTAGCAAAGTTGGTCGTATCAATCTTTGTAATCTTAAATGATTTCAAAGTATTTGCTGTTGCACTAGTAGACGTTTTCTGCCAATTATAGTGGGTCGTTGTTTCTGTTTGACCTGTTTTTAACCCATTGATTTCCGCAGTATTTTTTACAGTAAGATTCTTCGTATCATTTTCAGCGATATCACTTGACACAGCATAGCTGTACTCTAAGTGCAGCTTCTTATGGTTTGGAACCTGTAGTGTTATTATACTGCGATGAACCCCTGTAGCATCCTTAACCTTTTTAACAGTCCAGGACCATTCACTCTTGTCTATCTCTTGATGATTTGAGTCATACAATTTAACAGACTCCTGTTTCAAGTCATAGCTTACATTTGTCAAAAGGTCCTCACGGTATTCAAGCGTATCAACCAAGGTATAGCTTGATTTACCCGCTGCTAGATCCTGTGCCTCAGGATTAATATCTAGCTTATAGCTAATTTCACGATTATCATTGCTCCATGTTCCACCTTTTGAAATCTTTCTGCCTGGTTCAACAGTAATTTTCTGTGTATGATCATCTTCACCAGCAGGCTTTCCATCTATCTTAGCAGAAACTTTATTCTTATAGTTCTTTGTGATAGAGTCATCAAAAGGTTTTGCATCTGTCTTAAATTCAAATTTGGCATAAAGTGTGCCGGTATTATTCAAAAGCTCTTTTAATTTTTTACCATTTTTAGCTGTAAACGTTACATTGATAATACCACTAGCATCCACCGTTCCAGTCACATCGAGATCATTTCCAAAAGGACGATACCATTGATTTGACCATGTGATTTTCCCATCTGAAATAGAGAAGTCACTGGCATTAATACCATAAGTAGAAGCACCATAGCTAAATTTGGATAAGGTCAATCCTGCTGGCGGGGTATCTGTCAAAGTTACAGACTGTGTATCGTCGCTCAATTTAACCTTAATGACCCAACTGATTAAGCCATTTTGTTGAATGGTATGTTCAGTATCTTTGCTGTCATACTCATTCTCTTTACCATCCCACACTAGATTATTTCCATCTAGTTTAAAGACTTTACCATTTTCTTCATACTTATAGTTGGCTTCCTTATTGAAACCACCACCGCTTATTGTATTGCTAAATTGAGTAGCCTTTGATTTATTGATTGTCGATTGGTAATCAAAAGAAATATCTGAACCAGTATAATCTTTTAGCAGTTTGAACTTAAATTGACTATACGTCTTATTTGAATCAGCTTGATTGTAAGGTGTATACTGCCAGGTTGAGTTATTTGATTCCCAAACAGAAAACTCAAACTTATCTGCACCACCTAATGCAGTAATCAACTTTTTATAAACAGCATCTAGTTGAGCTTTTGTAAAGTAATGTTCCCCGCTATTAGTATAGTTCGGTCCTTTAAGAAGGTCCTCAAACTCCGCATTTTTTGGAATTTTTCTATCTCCGGGTACTTTGATGATAGACTTCCATGTCAACTCTTTGACATCAGAGTCTCCCGTCGGCTTCATCTCTACAAAACTTTTTTCTAGCCCTCCGGTATTGCCGTTACCACCGGGTACTGTTGCTGTAGCGCTGGAATCTTCTCCATTATCAGTGATTGTTGCTGTATTAGAAATCGATTTTGCAGAACCAGCCCAGCTATTAGATTTTTCACCAGCATCCGTTGTATAGGTGATTACATACTTATTAGTATTTTTACCACCATCTGTTGCTGAAAATTTGTAGCCAGTATTGGTTTTAGTGGCCCCATTACTTGGTGTAATAGCGACATCACTTGATTTCGCAATCATCTCATCTTTTAGTTCTGCACCAGCAATATCATTCTGATTTTCATTGACTGTGATAGTCCACTTAATTTTATTTGACTTTTCGTCATACTGACCGGTCTTGCCAATTTTATTCCTAAAAATACTAAGGTAGCTATCACTGTGTTTTTTAGGAATGTCGGGTGTCTCAACATCAACCCCATTCGAAACGGACATAGCTTTACCTGCTGGGATGCCGGTTACTTTATATCGATATTTAATCGTATACTTCTGTTTCGCTTCTAGTTTTGGAAGTGTCAGTTCAAAAGATGTGCCTGACTTAACTGGTTGCACTGATAGAGGTTGCTCACCAACCTGGTCCGTCTCCGTTCCTCCCCAGTATTGGTAACCCGCTTTCTTGATAGTAAGATTTTGGAGTTCTCCAATGGTTAATCCTTTTGCATTAAGATAGTCATTAATTTTAACTTGACCTTTCGTTCCTTTTTCAGACCAGACAGTAACCGTATAATCTAGATAAGCTTCGTCCCCATTATAGGTAACTGCCCCAATTTTCTGGCTTTGAACATCATGATCAGACTGCTGGGGTTCTTCTTTCTTGTCGATTTTATCTGAAGGAACCGTAATCGTGACCTTATTTGTAAAGGGAATTTCGTAATTGCCATTCTCTTTTCGATGGGTTTGACCGATTGTTGCAGTATAGGTCAAATCCCCCGAAACACTCTCATGTGCTTGATTAACATAACTATCCAAAAAATTGATAACAATGTACTTCTTACCATTTTCTTGAACAAAACGATATTTGAAGGCATCACGATTTCCATCTTTACCAGTATAATCTTGGTTTTCATTCACATTTGACCAAGTCGTATCAGCAGGTAATGGAATCGCGTAGCTTTTCTTTTGTGCTAATTGTGATTTAGGAATACTATATTTGAGTTCTAGCTCCGACGTTAAGGTTCTTGTATTGCCCGAAATATACTCAACTGGTTTCCCTTTATAGTTACCTGACGTTATATAAGTAGAAAAATCCTCGTAACTAGTTCCTGCGATTGTATATTGCGAAAATGTGTCAGACATAAACTCTACAACGGAAACAGCTTTATCTGTCTCTTGAATATTTGTTGTATGACTATCTGTCAAATCTTCAACTTGATTGACATCATTGTTTTTAAAATGATAAAGTTTCCAACCTTCTTGAATGGTTGACGCTTCAACCGCATCCTTAAAAGCGAGGGAAACCTTAACTTCCTTACTAGGCTCTACTTCTTTCCCTTGATTATTGATAAAGGAAATATCATAAGTATAGGAAGAAGTCAATATTCGATTACGATCCTTAAGAATGTCACTTAGTTTCGCATCTATGGCTGCCGTATCTGTGACATGTTTGACCCTCAAGGTTACACTTTCCGAAAATGTATCTACCTCATAGTCAACCTTAACTGTAACATTTTCAGTTTCCGCCTTTTGACTACCTGCTTTCGATGAATGAGAATCAGACGATAATGTTTTCGATGTAGAAGGTGTACTTCCCGATACCTGTGGTTCTTGTTTTTTATCTTGTTGAGTAGCCTCTGTGCTCTCTTTAGAGGAATCAGAGGTTACTGCTGTAATAGTATCTTCCGTTTGAATAATAGAGCTACTAGAATCGGAAGTCAAGGTCAGAGCTGGCAAAATCAGCACATAGGTCGTACAAAATACAACAACGACCGATAAGACCATACTGA
The DNA here is from genome assembly GCF_046098135.1 of Streptococcus sp. ST16. Lineage (NCBI taxonomy): Bacteria > Bacillati > Bacillota > Bacilli > Lactobacillales > Streptococcaceae > Streptococcus > Streptococcus sp. ST16. The sequence continues at coordinate 8,081 of NZ_JBJUSE010000019.1, read as the reverse complement.
TTCGGGCCCACAGACTTTCTCTCATTCGTTGTCGAATACGTGATGCCATTTTTTCAAATACTGTTTTCATAACTCTCCTCTCTATTTAACCCATTGTATACGATTTAGAGGCCAGACGCGTAGAACAAGGCGTCCAACGATTTGTTCATTACCAATCGATCCAATAGCCGTGTTACGTGAATCAATAGAGGCACTTCTATGATCTCCCATCACAAAAAATTTTCCCTCAGGAACCTGGTAGGGTAATTGAATATTAGTATCACCTAGATCTTTTTCATTATCTGCGAGGTATGGTTCCCCAAGCTTTTGACCATCCACACTGACAGTTCCTTGACTATCAATATCAACCCATTGTCCCTCGGTTGCAATCACGCGCTTCACTAAAACTTTATTATTGTAATAAAAAGCGACGACATCCCCTTGTCTCAGTTTTTGTGCGCTAACCGAAACTACCATATCTCCAGATTCAAGATTTGGGGTCATCGAGTTCCCATATATCTGCAAGACTGGTAACCATAGAGTCGCTGTTAAGATTGCAATGGCTGCTACAACTACTAATGTAGAAACTGTGCTTTTCAATGTTTTTAAATAGCGTTCTCGGTATTTTTCTTGTTCAAGAGCCTGGGAAAGTTCAGAAGCCTCAGGCAAATCTGACCACTTCAACTTTTTAGATTCTATTGACATGAACGAAACTACTCCACATAATTTTTTTCATTTTTATTTTGCTGTTCAGCTAATCGATGGATATTCTTAAGATATTGATCTGCAGTTTTCTGTGCTACTTCGAAAATCTTATTGATTTCTAAAGACGCCTCTGCAATTGATCCCGCCTTAGCTATTAAAATATTCCTATCATTGAGCTGATCCTCTAGTTCTAACACTCGATGTTGTAAATGCTCAATTTCCTCTGCTTGCGATACTAACAATTCCATTAAGTCAACTCTTTTAAGCTTTCTTAATTCCTTTAAACTTATATTCATATATACACCCAAATAAATCCATTATATATCTAATTAGTAATTATACTATCCCCCCCGGGGGTTTGTCAAGCATTTTGATTGAAACTCTAAATGTGTAAATATTCTGTATAATCTATACAGAATGGCTACCAAATCAATTCGAAATGGGACGTCTGAGACCCATCCAAAATAGTAAAGGATGACCAAAAATAAGATACTAATATCATTTTGCCGTCTCTTTACGGAAAAAATCTCCATTTCCTTGGATAAGTCAAAAAGCTAACTTCTCCTGCTACTCCAGAAAAGGTTGTAAACGTATGGCCTATATTCTGATATTCTAGCTATGAAAAAGCCTCCTAGATAACAAATCTGATTAAAAAGAACGCACTCACCCCCCCCCTAATCGAAAAAATTTCTCTTACAGAAATTGTCAAAAAATAACATCTCCCAACTTCAACTATCTATCGAAAATCTTGTCGCTTCTCTTTTCAAGAAAGAGATTTAGTAAATCATTTAAAATAACTGAGAGAAACCTAAACCTTACGTATGGTAAACAAAAGCACTTCATCATTTTCTCCTATGCTAGGATGGTGATAGCTCATAATATTTCCTTTCATAATTAGTTCGTTCAAATCAATTTTACTAGAACATTTTATGAGCTTTTTATTGTGCACTTATAATATAAAACCAAGATTTAATAAACGTATCTATTTCTTACCCGCACACAAAAAGAAGCCTCAAACCTTGTGAGTTTGCAGCTTCTTTTTCTATTAGTTCATTGATACGTGAACGTGGTCATAGTGGTTTTCGGTCACACTACCACGGTCTGGCATTTGATTCCAAGTGTAGGCAGGTCCATATTTACTATCGTATGGAGCGTAGAAACGTTGTTTCCAGATGATGTAGTTGATACCACGGCTAGCCATATTTTGAACCGCGTATTCCGCGATTTGATCACCGAGTGCTGAACTCACTGGAACCATAAAGTCAATGGCCAAACCTTTTCCATGATCACCACTGTCACCAGGACGGTAGCCACTAAAGGATGTAATTCCAAACAATTTCGCTACTTCTTCTTTAAAGGCTGCCGTCTGTGGTTGAAGACCAGCATTCTCAGACTTGGCTACAGCAAGTCCTGCATAGTCAGGAGCCGCTGAAGCAGCATACGTTCTTGAAGGAGTTTGGCTTTGCTCTGCTTGATAAGTCGAAGTTGCAGTGTCAGAATTTGTTGTTGATTCTGATGCACTTGTTCCTGTTGTATCAGCAGGCGTTTCAGTTTCTGGTGTTGCAGCTGCCGTTTCTTCGGTAGCTGGAGTCGCTGCTTGAGGAGCTTCTTCTTCAACTGGGCGAGTTGTTTCTGCTACTGGTGCTTCCGCTGGAGTCGTTTCAGCTGTTTCTTCAGCTACAGGTGTTTCTGTAGATGGTGTCTCTTCAACAACTGTCGCTGTCTCAGAAACTTCTGAACTTGGCGCTACTTCTGCTGGTTTTTCAGTCTCTGTTGCAGTTGGAGCTTCCTCAATTGGTTGAGAAAGGTCTTCTACTTGAACTGTTTGTTCATCGACTGTTACTTGGTTGGTTGTCAAATCAGCTGTCGCAGTCGTCACTTCTTCACTAGCATCTGCTTGAGGAGTTTGGATCTCAACTTCCGTTACTTCTTCTGCTTCATTGACAGTTGTAGTGAGGACAGTATCTGGGAAAATCAAGTCCATATTGGTGATTTTGTTCAAATTTGCAAGAACTGTGACATCTACACCCAAGGCTTCTGCAATGGTGCTCAAAGTATCACCATACTGAACTGTATAGCTGTTTTTGTTCTCGTTTTTCGTCACGTCATTTTGGATTTGCTCAACGGTACGTGCTGTCCATGCAATTTCTTCCGCTTGAGTTGCCAATACTGGGGCAAATGACAAGGCTACTGTTGAGGCAAAAATAATTCTTTTCTTCATTCGTTCATATTCCTTTCAAATGAGTACCCGTCTATCATAACACAAAAAAAGCAGAAAAAAAGCCCTCTCGGGCCTATTTAATAGAACTGTCTATTCCTTGTAACAAACCCGATTACTTGAAACAGTTTGTTAGGTCTCTGTCACACAACTGACACAATCTTCTCGTTACTTACTCTCAAAAATATGAGGAATATCTGCTAACTCTTGAATTCTGTGATTGCCTTCAAAAGAAGATTCTAAAAAGTTGATGCTTTGAATACCGCTATTCTGGGCAAATTCCACATCCAAAGTCCGGTCTCCTATATAATAGGTGCTCTCAGGATCCAGCTGATACTTGTCTAGCAGATAGTTAGCCGCTTCTGGATGAGGCTTGCGCTCAAAGCCACTCTGACTGGTTAAAATCTCTGTAAAATAGGATTCCAATCCCAGATCCTTTAGAATAGTAAAAGCATTGTCCCCTTTATGAGTGTAAACAAAGTTCCGAATCCCTACTTGGTCTGCCCAATTCAACACCTCACGCGCACATGGCATCAAGACTACCTGGGCATTCTTCTCAGCCAGACTCTGGGCACGCACCTGATTGAGCACTTCCACATCCAGTTTTCTCTCTTCTGACACCTGCACAAGTAAATCCTGCACAGAATACTTGAGGATAAACTCTCTCACTTTCTCCTTATCATAAGGAATAGAAAACTGAGCAAAGGTCTCCTCAATCCCTGATAAAATCGCTTCGTAAGAATCCAATAAAGTCCCGTCTAAATCCCAAATAAAAGCTGTTTTTTGCATCTTCTATCCTTTCAACATCATATAACGCTGGTAACGGTAACGTAGAAATAACCAACGGAAACCATTATCCAAAAGAGTCCCTGCCCAAATACCAGGCAAGCCCCAACCAAGAACAATACCCATCAGATAAGCTGTCCCTATGCGGATACACCACATCCCTATACTTGTCGCATAAAAGGGAAGTCGAGCATTCCCCAAACCCTGCCAAACTGCAGTATAGATGACTGTCCCTGTCGCCATGGGGGTTCCTAGTAGGGAGAACAGTGCCACCAAAACGCTCGCTTCGACCGCTACAGGATCGGTCGTATAGAGATGAGTCAATGGTGTCCCTAAGGCATAGATACTGAGAGTTAAGGGCAACATGAGAAGCAGGGAAAGCCAAAAGGTTTGTTTGCTCAAATTATCTACTCTTTTCCAATTATCCTCTCCAACTGCTCGAGCCACCAGCATGACCGTTGCCGTAGCGACGCCAAAGGCAGGCATATAGTTAAACTGGGTCAAAACCTCCCCGATTGCATTTCCCGCTACTGCCTCCGTCCCAAAAGAAACGACCAAAGCAATGATAACTACATCTCCAGCCCTCATCATAAGCCGCTCTCCAGCTGCTGGCAAAGCCAAGGTCAGTAAATCTTTATCCAGTCCAAAAGTCGGTTTCGTATAAGGAAGTTTTAATTGTGACCACAAAATCCCAAGACCAACCAAACGAGACAAGATAGTCCCCCAAGCAACACCCGCTATCCCCATATCAAGGATAAAAATAGCTAGACTTGAAAAAAGAATATTCAAGGCATTGGATAAAAGACTAATATAGAGAGGTAGACGCGGATTATGCGTTGCACGAATCAAGGCACCCAGACTGGTCATCAAACCCAAGAGAACAATCGATCCACCCACCAAAGATAGGTAGAGTCCACCACTCTCAGCTACATCCCTCTCCGTCCCCAAGAGTCCTATCATCTCTTGCCCAGCAAAGATGGATAAAGCGCCTAAAAGTGCACTCAGCAATAGGGTTATCTTGAGAGCCTCTGTCACGTGATAAGCCAACTTGGACTGATCTTTCTGCCCCAAACTTTTTGAAATAACACTGGAGATAGCAGCTCCCAGAGCGATAAAAATCGCCTGGTAAATCGTGATAATATTGCCAGCTACTGAAACACCTGAAATGGCGATTAAGCCCAAGTGAGCGACCAGGTAACTGTCCACCATCCCCATGAGCATCTGTAAAAAGTTTTCACCCATAGCTGGCAATGCAATATTAAGAATGTCTTTATTTTTCTTAAACAATCTCTCCTCCTGATGAAAAGAAACTCAGTTGGTTTCCCAACCGAGTTTACTCTCTCTGTCTTAAAGTCCTAGATAAGCCTCAACCGCTGCTTGCATGTCAGCAGCTGCCACTGTTGTTTTATGACGAACTGGAGCTGTTTCAAGGCCATCAACCGCTGGTGGCACTGCCACTCCTGAAATGTCATGTAATTGAGCCAAGGCTTCAAAGTCAGTTAAGCCTGCTTTTCCTGTTACAGCTTCTACTGCAACCACTGGGAACTTGTATGGACTAGCTGTTGAAGCAATCACTGTTTTAGTCGCATCGCCAGTAGCCGCTTGGTATTTTCTATAAACTGCTGAGGCAACTGCCGTGTGGGGATCCTCGATGTAGGCATCTGTTTGATAAACACGTTTAATTTCTGCCGCAGTTTCTTCCTCAGTCGCATATTCAGCTGCAAAGAGATCCAGAATCTCTGCATCAAAGTCTGTCAATTCATATTGTCCTTGTGTATTCAAGGCATTCATGAGTTCAGTTGTCTTAACCGCATTATTCCCCAAAAGATGGAAAATCAAACGCTCCAAGTTTGAAGATACCAAGATATCCATAGATGGACTAGTCGTTACCTTAAACTCACGTTTCTTATCGTAAACACGTGTTTTAAAGAAGTCAGTTAAAACATTATTGTCATTTGAAGCACAGATCAATTTGCCAACTGGCAGACCAATTTGCTTGGCATAAAAGGCAGCCAAGATATTTCCAAAGTTTCCTGTTGGTACTGTGAAATTGACCTTTTCACCAGCCACAATCTCACCAGACTTGACCAACTGAGCGTAGGCATAGACATAGTAAACAACCTGTGGTACCAAACGACCAATATTCATAGAGTTAGCTGATGAAAACTGTAGCTTATTAGCAGCCAGTTTTTCACGAAGTTCCACATCGTTGAACATGTGCTTCACGTTAGTTTGCGCATCGTCAAAGTTTCCATCAATGGCTACAACATGGGTATTATCTCCAGTCTGAGTGGTCATTTGCAACTCTTGTACCTTACTGACACCATCCTTTGGATAAAAGACGATAATCTCAGTTCCAGGCACATCCGCAAACCCTGCCATAGCAGCTTTTCCAGTATCACCCGATGTCGCTGTCAAAATGACAATCTTGTTCTCCAAACCATGCTTTTTAGCGGCCGTCGTCATAAAGTATGGCAAGATAGACAAGGCCATATCCTTAAAGGCAATCGTTGAACCATGGAACAGTTCCAAGTTGTATTGCCCATCCAGTTTCACCAATGGCGCAATAGCTGGAGTATCAAACTTGCTATCGTAGGCATTGTTGATACAGTAGTCCAACTCCTCAGCCGTAAAATCATCTAAAAATGCTGACAAAACTAATTTAGCCACTTCTTGGTAAGAAGCATCTTTTAATGTGTCAAAGTCCAAATCTACTTTTGGATAAGTAAGCGGTGTAAATAGACCACCATCCGTCGCCAAGCCTTGCAAAATAGCTTGGCTGGCAGTTACTGTATTATTGGCATCACGCGTTGATTGATAAACTAATGTCATGAATCTCTATCCTTTATCTATAGTCTCTTCCATTATATCATGATTTTTCAGAAAATTCTCGCTTTATAGCAAAAATTATAATCCCAATTTGTCTCTCAAAGGCTGTAAATAGGCCATTTCTTGCTTGCCTCTCTTCTCCAGACCTTCCTCAGCTAGAAGGAGTAAGGCTTTTGAAAACTCAACAATCGCAGTTTCTTCCTCATCTGTAAGTTGTTTTTTAGAAAATTGTCGTCTCAAAAACTTGTAATCACGACCAACTGTGGTAAAAAATGGAGCAGTTCGCAAGTAAGCTTCTAACTTGTCTAAATGAAGCAACAAGCCCAAGTGAAAGGCTGTTGAAGCAAAGGTTCTATCTAGAGGTTGCGTACACACACTACGAAACTCGATAGTCCCTCGAGTCGTTAAGTCTTGGTACTGGTAACTACGATGAGTTTGGAAATCTTCCTCCTGAGGATAAAGAAGAATCTCTTCCCCATCAAGAGCGAAGGCATGAATTTCCGGGATTCCTAAGTAATCTTTTGCTCGAATTGGATAAAAATAATAGGTTTCACCATCACGCTCCGCTGTAAAAATCGCAGAATGATTTAGATAGTCAAAAAAATCAGCTTCATCTTTAAAGAGTTTAGCATTGACACCTACATTCTCTGGATAAATCCCATGCATAGACTCTTCCCAAAAAATATCTCTCGAAATTTTGGTATCCCAATCTTCCCCTGAAAACTCAGAATTGGCAAATAAAAAGGCTTTGGCAGCTTCAATCTGGTTAAATGCATTGATGACACGCAAATAGTTAGACTTTGAAACATCCAATTGAACTTGGCTGCCACAGATAAAAGCACCATATTGCGGATAATCGTGTAAATCTATATTAGTCTTACTTCTACTTAAGTTCAAATAAGCCATCAACATCTGATAACGTGCATAAGCAACTGGTTGATTCTCGTTCTTCTCCCAGTATGGATGTATTCCAGAACCAATAATGGCATGATTCGCTTCACCCAGCTTTTTCTGAATCATGCCCATATAGAAGTTAAATCGTTTTTCTACCTCTTGGATAGATTCTGCCCTTCCAAAGGCAAACTCGATAGTTGTATAGGAGACTTCGAATAAGACAGTATCTTGGCTAACTGGATCAAGTAACTGAATTGGATTCCCAAAGTCATCCACTTTTTCGATAGTAAAACCCAGAACTGATGGTAAATATCGAAAGAGATCCTTAACAACCTCAATATCCGAAGCCTTACCCTCTAAATTTATAACAGGATACTCCAGCTCAATTCCCACAAATAAATCCGGCTTCTCTTTTATATTTTCTAAGTAGCGTTTCTTAAGCAAATCAATCGAACGAGACATCAAACACCAACACTTTCATAATCAAAATAAATTGTGAATAAGTAATATTATACCAAAAAACAAGTCAAAAGATTAGAAAATCACGCAAAAATAATTACTGAACCATTATCCCACTATTAACAAGATACAATGGCTCTATAATTTCTGTAGTGGGTAAAACCACCATAGGGATTATGGAGCCTATTTTGTTGTAGAAAAAAGTCCCATA
>NZ_JBJUSE010000018.1:0-30702 GCF_046098135.1 Streptococcus sp. ST16 | reverse complement strand
TCTTCATAACTCAATTTCATAATAAAACACCCCAAAAGTTAGATTTTTTCTGTCTAACTTTTGGGGTGCAGTTCATTTTCAGGAGTTCTTTTTTGTTTACATAGAATAGTTTGGTGCTTCATTAGTGATTTGTACATCATGAGGATGGCTTTCTTTTAGACCAGCCCCAGACATTTCAATAAATTGAGCATTATCGTGTAGTTCTTTAAGGTTAGCTGCACCACAGTAACCCATACCAGAGCGAATACCACCAATCATTTGGAAAACGATATCAGCTACAGCACCTTTATAAGCAACACGACCTTCAATTCCTTCTGGAACGAGTTTGTTTGCTTCATTAACAGAACCTTGGAAATAACGGTCACTTGAACCTTTCTTCATTGCAGCGATTGATCCCATACCACGGTAAGTCTTAAACTTACGTCCTTGGAAGATTTCCGTTTCACCTGGCGCTTCGTCTGTTCCAGCAAACATTGATCCAAGCATAACAGCATTTCCACCTGCAGCAAGTGCTTTAACAATATCTCCAGAATACTTGATTCCACCATCAGCGATGATTGTTTTGCCATATTCACGCGCAACTGCTGCTGCATCATAGATTGCTGTAACTTGTGGTACACCAACACCTGCAATCACACGAGTGGTACAGATAGAACCTGGTCCAATTCCAACTTTGACAACATCTACACCTGCTTCGTAAAGAGCACGCGCTCCTTCTGCAGTTGCAATATTACCTGCAATCAAAGTACGATCTGGGAAATGAACACGAATTTCAGCAATTTTACGCAGAACTCCAGCAGAGTGACCATGTGCAGTATCAATAACAATTGCGTCAGCACCTGCTTCAAAAAGGGCTTCGGCACGTTCAAATGTATCTGAAGTGACACCCACCGCACCAGCAACTAGAAGACGACCAAATTCATCTTTTGCTGCATTTGGAAATTCAATCACTTTTTCAATATCTTTAATAGTAATCAAACCAGAAAGACGACCTTCTTCATCAACCAAAGGAAGTTTTTCAATACGGTGTTCTTGAAGAATACTCTCAGCTGTTGCAAGATCTGTACCAACAGGAGCAGTAACAAGATTTTCACTAGTCATATGGTTTGAGATTGGCTGATTGTAATCTGAAATAAAGCGAAGATCTCGGTTGGTTAGAATACCAACCAATTTACGATTTTCAAGTGTTTCAACTACTGGGACACCACTGATACGGTAACGGCCCATTAGTTCATCTGCTTCAGCAATCGTGTGTTCTGGAGTCAAAAAGAATGGATCAATAATGACACCATTTTCAGAACGTTTTACCTTGCGAACTTCATCTGCCTGTTGCGCAATAGACATATTTTTATGGATTACTCCAAGACCACCTGCACGAGCAATGGCAATGGCCATTTGACTCTCTGTGACTGTATCCATGGCGGCTGTTATAATTGGGATATTTAAAGTCAGATTATCTGCTAATTTTGTTGTTAAATCTGCATCATTAGGCAACACATGACTTTCTGCTGGAATGAGCAATACATCATCAAAGGTAAAACCTTTTTTCAAAAATTTAGTGTCCCAATTAGACATTGAAGTTTCCTCTTTTCTTTCTTTTTGAGCTTGACTCTTTTTGTATTGTATCTATCATACCATTCTATGGAAATTTGTCAATTATATTTATAGCAGAAAACATAAAAAAACTATCCCTGTTATTCTATGGAAGAGATAGTTTTACGATTTATATTTTATCTATTATTTAAAATAATTTAGTCCCATTGCTCCCTTAACCTCAGACAGAGTTTGCCCTGCAACCTCGCGAGCTTTTTCACTACCTTTTTGAAGCATATTGTGCACTTCACCCATATCCTTAGCAAATTCGATACGGCGCTCACGAATAGGACCAAGTTCGCGTTCTAATATTTCAAGTAGATAACGTTTCGTCTTCACATCACCAAGACCACCACGTTGATAATGCTCTTTCATATCCGCAATTTCTTGAGCATCTTCTGGACGACCAAACACATCTAGATAATGGAAAACCATGTTTCCTTCAATCTTACCTGGATCCTCCACTCGAATATGATCCGGGTCAGTATACATACTCATGACTTTTTTACGTAAAGTATCCGCATCATCTGCTAGATAAATACCATTATTAAGGGATTTAGACATTTTAGCATTTCCATCTAGACCAGGCAACCGTCCTGCTCTCTCATTTTCTGGATATATCCCTTCTGGCTCCACTAAGACATCACAGTTATATGCATTATTAAAGGAACGAACAATCTCACGAGTTTGTTCAATCATTGGTTTCTGATCTGTCCCTACAGGAACATAATTAGCCTTGAAGGCAGTAATATCTGCTGCTTGCGCAATTGGATAAACCAAAAACCCTGTTGGAATACTTTCTCCAAACCCTTTCTGAGCAATCTCTGTTTTCACCGTAGGATTGCGCTCCAAACGGGCTAGTGACACCAAATTCATATAGTACATAGATAGTTCAGCCAACTCTGGGATTTGGCTTTGAATAAAGATAGTTGATTTGCTTGGATCCAATCCAACTGCTAAATAATCCAAGGCAACATTCCCAATAGACTCTACAATCGTTTGAGGATCTTTGGCGTGATCTGTCAAGGCTTGTTGGTCCGCCAAAAAAACAAACATCTCATACTTGTCTTCTTCCTGCAGTAATACTCTATTTTTAAGACTCCCAACATAATGTCCAATATGCAGTTTTCCTGTTGGGCGATCTCCTGTTAAAATAATGGGTTTCGTCATTTTTTTCTCCTTCGAAATGGTCTCTTCAATTATAGCATTTTTTTGTTAAAATAACAGAAAATTATTTAAATCAAACAACTAACTCTTTGTAAACAAACCTGTAAACTTAATTGACATAAAATTGACAAACAAAAATTTGAATATTTCTCTCTTTTCTAGTAGAATAAATATATTACACATATAGGAGAAAAACATTGCTTACAGTATCTGATGTTTCACTACGTTTTAGTGATCGCAAACTTTTTGATGATGTCAATATCAAATTTACAGAAGGAAATACTTATGGATTAATCGGTGCTAATGGCGCCGGAAAATCAACCTTTTTAAAAATTTTAGCTGGTGATATCGAACCTACAACTGGTCACATCTCTCTTGGTCCAGATGAACGTCTCTCTGTTCTTCGTCAAAATCACTTTGACTATGAAGATGAACGTGCAATTGATGTTGTTATCATGGGAAATGAAAAACTTTACAACATCATGAAAGAAAAAGACGCTATTTATATGAAGGAAGACTTTTCAGATGAAGATGGTGTTCGTGCAGCCGAACTCGAAGGTGAATTTGCCGAACTTGGAGGTTGGGAGGCAGAGAGTGAAGCGTCTCAACTACTTCAAAATCTTAATATTCCAGAAGAATTGCACTATCAAAACATGAGCGAATTGGCCAATGGTGAAAAAGTGAAAGTTCTCCTTGCTAAAGCACTTTTTGGTAAACCAGATGTTCTTCTCTTGGACGAGCCAACCAACGGTCTGGATATTCAATCCATTACTTGGTTAGAAGATTTCCTAATTGACTTTGACAATACTGTCATTGTCGTATCCCATGACCGCCACTTCTTAAACAAAGTATGTACCCACATGGCCGACCTTGACTTTGGAAAAATCAAACTCTATGTCGGAAACTATGACTTCTGGAAAGAATCTTCTGAGCTCGCTGCTAAATTGCTAGCAGACCGTAATGCCAAGGCAGAAGAAAAAATTAAGCAATTGCAAGAATTCGTTGCTCGCTTCTCTGCCAACGCTTCTAAGTCAAGACAGGCAACGTCTCGTAAAAAAATGCTTGACAAGATTGAATTAGAAGAGATTGTGCCATCTAGTCGTAAATATCCATTTATCAACTTTAAAGCAGAACGTGAGATTGGTAATGATCTCTTGACAGTAGAAAATCTAACTGTAAAGATTGATGGTGAAACTATCCTGGACAATATTAGTTTCATCTTGCGTCCAGGTGATAAGACAGCTCTTATTGGACAAAATGACATTCAAACGACTGCATTAATTCGTGCAATTATGGGTGACATCGACTATGAAGGAACTGTCAAGTGGGGAGTTACTACTAGCCGTTCTTACTTGCCAAAAGACAACTCAGCTGATTTTGCAGGAGGAGAGTCAATCCTTGACTGGTTGCGTCAATTTGCAAGTAAAGAAGAAGATGACAATACCTTCCTACGTGGTTTCCTTGGTCGTATGCTCTTTTCTGGAGATGAAGTTAACAAACCTGTAAACGTCTTGTCAGGGGGAGAAAAAGTACGTGTCATGCTTTCAAAACTCATGCTCTTGAAATCAAATGTCCTTGTACTTGATGATCCAACTAATCACTTAGATTTGGAATCTATTTCAAGCTTGAACGATGGTTTGAAAAACTTTAAAGAATCAATCATCTTTGCCAGTCATGACCACGAGTTTATCCAAACTTTGGCAAACCATATCATTGTTTTATCTAAGAATGGCGTCATCGATCGTATTGATGAAACCTATGATGAATTCTTAGAAAATGCAGAAGTACAAGCAAAAGTTAAAGAACTTTGGAAAGACTAAATATAACTTCAAAACTCAGTTGGATTAACCAACTGAGTTTTCTATCATTCTACGAGGTAACATGAAATCATTTTTTAAAACATATTGGACCTATTTTGTCTCTTTCATTATTCCTTTAGTAATTATGTTAGGAGTATATCTATCTCAGGGTATCTACTGGAATAGCGATGCATCTCCACTATTAGGAGACGGTTTCCATCAATACGTTATTTTTGATGTAGCTTTACGAAATATTTTACATGGAAATGACAGTTTGTTTTACACCTTTACAAGTGGCCTCGGACTGAATTTCTATGCTCTATCTAGTTATTACTTAGGTAGTTTTCTTTCACCCCTGGTTTACTTTTTTAATCTGTCAAATATGCCAGATGCTGCTTATCTGACCACTCTCTTAAAATTTGGATTGATTGGTCTGTCAACCTTCTTTAGTTTGAATAGATTATTTAAAGATATCCCAACATTTTTAAAACTGGCTTTATCTACTTCCTATGCTTTAATGAGCTTCACTGTCAGTCAGTTAGAGATAAAAACCTGGCTAGATGTTTTTATCTTGATTCCTTTAATTATAACTGGTTTACACCTACTGATAACACAAAAGAAGCGCCTACTATACTTTACAAGTTTGTCAATCTTATTTATTCAAAATTATTATTTTGGGTATATGACAGCATTGTTTCTTATTTTCTGGTATCTCTGCCAAATTTCTTGGGACTTTAAAACTCGAAAATCATCTTTTCTTGATTTTGTTGTTACCTCCTTTTTAGCTGGAATGACTAGTTTGATTATGACTCTTCCTACACTGTTTGATTTACAAACTCATGGAGAGAAGTTGACTACCATCACAAAATTAAAGACAGACAGTAGTTGGTATCTGGATATTTTCGCAAAACAATTCATTGGATCTTTTGATACAACTAAGTATGGATCTATACCAATGATTTTTGTTGGATTGCTTCCTTTTATTTTGACCATTCTATTTTTCACAATAAAATCCATAAGGTTTCACGTGAAACTTACCTATGCAATTTTTTTCACTTTTTTAATAATAAGCTTTTACATAGAAGCACTTGATTTATTTTGGCAAGGGATGCATACCCCAAATATGTTTTTACATCGCTATGCTTGGATTTTTTCCACTCTATTAATTTATACTGCAGCAGAAGTCTTAAACCGTCTGAAAGAACTGAAGCTCTGGAATCTATTTATCTCACTCTTTCTTGTACTAACAGGATTTTTGGCTACTGTCTATTTTAAATCACACTATTCTTTTTTAACTGATTTGAATATCCTACTCACTCTTGAATTTCTACTAGTTTATGCTCTTTTACTTCTTGCAGTCATTAGAAAATTTATCTCTGTAAATCTATTTGCAATTCTTTTGTCTTTATTTATAATAGCTGAGATAAGCTTAAATGCTTCATCTCAAATGGAAGGAATAGCTAAAGAATGGGCCTTTGCTTCTCGTAGCGCCTATAATAAAGATATCACCGCTATGGAATCCATTCTAAGCCAAATTGACAATACATTTACACGTACTGAAAAACTGCAAATTCAGACTGGAAATGACAGTATGAAATTTAACTACAATGGAATCTCTCAATTTTCGTCTGTACGAAATCGTTCAGCTAGCACTAGTTTGGACAAACTTGGATTCAAATCATCTGGAACCAACCTCAATCTCCGTTATGCAAATAATAGTCTTTTAGCAGACAGTTTATTTGGAATCCAGTACAATATTTCTGAAACTTCACTTGATAAGTATGACTTTCAAGAGATTTATCAAAAGGATCATTTAACCTTATATAAAAATCAACTCTCTTTACCCATTGCTTTTGCCACTCAATCTATTTACACCGATGTAAACTTTAATAATCATACTCTGGATAATCAGGCTTTATTTATAAACCAGCTCGCTAATCTCAACTTAGATTATTTCTATCCAATAGCATATGATAAAAAAGATAATTCTGATGGTTTAACAAGCATCACAAGTTCTACGAATGAGGATGCAAGAATTGATTATCAGATTGAGGTTCCTCAAAATAGTCAAGTCTATCTCTCTTTTTCAAATCTTCATTTTACAAACGATAAGCAAAAGAAAGTTGACATCATTGTCAACGGTGAAAAAAAGACTTTTACAACTGACAATACCTTTAACTTCTTTAATTTGGGTTATACTGAAGAACAAAAAACTTTCAATATCAGTGTTAGCTTCCCTGGAAATTCTCAGGTATCATTTGAATCTCCAGCCTTCTATCGTTTAGATACTCAGGCTCTTACTGAGGCAATCCAAAAGATTAAAGAACAACCTGTAGAAGTATCCACCTCTAAAAATAAAGTCTTTGCTACATATGAAGTAAAACAAGATACCTCTATTTTCTTCACTATTCCTTATGACAAAGGTTGGTCTGCATACCAAGATGGGAAAAAACTTGAAATCAAGCAGGCTCAAACTGGTTTTATGAAGGTTGATGTTCCAAAGGGAAAAGGTACCATTACACTTTCCTTTATCCCTAATGGTTTTGTTATTGGAGCAGCCTGCTCACTAACTGCCCTTCTTCTTTTTGGGATCTATAATCACAGACAAAATTTATCTAAGGCAGAAAAAGATTGACCAATTCCTTGGCCAATCTTTTTAATCTTCTTCTATTTTCTTAGGTTGATAAGCTAACATACCTAAAGCAGTAAAGAAAGCTAGAGTTATAATAAGGAAAATCACTTGATGATGAATATTTCCTGTCATAGAGATTGTTTGTCGTAAGCCTGATACCGAGTAACTCATTGGTAACCATGGATTGACACCTTTAAAGAAATCATTTGTCAAAGCAAGTGGATAAGTCCCTGCACTTGATGCTAACTGTAATAAAAGTAAAATAAGAGAGAAGAAAGCTCCTATACGGCTATTCCAAGTTGTTAAAGCTGTCACCATAGACATGAAAGCTAAACTTGTGATTATAATTAGAATCAAGGTCCTCATCTCATGGTTCGCAGTCAATCCAATAAGATGGACACCTCCATAAACTAAAACACCTGCTAAGACAGCTATAATCCCATTTATTTCAGAACGAGACTTCAACCAAGCCCAACGACTCTCTGGATGACGTCCAGAAGGCAACTTAGCAAAAATCATATTAGTAGATATAGCAGCAACAAAAAGAGCAACTGATATCATATAAGGAGCCATGGCAATCCCATTTACAGGAACTTGGTCATTGTCTGTTTTTGAGAGAACTAGAGGATCAGATAATGTTTCTGCATTTTCAGATTCTGTTGATGCTGATTTAAGTTGATTGTTAGCATTGCCTAATCCTTGCCCTAATGAATCAACTCCTGTCTGTAAATCTTCAAGACTAGAGGTCAAAGTTGTTCCACCATCTGCTAGTTTTCCAGCACCATCTGCAATCTTCATAGCGCCACTTCCCAGTTGAGATGCTGCAGAAAGTAACTGTGTTGATTTATCTGTTAATTGACCAGAGCCAAATTGTAATTTAGTGAGACCTGCTATTAGCTCTGGACTCTTATTATTCAATTGAGCAGAACCAGATGACAAACTTTCTATACCTGATACTAATTCTGGAGTTTTTCCAGCTAACGCATCTACTCCAGCTGTCAATGTTGATGTATTTTCTGTCAACTTACTTGATCCAGAAACTAATTGATCTAGACTAGTCGTTAAATTTTCATTCTTTTCACTTAGTTTATTAGCACCTATAGAAATAGTATCCAGTCCCTTAGTGTAGTTTACAACTCCTTTTTCAATTGACTGACTTCCAGAAACTAACTGATTGTCTACAGTAGTTTGCAATTTTGTAAATCCATTTGACAATGTTGTCAAGAAGCTAGATGCTACAGGTAAGAGTTGATTTGCTTTCGTTTGTACATCATATAGATTAGTTACTTGTTGTTCTGAATTCTCTATACTTTCTTTCAATCCTCCTACTGTCGTTAAAATTGTTTTTGCTGACTCAATAGTAGAATTAGAATTTTTAGAAATAGCTTCTGTCAGTTCTTTCTTTTGTTCCTCTGTGAGAGATTGATAAGTAGCTGTTGATTGAAGGTTAGCAATATTTTTCTCTTGTTCTGTCTGACTTTTGGTCACAATATCCTGAGCAAGAGTTGTTAGATTTGGCAAAGCTTCTGACAATGTACTTTTCAGTTGAGTATTATCTGATATTGTAAGAGCTTGTAGTGTTTTATTTAGTTCTCCTAAGCTTGTTGCCAATTGCGCTATTTCTTCATTCTGTTGAGATGAGGAATTCAGTTGATTTGAAATTTCTTTAATACCAGTATTTAATTGCTCCATTCCATCTCTTAGTGCATCTGATTGATTTGATAATTGACTTGTTCCATTAGAAAGTTTTTCTACACTACTTGTATAAGCATTTACACCAACTGAAAATTGATTGAGACCTATATCCAATTGTGAAACCCCACCTTTATAGGACTTTATACCTGTATTCAGCTGATTTACACCTGCCACCAATTCAGGAGTTCTTGAGGTCAATTGACCAAGTCCAGTGTCAACCTGTGAAACTGCATTTGTATAACTTTGTAAACCACTATTAAAAGTTCCTAAACCAAGATGTAATTGCTCTATGGCAGATACATAGGCAGACAATCCCTTTGTAAATTGATTAGCTCCATTTGAAAAAGTTACACTTGAGTTAGCTAGAGTATTGAGATTTGTCGTCAATGTTTGACTTCCTTTTGCTAACTGATTAGTTCCATTAGCCAGTTGCTCACTTCCATCAGCTGCTTTATTTATCCCAGACTTCAAGTCACTCATTTTTTGAAATAGTGCCTTGGTATATGTTTCAGTTACATTCGTAGAGACGGTTTGTTTTAATTGTGTCATTGCAGAATCACTCATCTTACTTGCAATAAAGCTACGGCCACTTGAAGTTTGATAATCAATTTGCATCTGTTCAGGGTGATTTGTTAGGACTGAAGTAGCTTTTTCAGATAGATCACTTGGTAAAGTCACTACCATATAATATTCGCCATCCTCTAGCCCCTTTTTCCCCTCTTCTTCATTGACAAAATGAAAATCTAAAGTCTTATTTTCTTTTAAATTAGACACCATGTCTTTTCCTATAGCCATTGTATTTCCATTATAAGAAGCTTCCTTGTCATTATTAACAACTGCTACAGGTAACTCCGATACTTGACCATATGGATCCCACATTGACGATAAAAATATGATATTGTATAAAGCTGGAATGAGAGAAATTCCTATCATTACAATAATGAATGTCGGTTTTTTAAAAATTGCTTTCCATTCTTTAAACATATTTCCTCCTTTTTTAAACATATTGTCTAAATTTTTGATATAATAGATTATACATTAAAAAATCTAAATTACAAGATAAAAAATATTTTTTTAGACATATAGTCTAAATTGTTCATAAGGAGAAATTATGAAAGAAAGTAACAAACGATTAAAAACAAAGAGAAATATTGAAAATGCCATGGTTCAATTATTGATGGATCAACCCTTCGATCAAATTACTACAATTAAATTAGCAGAAAAAGCTGGAATTAGTCGTTCTAGCTTCTATACCCATTACAAGGATAAGTATGATATGATTGAACATTATCAAAGTAAGTTATTTCATACATTTGAATATATCTTCCAAAAACATGCTCATCATAAAAAGGATGCCATTTTAGAAGTATTTGACTATTTAGAGTCTGAACCATTATTAGCTGCTCTTTTATCTGAAAATGGTACCAAAGAAATCCAAAATTTCTTAAGAAATAAGCTTCATATCATGCTGAGCACGGATCTTCAGAAGCGCTTTATGCAACTACAACTAAATTCAATTGAATTAGAATATAGTAGCATTTATCTAACAAATGCTCTATTTGGAGTTTGTCAAACTTGGATTGCTCATGGGAAAAAAGAAAGTCCGCAAGAAATGACAGACTTCCTTATGAAAATGCTAGGTGATGTCAACTAAAAAGAACACCAGATGGTGTTCTTTTTATCTAACTCCGCCAGTAGGACTCGAACCTACGACATCATGATTAACAGTCATGCGCTACTACCAACTGAGCTATGGCGGATAAAATAGTCCGTACGGGATTCGAACCCGTGTTACCGCCGTGAAAAGGCGGTGTCTTAACCCCTTGACCAACGGACCATCTATCTGTAGCAGATATAACCATTATATCAATTTCTTACTTATTGTCAATCACTTTTTAGATTTTTTCTCTAGAATATCTTTTAGTTTACGAACTTTCAAACGGGTAATGGGACAACGATGATCTTCATAAAAAACAACTTCTAAATTCTTTCGATCAATTTCTCTCACATTTCCCACATTGACAAGGAAAGATTTATGGGAGCAATAAAATCGCTGAGTATGTTTGTCCTTTTCCTGAATATCTGTCATAGTTCCATAAAACTCTTTGGCAAAATTCTTACCAATAATTCGCAATTTATGAGAAACACCTGTTGTTTCGATATACAGAATATCATGGTAAGGAATTTTCAAATCATTTCCCTTATAGTTGTAATCAAAATAGTCTACAACATCTTCGTTTTCAAGCAGCATGCTTTTGGTATAGAAGATACTCTGCTCGATACGTTTTTTGAACAATTCATCATTGATGTCCTTATCTACAAAATCTAAAGCTGATACCTGATACTTATAAGTTAAAGTAGCGAATTCAGATCGACTGGTGATAAAGACAATAATAGCATAAGGATTGTGATGACGGATAAACTGAGCCACTTCAAATCCTTTTTTCTCAATCCCATGAATATCGATATCTAGGAAATAAAGCTGGTTTACTTCATCATTTTCAATATATTCCTTAAACTCACGAACTTTTCCTGTTGTCTTATATGAAATAGGAATATTCGATTCCTCAGAGATTTCATTCAATATTCTCTCTAGTCTCACTTGATGCTCAATAACATCTTCTAAAATTAATACTTTCATTCAAATTCTCTCTTAAATCTAATAATTTGTCTAAATGTGTTGTCTTCCATTTCTGTTTCTAAAATAATATTGTTATACTTATCTAAGATCTCTTTGACATTATTAAGTCCTAGACCCCTGTTTCTTCCCTTGGTAGAGAAACCTAGGGCAAATAAGTCTTCTGAAGGCGTCATAGTGATTTTACATGAATTCTGGATAACTATAACTGTTTCAAAATCCATTTTAATGACTGCAACTTCCATTTGTTTCAAGTAACTATCTGCAGCACCTTCAACAGCATTATTTAATAGAATGCTCATGATGCGAACAAGATCAAGTAAATCCATTGACAATGTAGTAATAACATCTTTTACTTCCAATGTAAACTCTACATCATTATTTCGTGCATAGATAATCGATTGAGCAATTAAACTTCGTAAAGCCGAATCTTCTATGTTATTTAAATCAAAGTAAGTATATTTATCTGACCTCAATTTCTGATTTGCTTTTACGAGGACTTCGTTGTAAATCCTGTCAATTTCATGTAAATCTCCACTGTCAATCGCCATTTGCATGCTGACAAGCATCCCTGCATAGTCATGACGAAAACCTCGAATCTCATTATACAAACCCACAATCTCATCTGTATACGTTTGTAAATACTTTTGTTCAAATTTCTTCTGCTTTAGGGCAATCTCTTTTTCAATTTGAACCTTATAAGAATTCATTGCAAAGAAAATCAATAACAAGCAAATAAAAACAATGGTTGATAAAATACTTCCAAAACTATTTAAGTGATGAATCGTACTTACTATATCTGAAAAAAACAATAAGATATGCAATCCGAAAAAAGCAACTATCACTTTTTTTAAAAAAGGGTAGAGGTAATCTTTGTCAAAATATGTTATTTCTAAGTGGAAATAACGACTTATTTTTATAATAATAAAATAAGTCAACAATAATACTACTAAAAAGAATATACTTTCATAGTGTAATGCAAGTCATCACCTGTTATCGAGGATAGGGTTACAGCTATAAAAGTATGAGTACTGTGATATAAGAGAGAAAGCAGGAAACTTAGGAATACTCCCCTATACTTATCAAACTTTTTAAACCATATAAAATAAGCGTATAAAATAAATGGATATAAAAATTTTTCAATTCCTAGTCCACTTAAGTATATAGAATAGAAGAAAAATTCAACTACAAATTCTACTATTACTGTATAAAAAATAAAGAAGTATTGTTCTTTTCTAGTTGTGTTACAAATCAAATTATAACTTTTACTAGTAATAAAAATATGTAATATAACGCTTATTATTGCGAAAAAATCCATTCTTTTCTCCCTTTACTTTCTTTTAAAAAAATAAAATAAAAAATTATTTTCCTTTCTAATTTCCCCACCCCGGATCTCCTGCAATTCTGCCTCTTTTACCTCTTTAAATTGTTCCAATTTTTCTGTATTTTTCATAATGAAATCTCCTGTATTATTTTTTTTGTAAGTTAACTTACAAAACTATTATACAAAATGAAGATCATGTAAGAAAAAATTTTTCTCAACTGTACATTTTTGCACCTGAAACGCACTTTTTTAAGAAAAAAGCTGGGATGAATCCCAGCTTCGCATCTAACATTGATCCCAGCAGGATTCGAACCTGCGACCGTTCGCTTAGAAGGCGAATGCTCTATCCAGCTGAGCTATGAGACCTAACATGACCATTCTATCAAAAAACAAGAGGTAAGTCAATCTTCTATTTGTGGTAAGGAGAACCCTGTTGAATTGTAAAAGCACGGTAAATTTGTTCAAAAAGAACCAATCTCATTAACTGATGTGGTAATGTCAGACGTCCAAAACTGACAGAAAGATTGGCCCTATTTTTTACAATAGGAGCTAGACCTAAACTTCCTCCAATAATAAAAGAAAGAGTTGAGTAACCTTTGATAGAAGCCTGCTCTAGTTGCTTACTAAAATCTTCTGAGGAGAATGTTTTTCCTTCAATTGCTAGTACAACGACAAAGTCTCTTTCTCCAACCTTAGAAAGAATTCTTGCACCTTCTGTTTCCAAAATTTTTTGATTTTCTAATTCACTGGCTTTGTCAGGTGTCTTCTCATCAGCGAGCTCAATCATTTCTAATTTGGCGAAACGTGAAATTCGTTTGGTATACTCAGCAATACCATCTTTTAAGTATTTCTCTTTCAGTTTTCCTACTGTTATAATTTTTATTTTCATTCTTCTATTCTATCATATCCACACTTCATTTCACATCTTATACACACAAAAATCATCCAAAAATACTATTAAATTCACAGAATAAGGTGAGTTATCCACAACTTGTGTAAAACTTTTAAGCTTAGATTAAGTTAATAGGTTTATAATCTGAGTAAATAAATAACAAACGGAGGCGTTTATGAAACACTTACAAAAATTTTACAAAAAAGGAGTTAAAGTTCTTGTAATCATTCTAATAGGATTTTTGAGTGGTGCACTAGGAAGTTTTGTAACATTGCAACTTTATCAAAAACAAGGAAATCAATCTACAAATAATAATTCTGGCACTGTAACTCAAACATCATACAAGAATGAAAACTCAACTACTCAAGCAGTGAATAAAATTAAGGATGCTGTTGTATCAGTCATTACTTACTCTGCTAATAAACAAAGTAGTGTATTTGGAACCGAAGAATCAAATTCTGATACGGATAATCAACAGATTGCAAGTGAAGGATCAGGTGTCATCTATAAAAAGAACGAAAATGATGCTTATATTGTAACAAATACTCACGTTATTAACGGAGCTTCAAAAGTTGATATCCGCTTAGCTGATGGTACAAAAGTCCCTGGTGAAATTATCGGATCGGATACCTTCTCTGATATTGCTGTCGTAAAAATTTCTTCAGAAAAAGTTACAACAGTGGCAGAATTTGGTGATTCAAGCCAACTTAATGTTGGAGAAACAGCGATTGCTATTGGTAGTCCTTTAGGTTCAGAATATGCTAATACAGTTACACAGGGAATCATCTCAAGTCTTAATCGAAATGTTTCTCTAAAATCTGAAGATGGTCAAGCCATTTCAACAAAAGCCATTCAAACAGATACGGCCATTAACCCTGGTAACTCTGGTGGTCCGCTTGTAAATATTCAAGGACAAGTAATTGGTATTACATCAAGTAAGATTGCAAGTAATGGTGGAACATCTGTAGAAGGTCTTGGTTTTGCAATTCCTTCAAACGATGTACAAAATATTATTAAACAGCTTGAAAGTGATGGTAAAGTGACTCGTCCTGCTCTTGGAATCCAAATGGTCAATCTGTCTAACGTTGGAGCTAATGATCTTAGAAAACTAAACATTCCAAGTGGCCTCACTTCAGGTGTAGTTGTTCGATCTGTTCAAAGTAATATGCCTGCAAATGGACATCTTCAAAAATACGATGTCATTACTAAAGTTGACGACAAAGAGATTACTTCATCAACAGACTTACAACATGCTCTTTACAACCATGCTATTGGAGACACTATAAAAATAACCTACTACCGTAATGGTAAAGAGGAAACAACCTCTATAAAACTAGATAAGAATTCTGGTGATTTGGAACATTAATTGACATCAGTGTAAAGAAAACTTTACAGAAAGTAAAAGATATGTTAGTGTAGAATCATGGAAAAATTTGAAATGATTTCTATCTCTGAAATACAAAAAAATCCTTACCAACCTCGGAAAGAATTTGATGTAGAAAAATTAAAAGAATTAGCTCAATCAATCAAAGAAAATGGGCTCATCCAACCAATCATCGTTCGTCAATCTCCTGTAATTGGTTATGAAATCCTTGCAGGAGAGAGACGATATCGAGCTTCTCTCTTGGCTGGTCTGACCTCTATTCCAGCCGTTGTGAAACACCTCTCAGATCAAGAAATGATGGTTCAATCAATCATTGAAAATTTGCAGAGAGAAAACTTAAATCCTGTTGAAGAAGCACGCGCCTATGAATCTCTAGTAGAAAAAGGATTTACTCACACTGAGATAGCCGATAAAATGGGGAAATCTCGACCTTATATCACTAATTTTATTCGTTTACTTTCCCTACCAGAGCATATCTTAGCTGAAGTAGAAAATGGAAAAATTTCTCAAGCACATGCCCGTTCACTAGTTGGTTTGGATAAAGAGCAGCAAGACCATTTCTTTCAACTAATTAAAAATGAAGATATCTCTGTGAGAAAGTTGGAAGCACTACTGACAGAAAAAAAACACAAGAAGCAGAAAAAAAGAGATTCTTTCATCAAAGATGAAGAAGATAAATTAAAAAAACTACTAGGTTTAAGTGTAGAAATTAAACTTTCTAAAAAAGATACTGGAAAGATTGTCATCTCTTTTTCAAGTCAAGAAGAATACGATAGAATTATTAACAGCCTGAGATAAGGCTGTTCTTTTATTTTCTTAACCCACAAATTTATCCACCAATTTTTTTATCAAAAAGCCTAATGAATCAAGGAAATAGCCATTTATCCCCAACCTGTGGATAAATACTGCTAACATTGTGGATTCTTTTCCACAATCTGTGGAAAAATCCTACTATCTATGGTAAAATAAGTCTAGCACTAAACTACTAAA
The DNA here is from genome assembly GCF_046098135.1 of Streptococcus sp. ST16. NCBI lineage: Bacteria > Bacillati > Bacillota > Bacilli > Lactobacillales > Streptococcaceae > Streptococcus > Streptococcus sp. ST16. The sequence goes on along the minus strand of NZ_JBJUSE010000018.1, from coordinate 14,588 downwards.
ATCATAGTAAAGGAGGAAAAATAGTTGAAAGAAAAGCAATTTTGGAATCGTATTTTAGAATTTGCTCAAGAAAGATTGACTCGATCTATGTATGATTTCTATGCTACACCTGCTGAACTCATTAAAGTAGAAGAAAACACAGCTACTATATTTCTACCGAGATCAGAGATGGAAATGGTGTGGGAAAAGCAATTAAAAGATATTATTGTTGCTGCTGGTTTTGAAATTTATGATTCTGAAATCAAACCTCACTATATTTTTACTAAACCTCAGAGTACAGAATCTCCTCAAGTAAATGATACAAATAGTGTCTCTACTTACGATTATACACCTGCACTACCAACGATTCCCTATTCCGAAACAGGGTTAAAAGAAAAATATACATTTGATAACTTTATTCAAGGTGATGGGAATGTTTGGGCAGTATCTGCTGCACTAGCTGTATCTGAAGATTTAGCTCTGACCTATAATCCTCTTTTCATCTATGGAGGACCTGGTCTTGGAAAGACTCACTTGCTAAACGCGATTGGAAATGAGATTCTGAAAAATATTCCTGATGCGCGTGTCAAGTACATTCCTGCCGAAAGCTTTATCAATGACTTTCTTGAACACTTGAGACTTGGGGAAATGGAAAAATTCAAAAAGACTTACCGTAGTCTTGATCTCTTGTTGATCGATGATATCCAATCTCTCAGTGGAAAAAAAGTCGCGACCCAGGAAGAATTTTTCAATACCTTCAATGCTCTTCATGATAAGCAGAAACAGATTGTCCTAACCAGTGATCGAAGTCCTAAACACCTAGAAGGCCTTGAGGAGAGGCTTGTCACGCGCTTTAGCTGGGGATTGACGCAAAATATCACCCCTCCTGACTTTGAGACACGTATCGCCATTCTTCAAAGTAAAACAGAGCACTTGGATTACCATTTTCAAAGTGATACTCTGGAATACTTGGCTGGCCAATTTGATTCAAATGTTCGAGAACTGGAAGGAGCAATCAATGATATCACTTTAATTGCCAGAGTGAAGAAGATTAAGGATATCACTATTGATATTGCTGCTGAAGCTATCAGAGCACGTAAGCAAGATGCACGCCAGATACTTGTTATTCCAATTGAGAAAATCCAAACTGAAGTTGGTAATTTTTATGGAGTGAGTGTCAAAGAAATGAAGGGGACGAGACGAGTTCAAAACATCGTTTTGGCACGTCAGGTTGCTATGTATCTAGCTAGAGAACTGACAGATAATAGTCTTCCAAAAATAGGAAAAGAATTTGGCGGAAAGGATCACACCACCGTTATTCATGCCCATGCTAAAATTAAATCACTGATTGACGAAGACGATAATTTACGTTTAGAAGTAGAAGCAATCAAAAAGAAAATCAAGTAACTTGTGGATAACTTTTTCTTTCTTATCTTTTTTATCCACATTTTTTAAACAAGCTAAGAAGCTTGAATTTACTAAATACAAATCAGTTTTCCACAGAATTCACACACTCTATTATTACTATTAACTTTCTAATACTAAGAATAAATAAAGGAGAATCCATGATTCATTTTTCAATTAATAAAAATTTATTTTTACAAGCCTTAAATACCACAAAACGAGCAATTAGCTCTAAAAATGCTATTCCAATTTTATCAACAATCAAAATTGATGTTACCAATGAAGGAATTACTTTAATTGGCTCAAATGGACAAATCTCCATTGAAAATTTCATTTCTCAAAAGAATGAAGATGCTGGTCTTTTAATTACTTCCTTAGGTTCGATTCTTCTTGAGGCCTCTTTCTTTATCAATGTTGTATCCAGTCTTCCAGATGTAACCCTTGATTTCAAAGAGATTGAACAAAAACAAATTGTCTTAACAAGTGGCAAATCAGAAATCACTCTAAAAGGAAAAGATAGCGAACAATACCCACGAATCCAAGAAATTTCAGCAAGCACACCTTTGGTTCTTGAAACCAAACTACTCAAGAAAATTATCAATGAAACAGCTTTTGCTGCAAGTACGCAAGAAAGTCGTCCAATTTTGACTGGTGTCCATTTTGTTTTGAGCCAACACAAGGAACTAAAAACAGTTGCGACAGACTCACACCGCCTTAGCCAGAAAAAATTGACTCTTGAAAAAAATGGAGATGATTTCGATGTAGTAATTCCTAGTCGCTCTCTACGCGAATTTTCAGCTGTATTTACGGATGATATTGAAACTGTGGAGATTTTCTTTGCAAATAATCAAATCCTCTTTAGAAGCGAAAATATTAGCTTCTACACTCGTCTCCTAGAAGGAAACTATCCTGATACAGATCGCTTGATTCCAACTGACTTTAACACTATAATTACTTTTGATGTGGTAAATTTACGCCAGTCAATGGAGCGTGCTCGTCTCTTATCAAGTGCGACTCAAAATGGTACTGTGAAGCTTGAAATTAAAGGTGGGGTTGTTAGCGCCCATGTTCACTCTCCAGAAGTTGGTAAAGTAAACGAAGAAATCGATACGGAGCGGGTTACTGGTGATGATTTGACTATTAGTTTCAACCCAACTTACTTGATTGATTCTCTCAAAGCTTTAAATAGCGAAAAGGTAACTATTAGCTTTATTTCAGCTGTTCGTCCATTTACTCTTGTGCCAGCAGATACTGACGAAGACTTCATGCAGCTCATTACACCAGTTCGTACAAATTAAGTGAAAGAGGTTGAGCCTGGCTCGCCTCTTTTATGATATAATCAAAAAAGAAAAGGAGAGTAGTATGTATCAAGTTGGAAATTTTGTTGAAATGAAAAAACCACATGCTTGCACTATCAAGTCAACAGGTAAAAAGGCCAATCGTTGGGAAATTACACGTGTAGGGGCAGATATCAAAATCAAATGTAGCAATTGTGACCACCTTGTCATGATGAGTCGCTATGATTTTGAACGAAAAATGAATAAGATTATTGACTAAGAACCCTTAGTTAGAGGGTTAGCAAGTTTTCCCTTTTTGTGTTATAATGTTAGGGATTGAAATGAGAACGGAGAATGAGAAACTATGGCTTTAACAGCAGGTATCGTTGGTTTGCCAAACGTTGGTAAATCAACCCTTTTTAATGCAATTACAAAAGCAGGAGCAGAGGCAGCAAACTACCCATTTGCGACTATTGATCCAAATGTTGGGATGGTGGAAGTTCCAGATGAACGCCTACAAAAACTAACGGAAATGATTACACCTAAAAAGACTGTTCCAACAACTTTTGAATTTACAGATATTGCAGGGATTGTAAAAGGAGCATCAAAAGGAGAAGGTTTAGGAAATAAATTCTTGGCCAATATCCGTGAAGTAGACGCGATTGTTCACGTAGTTCGTGCTTTTGATGATGAAAATGTTATGCGTGAGCAAGGACGTGAAGACGCCTTTGTGGATCCACTTGCAGATATTGATACCATTAACCTGGAGTTGATTCTTGCTGACTTAGAATCAGTTAATAAACGCTATGCGCGTGTAGAAAAGATGGCACGTACGCAAAAAGATAAGGAATCCGTGGCAGAGTTTAACGTCCTTCAAAAGATTAAACCAGTCCTTGAGGATGGAAAATCAGCTCGTACAATCGAATTTACAGATGAGGAACAAAAGGTTGTCAAAGGTCTCTTCCTTTTGACCACTAAACCAGTTCTTTATGTTGCCAATGTGGATGAGGATGTAGTTTTAGATCCAGACTCTATCGACTATGTCAAACAAATTCGTGAGTTCGCAGCGACAGAAAATGCTGAAGTAGTCGTTATTTCTGCGCGTGCTGAAGAAGAGATTTCTGAGTTAGATGATGAAGATAAGCAAGAGTTTCTTGAAGCACTTGGTTTGACAGAATCAGGCGTTGACAAGTTGACTCGAGCTGCTTACCACTTGCTTGGACTTGGAACTTACTTTACAGCTGGTGAAAAAGAAGTCCGTGCTTGGACCTTTAAGCGTGGTATGAAAGCTCCTCAAGCAGCTGGTATTATTCATTCAGATTTTGAAAAAGGTTTTATTCGTGCAGTAACCATGTCATATGAGGATCTAGTGAAATACGGATCTGAAAAGGCTGTAAAAGAAGCTGGGCGCTTGCGTGAAGAAGGAAAAGAATATATCGTTCAAGATGGCGATATCATGGAATTCCGCTTTAATGTCTAATAATATTTAACAAATAGTGTCAATTAGGTTGGAAAAAAATTCCAACCCTTTTGGCTTTTGAAAGGAAAAATAAATGACCAAATTACTTGTAGGATTGGGAAATCCAGGTGATAAATATTTTGAAACTAAGCACAACGTTGGATTTATGTTGATTGACCAAATCGCCAAAAAACAAAATGTCGCCTTTACACACGACAAGATATTTCAAGCTGACCTAGCATCTTTTTTTCTTAATGGCGAAAAAATTTATCTTGTCAAACCAACGACGTTTATGAATGAAAGCGGGAAAGCTGTTCATGCTTTATTGACTTACTATGTTTTGGATATTGAAGATTTACTTATTATTTACGATGACCTTGACATGGAAGTTGGAAAAATTCGTTTAAGAGCAAAGGGTTCAGCAGGTGGACATAATGGGATCAAATCCATTATTCAACATATAGGTACTCAGGTCTTTAACCGTGTTAAAATAGGTATTGGAAGACCTAAAAAAGGTATGTCAGTTGTTCACCATGTTTTAAGTAAGTTTGATCAGGATGACTATGTAGGTGTTTTACAGTCAATTGACAAGGTTGACGATGCTGTAAACTACTATTTACAAGAGAAAAACTTTGAGAAAACAATGCAGAGGTATAACGGCTAAATGGTGACTTTATTAGATTTATTCTCAGAAAATAATCAGATCAAAAATTGGCATCAAAATCTGACAGATAAGAAAAGACAACTGATACTAGGTCTGTCAACTTCTACCAAGGCTCTTGCAATTGCAAGTAGTCTAAAAAAAGAAAATAAGATTGTGTTATTGACATCGACTTATGGAGAAGCAGAAAGAATTATCAGTGATCTTCTTTCTATCTTAGGAGAGGAATTTGTCTATCCATTTTTGGTAGATGACTCTCCTATGGTAGAGTTTTTGATGTCTTCACAAGAAAAAATCATTTCGCGAGTTGAAGCCTTGCGTTTTTTAACTGATTCATCTAAGAAAGGGATTTTAGTTTGTAATATCGCAGCAAGTCGTTTGATTTTACCTTCTCCAACTGGATTTAAAGAAAGTATTATAAGGATTGCAGTCGGTGAAGAATATGACCAACATGACCTTCTTCACAAATTAAAGGAAATAGGCTATCGTAAAGTTACGCAAGTACAAACTCAAGGTGAGTTTAGTATTCGAGGAGATATTTTAGATATTTTTGAGATGTCTCAGTTAGAACCTTTCCGAATCGAGTTTTTTGGTGATGAAGTAGATGGAATTCGTACTTTTGAAGTCGAAACACAACTATCAAAAGAAAATCAAACAGAACTCACTATCTTTCCAGCTAGTGATATGCTTTTAAGAGAAAAGGATTATCAACAAGGTCAGTCAGCTTTGGAAAAGCAAATTTCGAAGACTCTATCACTGATTTTGAAATCCTATCTAGAAGAAATTTTGTCAAGTTTTCATCAAAAACAAGTACATTCAGATAGTCGAAAGTTTTTATCTTTATGTTACGGTAAAATATGGACTATATTTGATTATATTGAAAAAGATACACCAGTATTCTTTGATGATTATCAAAAATTGATGAATCAGTATGAAGCCTTTGAAAGAGAATTAGCGCAATACTTTACAGAAGATTTACAGAACGGTAAAGCATTTTCTGATATGCAGTATTTTGCAGATACAGAGCACACCTATAAAAAACAAAGTCCAGTTACCTTTTTCTCCAATCTGCAAAAGGGCTTAGGAAATCTTAAGTTTGATCACATTTATCAATTTAATCAATACCCCATGCAAGAGTTTTTCAATCAATTTTCATTTTTAAAAGAAGAAATTGAGCGATACAAAAAAATGAACTACACTATTATTTTGCAGTCTAGCAATTCAATGGGAAGTAAGACGTTAGAGGATGTTTTAGAGGAATATCAGATTAAATTGGATTCCAGAGATAAGTCAAGTATCTGTAAAGAATCTGTAAACTTAATTGAGGGTAATCTAAGACATGGTTTTCATTTTGTAGATGAAAAAATTCTCTTTATTACTGAACATGAGATTTTTCAAAAGAAATTAAAACGTCATTTTCGAAGACAACATACGTCAAATGCAGAGCGATTAAAAGATTATAATGAACTTGAAAAAGGGGACTATGTTGTTCACCATATCCATGGAATTGGTCAATATCTAGGAATCGAAACAATTGAAATCAAAGGCATTCACCATGATTATGTCAGTGTACAGTATCAAAATGGTGACCAAATCTCCATCCCAGTAGAGCAGATTCAGTTACTGTCCAAATATGTTTCAAGTGATGGTAAAGCGCCAAAACTTAATAAATTAAATGATGGTCATTTCAAAAAGGCCAAGCAAAAAGTTAAGAATCAGGTAGAGGATATAGCTGACGATTTAATCAAGCTTTATTCTGAGCGTGGTCAGTTGAAGGGTTTTGCTTTCTCAGCTGATGATGATGATCAACGTGCTTTTGATGATGCCTTCCCTTATGTTGAAACGGATGATCAACTTCGTAGTATTGAGGAAATCAAGAGAGATATGCAGGATTCTCACCCCATGGATCGACTTTTAGTTGGGGATGTTGGTTTTGGAAAGACTGAAGTTGCAATGCGTGCAGCCTTTAAGGCAGTCAATGATCACAAACAGGTGGTCGTTCTAGTTCCGACAACAGTTTTAGCGCAACAACACTATACGAATTTTAAGGAACGATTTCAAAATTTTGCTGTTAATATTGATGTGTTGAGTCGTTTTAGAAGTAAAAAAGAGCAGGCAGAGACACTTGAAAAACTAAAGAATGGTCAAGTCGATATTTTGATTGGAACGCATCGTGTTTTGTCAAAAGATGTTGTGTTTGCTGATTTGGGCTTGATGATTATTGATGAGGAACAACGATTTGGTGTCAAGCATAAGGAAACTTTGAAAGAACTGAAAAAACAAGTAGATGTTCTAACCTTGACAGCAACACCAATCCCTCGAACCCTTCATATGTCTATGCTGGGAATCCGAGATTTGTCTGTTATTGAAACACCTCCAACCAATCGCTATCCAGTACAAACCTATGTATTGGAGAAGAATCCTAGTGTGATTCGTGATGCAATCTTGCGTGAAATGGAGCGTGGAGGTCAAGTTTACTATCTTTACAATAAAGTTGATACAATTGATCAGAAGGTTTCAGAATTACAGGAGTTGATTCCAGAGGCTGCAATTGGGTATGTTCATGGACAAATGAGTGAGATCCAGTTAGAAAACACTCTATTGGACTTTATTGATGGTCAATATGATATTTTGGTGACAACTACCATAATTGAAACAGGGGTTGACATTCCAAATGCCAATACCTTATTTATCGAAAATGCAGATCATATGGGCTTGTCAACCTTGTATCAATTAAGAGGAAGAGTTGGTCGGAGCAATCGTATTGCCTATGCCTATCTTATGTATCGTACAGAAAAATCAATCAGTGAGGTCTCTGAAAAGAGATTAGAAGCGATCAAAGGATTTACAGAATTGGGATCTGGATTTAAGATTGCAATGCGAGATCTTTCGATTCGTGGAGCAGGAAACCTCTTAGGAAAATCCCAATCTGGCTTCATTGATTCTGTTGGTTTTGAATTGTATTCTCAGTTACTAGAAGAAGCTATAGCTAAACGCAATGGCAATGAGAACACAAGAACTAAAGGAAATGCTGAGTTGATTTTGCAAATTGATGCCTATCTTCCTGATACTTATATTTCTGAACAACGACATAAGATTGAAATTTACAAGAAAATTCGTCAAATTGACAACCGTGTCAACTATGAAGAATTACAAGAAGAATTAATGGACCGCTTTGGAGAATATCCAGATGTAGTGGCCTATCTTTTAGAGATTGGTTTGGTCAAATCATACTTGGATAAGGCATTTGTTGAACGTGTGGAAAGAAAAGACAATAAGATTACAGTTCAATTTGAAAAAATCACTCAGCGACTGTTCTTGGCTCAAGATTATTTTAAAGCCTTATCTGCAACCAACTTAAAAGCAGCTATAGCGGAGAATAGAGGACTAATGGAAGTTGTATTTGATGTTCGAAACAAGAAGGATTATGAAATTTTAGAAGGTTTGCTGATTTTTGGAGAAAGTTTACTAGAGATAAAAGAATCAAAGGAAGCTAATTCTATTTGACGTTTTTCTTCTATAAAGGGGATAAAAATGGTACAATAATAATTTGAGGTAATAAAAATGAGATTAGACAAGTATTTAAAAGTATCACGAATTATTAAGCGTCGTACAGTCGCAAAGGAAGTAGCAGATAAAGGTAGAATCAAGGTAAATGGAATTTTGGCCAAAAGTTCAACGGATTTGAAACTTGATGACCAAGTTGAAATTCGCTTTGGAAATAAATTGTTGCTTGTAAAAGTACTGGAGATGAAAGATAGTATAAAAAAAGAAGATGCAGCAGGTATGTATGAAATTATCAGTGAAACACGGGTAGAAGAAAATGTCTAAAAATATTGTACAGATGAATAATTCTTTTATTCAAAATGAACACCAACGTCGTCGTTACCTGATGAAGGAGAGACAAAAGAGGAATCGTTTTATGGGTTGGGTTCTGATTTTGATGATTTTATTGTTTATTTTACCGACCTATAATCTGGCCCAAAGCTATAATCAGTTACTGCAACGTCGTCAGCAATTGACAGAGTTGAAAGAACAATATCAAACTCTCAGTGATGAAAAGGACAAGGAATCCGCTTTTGCTGCAAAGTTGAAAGATGAAGACTATGTAGCAAAATATGCACGCGCCAAGTACTATTACTCAAAGAAACGAGAAGCGATTTACACCATTCCTGATTTGCTTCCGAGGTAATGTCATGGAAAATTTATTAGAAGTTGTTGAGCAGTTTTTAAGTTTATCAGATGAAAAACTAGAAGAATTAGCAACTAAAAATCATTTATTACGATTACAAGAAGAAAGGGAAGAGAAGAATGCGTAAGTTCTTAGTAGTTTTATTGCTACCTGCTTTTATCATAACCTCAAGAGTAGTTAGCACAGAAAAACAGCTTCCTTACTCTTCGCAAGAAATTTATTATCTAACCGAGTCTGATTATGGATTCTACTATAAAGAAACTCTGGAATCCCCGATGGTATATGGAGAAACAGCTGTCTATGCTAATGAGAATCTTGTCAAGGAGTCTGGTAAATTGACTCCTGGAAACACCTTTAAAATCGTAGAATGGCGTTTGAATAGACAAGGTGTTCCTGTTTTTAAATTAGATAATCACCAGTTTATCCTTGCAGATAAGCGATTGGTCTATGATCAAAGTCAAGTTCAAACTCAAAATAAACAAGTATGGTTAGAACCAGGGTTTGTTATTTATAACAGTCCTTATGACGCTAAAGAAATTTCTTCTACCCTCTCCCCCTATCAACACGTACTAGTGGATAAAACTCTCTTTGCTGAGGGACAAGAATTTCTTCATATTGATCAAGTTGGGTGGGTATCAAAAGAGTTCACCTCAGAAGAAGACAATCGCATCCAGAAGGTTCAAGAAGTCTTAACAGGCAATTATCAGAATGAAAATTATTCTATTTATGTTAAACAACTGAGTACGGGTAAAGAGGCTGGTGTGAATGAAGACAGCAAACTTTATGCAGCTAGCATCTTGAAACTAGCCTACCTTTATTATGCTCAAGATAAGATAAATCAAGGAAAGTATACGCTAGACAGTAACTTCAAGTATATCCCAGAAGTAAATAGTTTCCCTGGGTCCTATAAACCAGAAGGTAGTGGTAGCTTACCTAAGAAAGAAGATAACAAAGAATACAGTCTTCAACAGTTAATTACCAAGGTAACAAAAGAGTCTGATAATGTTGCTCATAATATTTTAGGTTATTACGTGACCAATCAATCAGACGGGGTTTTTAAAGAAAAAATGTCAACTATTATGGGTGAAGATTGGGATGTGAATGACAAATTGACTTCTTCAAAAATGGCGGGAAAACTTATGGAAGCTATTTATAATCAGAATGGTTTTGTCTTAGAGTCTCTGAGCAAGACTGATTTTGACAACCAACGAATCGCAAAAGGAGTTTCGGTTAAGGTAGCTCATAAAATTGGAGATGCCGACGAGTTTAAACATGACACTGCCATTGTCTATACGGATTCTCCTTTCGTTCTTTCCATTTTCACCAAAAATTCTGATTATGACACTATTGCTAAGATAGCCAAGGATGTCTATGAGGTTCTAAAATGAGGGACCAGGATTTTTTAAATCATTTTCTCCGAAAAGAGTATTTCAAAAAACATTCTAAAGTCGTGTTAGCTTTATCTGGTGGACTGGATTCAATGTTTTTATTCCAGCTATTGTCTACTTACCAAAAAGAGTTGGAAATTGAGTTGATTTTAGCACATGTCAATCACAAGCAGAGAAGTGAGTCTGACTGGGAGGAAAATGAACTAAGGAAGTTAGCTGATGCAGCTGAACTTCCTATTTATATCACAAGCTTTTCAGGAGATTTTTCAGAAGCGCGTGCTCGAGAGTTTCGTTATGATTTTTTTAGGAAAATCATGAAAGATGTTGGAGCGACAGCCTTGGTCACTGCTCACCATGCAGATGATCAGATTGAAACGATTTTGATGCGCTTGATTCGAGGAAGTCGGCTACGTCATTTAATAGGAATAAAAGAAAGTCAAGTAGTTGATGATATTGAAATCATCCGTCCCTTATTGCCTTTTCATAAAAAGGATTTTCTACCAATTTTTCATTTCGAAGATGAAACAAATCGTGAGAACAGCTATTTTCGCAATCGGATTCGAAATAGGTATTTACCAGAACTTGAAAAAGAAAATCCTCGTCTTAAATCCGCCCTTTTAGATTTAGGAAGGGAAATTTCAGATTACCAAGCAACAATAACGGAGCTTTCGAAACAAATTGATGTGGAAGATTTGAATGAGCTATTTTCATACTCTCAACAAACTCAAGGAATCTTGCTACAGAACTATCTTAATCAATTTCCAGACTTAAATCTGACAAAGGCTCAATTTGCCGAAGTTCGACAGATTTTAGCAACTAAAAGCCAGTATCGTCATTCTCTTAAAAATGGCTATGAATTGATAAAAGAGTATCAACGGTTTCAGATTTGTAAAATCAGTCCTCAGGCCGATGAAAAGGAAGATGAACTTGTGTTACACTATCAAAATCAAGTTCGATATATGAGCTATTTATTTTCCTTTGGCATTCCTATTGAAGGGGATTTTGTTCAAAAAGTAACGGTTTCACGGGAAACATCTGTACATATTAGATGTCGAAAACCTGGCGATGTTCTTATCCTGAATGGGCATCGAAAGAAACTGAGACGTTTATTTATAGATTTGAAAATCCCCATTGAAAAACGAAAAACAACCCCTATTATTGAGCAATTTGGAGAAATTGTCTCAATTTTAGGAATTGCGACCAGTGATTTGAGTAAAAACACGAAAAATGATATAATGAACACTGTAATTTATATAGAAAAAATAGATAGGTAAAAAGATGTTAGAACACGATATTAAAAAAATCCTCGTTTCACATGATGAAATTACAGAAGCAGCTAAAAAGCTAGGTGCGCAACTGACAAAAGAGTATGAGGGGAAAAATCCAATTCTTATTGGAATTCTGAAAGGATCAATTCCTTTTATGGCTGAATTGGTCAAACATATTGATACGCATATTGAGATGGACTTCATGATGGTATCTAGTTACCATGGTGGAACAGCAAGTAGTGGTGTCATCAATATCAAGCAAGACGTGACGCAAGATATCAAAGGGAGACATGTTTTATTTGTAGAGGATATCATTGATACAGGTCAAACTTTGAAAAATTTGCGAGATATGTTTATTGCAAGAGAAGCAGCTTCTGTTAAAATCGCGACTTTGTTGGACAAACCAGAGGGACGTGTTGTTGAAATTGAAGCGGATTATACTTGTTTTACTATTCCAAATGAGTTTGTAGTAGGTTATGGTCTGGATTATAAAGAAAATTATCGTAACCTTCCTTATGTTGGAGTATTGAAAGAAGAAGTTTATTCAAATTAGAAAGATCTATCTTTAATGAAAAAACAAAATAACGGTTTAGTTAGAAATCCATTTCTATACTTATTAATTATCTTCTTCCTTGTAACAGGATTCCAGTATTTTTACTCTGGAAATACTGCTGGGCGAAGCGAAAAAATTAACTATACAGAATTGGTAAAAGAAATTACAGCAGACAATGTAAAAGAATTAACCTATCAGCCAAATGGTAGCATCATTGAAGTGTCTGGTGTTTATAAAAATCCTAAGACTAGTAAAGAGGAAACAGGAATTCAATTTTTTACTCCTACAGCTACAACAGTAGAAAGATTCTCAAGTACTATTCTTCCGTCTGATTCAACAGTTTCAGAATTGCAAAAACTTGCTTCTGAACATCAGGCTGAGGTTACAGTCAAACATGAGAGTTCAAGTGGTATGTGGATCAATATCCTTGTGTCCGTTGTTCCATTTGCTATTCTTTTCTTCTTCCTATTTTCTATGATGGGAAATATGGGAGGAAATAATAGTAGAAATCCAATGAGTTTTGGACGTAGCAAGGCTAAAGCTGCTAATAAAGAAGATATCAAGGTACGTTTCTCAGATGTTGCAGGTGCTGAGGAAGAAAAACAAGAATTAGTCGAAGTTGTTGAATTCCTAAAAGACCCAAAACGATTTACAAAACTTGGTGCGCGTATTCCTGCGGGTGTTCTTTTGGAAGGACCTCCGGGAACAGGTAAGACCTTACTTGCTAAGGCAGTTGCTGGAGAAGCAGGGGTTCCGTTCTTTAGTATCTCAGGATCTGACTTTGTAGAAATGTTTGTCGGAGTTGGTGCAAGTCGTGTTCGTTCTCTTTTTGAGGATGCAAAAAAAGCAGCGCCAGCTATCATCTTTATTGATGAAATTGATGCTGTTGGTCGCCAACGTGGTGTCGGCCTCGGTGGAGGAAATGATGAACGTGAGCAAACTTTGAACCAACTCCTGATTGAGATGGATGGTTTTGAGGGAAATGAAGGAATCATCGTTATCGCTGCAACTAACCGTTCAGATGTTCTAGATCCAGCTCTTCTCCGCCCAGGACGTTTCGATAGAAAAGTCTTGGTTGGTCGCCCTGATGTTAAGGGTCGTGAAGCAATCTTGAAAGTTCACGCTAAAAATAAACCTCTGGCAGACGATGTTGATTTGAAACTAGTTGCCCAACAAACACCAGGCTTTGTGGGAGCTGACTTAGAAAATGTTCTAAACGAGGCAGCCTTGGTTGCAGCCCGTCGCAACAAATCAATTATTGATGCTTCAGATATTGATGAGGCAGAGGACAGAGTGATTGCCGGACCATCTAAGAAGGATAAAACAGTATCACAAAGAGAACGTGAATTGGTTGCCTACCACGAGGCTGGACATACCATTGTTGGTTTAGTCTTGTCAAATGCCCGTGTTGTTCATAAAGTTACCATTGTACCACGTGGACGTGCAGGCGGATACATGATTGCACTTCCTAAAGAAGATCAAATGCTCCTGTCTAAAGAAGATATGAAAGAGCAATTGGCTGGCTTAATGGGTGGACGTGTAGCTGAAGAAATTATCTTTAATGTTCAAACGACAGGAGCTTCAAATGACTTTGAACAAGCTACACAGATGGCGCGTGCAATGGTAACTGAATACGGTATGAGTGAAAAACTTGGCCCAGTCCAATACGAAGGCAATCATGCTATGTTTGGTGCACAAAGTCCTCAAAAATCAATTTCAGAGCAGACAGCTTATGAGATTGATGAGGAAGTTCGTTCATTATTAAATGGAGCACGGAATAAAGCAGCTGAAATAATCCAATCAAATCGTGAAACCCACAAACTGATTGCAGAGGCATTGTTGAAATACGAAACATTGGATAGTACACAAATTAAATCTCTTTACGAAACAGGAAAAATGCCTGAGACTGTGGAAGAGGAATCTCATGCACTATCTTATGATGAAGTAAAATCAAAAATGAGTGAAGAAAAATAAATTTAGAGAGGTTCGACCTCTCTTTTTATTTTCTAATGTGACGGTTACCGAGCAGATGCATTGATAGTTGACCCTCCTCGTACAGGCTTAGATGATAAGCTGTTGGATACCATTCTGACCTATGTTCCAGAAAAAATGGTCTATGTATCCTACAATGTTTCTACCTTGGCGCGAGATTTAGTTAAACTGGTAAAAGTCTATGATCTCCAGTATATCCAGTCGATTGATATGTTTCCCCACACTGCACGAACAGAAGCAGTTGTTAAGTTAGTGAAGAAAATAAAAAATCAACTTCATTGAAAAAAAGTCCTTGACAAAGTAGGAAAAGTAGGTATAATAGAAAGAGTTGAAAAGCTCAAGGTCCGTTGGTCAAGGGGTTAAGACACCGCCTTTTCACGGCGGTAACACGGGTTCGAATCCCGTACGGACTATG
>NZ_JBJUSE010000017.1:0-33858 GCF_046098135.1 Streptococcus sp. ST16 | reverse complement strand
TGCAATACAGAACTAAATCCTTCACTTAAATTATTTGTCTAACTTTTTGGGGTCAGTACAATTTAACTGGGTTTTTTGTTTTTGCTTCTGGTTTCCAACTAGTTGAAAAAGCGTTATAATGATAATAGGAAGTAATTTGTTTGAGAGAAGGTGTGTCTGATGGCTTATATTGAGATGAAACACAGCTACAAGCGTTACCAGGTTGGGGATACAGAGATTGTGGCTAATCGTGATGTGAATTTTGAAATTGAAAAAGGGGAGCTGGTTATCATACTTGGCGCTTCAGGTGCTGGAAAATCAACCGTTCTCAATCTTCTAGGAGGTATGGATACCAATGATGAGGGGGAGATTTGGATCGATGGTGCCAATATTGCCAACTACACTTCACACCAGAGAACGAATTATCGCCGTGAAGATGTAGGATTTGTTTTTCAGTTTTACAATCTTGTCTCTAATCTGACGGCCAAGGAAAATGTGGAGTTGGCCTCAGAAATCGTGACAGATGCCTTGGATCCAGAGCAGGTCTTGACAGATGTAGGTCTGGCTCATCGCCTGAATAACTTTCCAGCCCAGCTTTCTGGAGGGGAGCAACAGCGAGTCTCCATTGCACGCGCTGTAGCCAAAAATCCTAAAATCCTCCTTTGTGATGAACCGACAGGTGCCTTGGATTACCAGACGGGGAAGCAAGTCTTGAAGATTCTCCAAGATATGTCTCGTCAAAAAGGAGCAACGGTGATTATCGTGACCCACAATGGCGCGCTAGCCCCTATTGCAGATCGGGTGATTCACATGCGCGATGCCACGGTTAAGAGCATGACGGTCAATGAGTATCCGCAGGATATCGATACATTGGAGTATTAGCATGAAAAAAACGTATCGGAAAGACCTATTTCAGTCAGTGACGGCTTCAAAGGGACGCTTTGTTTCTATCCTGACCTTGATGATGCTGGGTTCTTTAGCCCTTGTTGGTCTCAAAGTGGCCAGTCCAAATATGGAACGTACGGCAGGGGATTATCTCCGTAAAGCCAATACCCTAGATCTGGCAGTGATAGCTGATTATGGCTTGGACAAAGAAGACCAAGACGAATTAAAGACCCTTCAAGGAGTAAGTGTTGAATTTGGTTATATGGCAGACCTAACCGTTGAAAATAGTGAAGAAGCGGTTCGACTTTATTCCAAGCCAGAGGGGATTTCAACCTTCCAAGTGACAGAAGGGCGACTGCCAGAGGCTGATGAGGAAATTGCCCTAGCCGACTTCTGGAAAGACCGCTATCAGATTGGGCAGACCATTACCTTTACTAAGAAAGAAGAAGGGAAGTCCGTCCTAAAATCCCAAACTTTTACAATTACTGGATTTGTTCAGTCGGGTGAGATGCTTTCTCAAAAAGACTTAGGGAGTGCTAGCAGTGGAAATGGAAGCTTGGCTGGCTATGGAGTGATTTTGCCCAGCCAGTTTGATTCAGCTGTTTATAGTATTGCGCGTGTGCGCTATGATGATTTAAAAAATCTGGATGCTTTTTCATCAGACTATAAGACCAAACGAACCCAACATCAGGAAGAGTTGCAAGATTTGCTAGCCGATAATGGTCAAAAACGATTGGTAAGCATCAAAGCCAATGGGCAAAAGAGCTTGGAAGAGGGGAAAGAACAGCTCCAAACTACTGAAAGCAACCTTCAAAATGGCAAGAGTCAGTTAGAGCAGGCTGAAAGTCGCTTGAAAACCCAAGAAGAACAAGCGACCGCTTTACCAGAACCGCAAAAGAGTCAAATCGAGGGACAGCTGATAAAAGTAAAGGAAGAAATGGCGACTCAAAAAGAAAAACTGGCTCAGACAGAGAGTGATCTAACTAAGGAAAAAGAGAAGCTTGAACAGCGTCAGAAAGAGCTTGATGAACTGGCAGAGCCGAAATACCATGTATACAACCGCCAAACTATGCCAGGTGGCCAAGGCTATCTCATGTACAGTAACGCTTCAGCAAGCATTCGTTCTGTCGGGAATATCTTCCCCGTTGTGCTTTATATGGTCGCTGCAATGGTGACCTTTACAACGATGACTCGCTTTGTGGATGAAGAACGTACCAATGCCGGTATTTTCAAGGCCCTAGGTTACCGGAATCAAGATATAATTGCCAAGTTTGTCCTCTATGGTTTTCTTGCAGGAACTGTAGGAACCATTTTAGGAACGCTTCTAGGACATTATCTCCTTGCAGGTGTGATTTCGGATGTTATAACAGCAGGAATGGTCGTTGGTAAAAGTCAGGAGTATTTTTACTGGTCTTATAGCCTCCTTGCCCTAACCTTAAGTTGGGTATCCAGTGTTTTGCCGGCTTATCTGGTGGCACGGAGGGAACTACACGATGAAGCAGCCCAACTCTTACTTCCAAAACCTCCCGTTAAGGGATCAAAGATTTTGCTGGAACGCCTGAGCTTTATATGGAGTCGTTTGAGTTTTACTCATAAGGTTACTGCGCGAAATATTTTCCGTTATAAGCAACGGATGTTGATGACCATTTTTGGAGTTGCGGGTTCGGTTGCTCTCCTATTTGCAGGTCTTGGCATTCAGTCTTCTGTGGGAGGAGTTGTCGATCGTCAATTTGAACAAATCCAGCAATACCAGATGATTGTAGCAGAAAAGAGCAGTGCAACGGAGCAAGAAAAGGCAGATTTAGAAAGTGCCTTGCAAGTTGAACCTATCCATGCTTATCAAAAGATTTACTCTAAATCCATTGAAAAAGATTTTAAAGGAAAAGCAGGACTTCAAACCATCACCATGATGGTTACTAGTGGAGAAGACTTCAAGCCCTTTATCGCATTAGAGGAAAATGGCCAAGAGGTGCAGATCACAGATGGAGCGGTCGTGAGTCAAAAACTAGCTCAACTAGCAAATGTTAAGGTTGGGGACGAGTTGGAGCTTGATGGGAAGGAAATCAAGGTATCGGCCATTTCTGAAAACTATGTTGGACACTTTGTTTATCTCAAACGAGACACATACGAACAAGTCTACGGTACCAGTCCACAAGACAATACCTACCTAGTAAAATTAAAAGATCCAACACCTTCCAATATCGAGAAAGAAGCTGCTATCTTTATGGAAAAACCAGCTGTTTCTGGGGTCGTCCAAAATGCGACGGCCATCCATCTCTTTGAATCCGTGGCTAGTTCGCTCAATAAAACCATGGCCATCCTTGTCCTTGTTTCCGTTTTACTAGCCATTGTCATTCTTTACAATCTCACCAATATCAATGTGGCAGAACGTATCCGTGAACTTTCCACTATCAAGGTTCTCGGTTTCCATAATAAAGAAGTGACCCTCTATATCTACCGTGAGACTATGGTGCTGTCCCTTGTGGGAATTGCTCTCGGTTTGGTAGCTGGCCACTATTTACATCAATTTTTGATTCAAATGATTTCACCTGCCACCATACTTTTTTATCCACGAGTCAGCTGGGAAGTCTATGCTCTTCCAATCGTAGCAGTGACTGTGATTTTGGCTTTACTGGGCGTCTTTGTCAATCACCACTTGAGAAAAGTGGATATGCTCGAAGCCCTGAAATCAGTAGAATAATTCACTGTTTTAAATAGTAAATCAGTTGACAAAGTCCCTGCTTCTTGGTAGAATAAGAACTGTCGTAAAGACAAATAACTTCTTCTTGGTTACAGGCATGCCAACCTGTCACTCGGATGAAGCCAAATAAAAAGGAGAAACATCATGGCAATCTCAAAAGAGAAAAAAAATGAAATCATCGCACAATATGCACGTCACGAAGGTGATACAGGTTCCGTAGAGGTTCAAGTTGCTGTCCTTACTTGGGAAATCAACCACCTTAACGAACACATCAAACAACACAAAAAAGACCACGCTACTTACCGTGGATTGATGAAGAAAATCGGTCGCCGTCGTAACTTGCTTGCATACTTGCGTAAGAACGACGTTAACCGTTACCGTGAGTTGATCAACTCTCTAGGACTTCGTCGCTAATCTGCTTTATTTTCCACTTACATTGCGTTGTCACCGTACCTCGATATACTCAGGTATTATCTTCGGTTACGGTTCCTAGCACTGTAAGGCAAAATAAACCAGAACGATCTCCCTTCGGGGAGATTTTTTTGATTCACTAAAATTTTTGTACAATCTTTCGCTTGCTACCTAGTCTATAAACGTTTTATCCAGCAAGAATCATGATGCTAAGGGCGTTAAAAATCCGTATGAAATAGGGAAAGGACACAGTGTTCGATAAACACAAGGAGTTTCCTCTTTTTCACTAGGATTTTAGCCCGAGCTCAAATTAGCTCTCTGATTTCAGAGGGCTTTTTGTTTTTATCCGCTTGCTTAGCCGTGTTCAATTAAGTATATCTTGATAATGAAGCTACTCTAAATTGGGTAGCTTTTTTACTTTTGTCACCGTACCTTGATATACTCAAGTATTATCTTCGGTTACGGTTCCTAGCACTGCAAAATCAACTATATTTATTTTTCTCAGCTTGTTACATAGTCGAAAATATGGTATACTTTTTATGAGAATTTTCTAAATTTTTAAGATTCTATCGAAGGAGGTTTGCATGCTTTCCAAATTTTCTGGAAGCCGACGGGACCTGCAATTTGTGTTACTTTTAGGTGTTTTGCTAGGTATTTTAGGGATTTCCCTCTTTCTAGCTGTTTCTATGGGGTCCGTAGCGATTGATTTAGGAGATACCTATCGGATCATTTTGAGCAGGTTGGGTTTTCCTCTTGAAATAGGAGAGGTTTCCAAGTCCACTCTTGCTATTGTATGGAATATGAGATTCCCTCGAGTATTGTTAGGTCTGATAGTAGGGGCTGGTCTTTCTATGTGTGGTAGCGTGATGCAGTCTACAGTGAACAATCCCATCGCAGAGCCTTATGTCTTAGGAATTTCTGCGGGTGCAACTCTAGGGGCAACTTTGAGCATCATTCTTGGTTTAAAATTGGTGATTAGCCTTGGAGCTTTCCTTGGAGCTATTTTGGCAACAATCGCTGTCCTTATCATTGCCTCTATGCAGGGCAGGATGACAACATCTAGTCTGATTTTATCAGGAACGGTGGTCAATGCTCTCTTTTTGGCTTTTTCCAACTTTATTATCTCTGTTGGCGCTAATGCTGACAGTGTGATGACCATTAAGTTTTGGACCATGGGATCGCTTGCCGGGACTACCTGGTCTGACTTAGTCTTGCCAACTACGGTAGTAGGAATGGCCTTTCTATTTTTCTCTACTCAGTATCGTGTTTTCAATGCGATGATGATGGGAGAAGAGGCTGCTTTAACTTTGGGGATTCCTTTGCGATTTTATTGGTATCTTTATGTGACAATGGTGGCTGTGCTGACAGCAGTTTTAGTGGCAACCTGTGGGATTATTGGATTTGTTGGTTTGATTACGCCACATTTAGCTCGAGGGTTAGTAGGAACGAATTACAAGAGGCTTTTTCCCGTTGCGACCGTACTGGGTGCCCTCTTTGTCATCTGGGCAGATGTACTCTCTCGTATCATCATTCCAAATGCTGAACTGCCTATTGGTATTTTCACAGCCTTAGTCGGTGCTCCCTTCTTTATCTACATTGTTGGAGGTAGGCGAAGGGAGGTGAGGGCCTGATATGGACCTGATTTGTCAGGATGTCCACTTTGGGCTAGGAGAGAAAAAAATCCTCAAAGGAGTTTCTCTTAAGGTTGAGGGACATCAATTTCATACGATACTAGGACCAAATGGAAGTGGAAAAACCAGCCTACTTAAACTCCTCTATCGTCAGGAAAAGGCGGACAAAGGCTTGATAAGCCTAGATGGAAAGCCACTAGAGCATTGGTCACTCAAAGAAACGGCTAAGCAGATGGCAGTTGTAACCCAGTTTAATCAATTGCAGTTTGATTGTACAGTTGAGGAAATCGTCTTGCTAGGAAGAACTCCCCACCTTTCTTTTTTACAGAAGGAAAAGGAAAGGGATTATTCCCTCGTTCAAGATGCACTTGTCAAGGTGGATATGCTTGAGAAGAAAACGCGTCTCTATTCGTCTCTTTCAGGGGGAGAAAAGCAACGAGTCTTATTAGCCCGAGCCTTGGCGCAAGGACCGACTCTCTTGCTCCTGGACGAACCAACCAATCACCTAGATATCAAGTACCAGCTAGACTTGTTAGCCATTGTGAAGGAGCTCAAAATCAATGTTCTAGCTGTCCTGCATGATATTCAACTTGCTTGTCGCTATTCGGATTATCTCTATCTGATGAAAGAGGGAGAAATCCTTTACCAAGGGACTCCAAAGGAGACCATCACCCCTGAGTCATTGCAAACTGTATACGGAGTTCAAAGTCAGGTTACTTGGACCGAGGATCAGCAAGCCATGATTCACTATTTGTAAGAAAGAAAAGGAAAACAAGATGAAAAAAACACTCAGTATTTTACTCGTAACAGTAGCTACCTTAACCATGGTAGCTTGTGGCAATACTACTACAGAAAAAACTACCACACAGTCTAGCACAGAAACAAGTCAAAAGGCCAGCACAGAGACGACTTATCCGTTAACGGTCAAGACCTATGATGCTAAGGGAAATGAAGTCGAACAAGTCTTTGACAAGGCACCTGAAAAAGTTATCACCAACAATCTTTCAACCACTGAAATCTTGTTGGAGTTAGGCTTGAAGGATAAAATTGCTGGCATGCTTAACCCTGATAATGCTGTGACGGACAAACACAAGGACGCGATTGCGACGATTCCTCAAATTGGCGACAAAAAAACAGTCTCACAAGAAACAGCCCTTTCTTATGAGCCAGATGCTGTGATGGGTCGAAATATGATGTTTTCTGAAAAATCCTTGGGAACAGTTAGCACTTGGAATGAAAACAAAATCCCAGTCTATACGCAAAAAGCTTCTCTCTCAACGATTCAGCAAGATTTGGGAAATATTGTAGAAGACGTTAAAAATCTGGGGATGATTTTTAATGTTCGGGACAAGGCTAATGAATACGCAGCCCAATTACAAGCTAAAATTGAGGCTGTTAAGAAGGCAAATCCAACAATCCAAGGTGAAAAGAAAAAGGCTTTGATTATGGTTGCCTATAATGATGAAACCTTTGGTGCATACAAGTCTGCTTTGCAGGAAAGCTTGTTGAATCAACTTGGTTATACAAACGTTGCAACGGGAACATCAGGCTTGACCTTGGAAAATCTCGTGTCAATGAATCCTGAATTGATTATCTATGTAACCAGCGACCGCAATAAAAAATTGGATGCCAACGCAGTAGAGTTGATGAAGAAAAATGCTGTTTTGGAAAATGTTCCTGCAATTAAGAATCAAAAAATCATGACTATCTCTTACGATGAGTTGATGGACTATGGTCCAGCAGTGATTGATTCACTTGAGAAAATCAATGACTTTATCAATAAATAATGAGTTTGATTGGGAAGGAATCCAAGTTAGAGTCAGTCTTCCTTCGACCTATGATCCCAATCAAACCTATCCAGTTATTCTCTTGAATGATGGAAACTTGGATTTCCTATCCTCCCTTTCAGAATCTGTGATTTTAGTGGGCTTGACCTCTAAAAATCGCCTAGACGACTACACTCCCTGGAAGGCATCTGCTCTGAGAGATGGAGCTCAAGATTTTGGCGGTCAGGCAAATGCCTATCATGATCATTTATTTGGAGGTCTTTTAGACAAGTTGCAGTCGCTTTATCGCCTGGATAAAAATCGCCTTGCTTATGGGGGTTACTCACTAGGTGGATTGGCTGCAGTATACAGTCTTTTCAGCTTTGACAAGGTCTCCTGTGTCTTTTCTATCTGCGGTTCCTTTTGGTATCCTGATTTTGTGACTTACTGCAAGGAAGAGAAAGTGAGAAATTTAGATTGTTTGCTGTATTTACAAAATGGTCAAACAGAAGGAGCCCATCATACCAATCGCTTGGCTCAAGCACCAGCCTATGCTGCGCAAATTCATACCAGTCTACAGAAACACTATCCGAATGGTCAGTTTGTCTTTGATCCTTATGGGCATCATGAACAAGTGGTTGAACGATTCCTAGCCTTTTCCAACTGGTTGACCCCAAAATGGAAAATTGAATAAAAGAAATATCCCTTGGCAAAAGCCAAGGGATAATTGTATTTTTTAACCAAGAGCTTCTCTCTTCTTATCTGGATTCCAGATAAAGCTTGCGACGAAAGTAAAGATAATCGTTAGGATACCAACAATCACAGCAAGGATGAGGGCAGGGATGCGGACAAACCACCAGAGTGGATTTGGTTTTTTATCATTGTGCCATTGCTTGGTTTCCTCGTCCAAACGTTGAAATTCTGCTTGGATACGGTCTGCAACCATTTCAATCCCTTCATCATTCATTTTCTTGATGTCTGAGATATCGATAGGATTTCCAAAGTTCATATCCACACGTTCACGGCTAACCAATCCCTTCAAGGTCATGGGACCGGTGTAGGTGACAGGTATGATACGGACCTTGGCCATTTTGGCAATCAAGGCTACGCCACCCTTGACATCGTTTGAGTGGCGGCTCCCACTTGGAAACATGATGAGAGAACGGTCGCTTTTTTTGAGGACGTTGATAGGGTACTTGATGGCAGAAGCGCTAGGATTTTCACGATCGATAGGAAAGGCGCCACACATACGAATCCACCAGCCAAAGATGCGATTGCTAAAAAGCTCTTTTTTTGCCATAAAGATGAACTGTTTTGGCTTGGTCGCAAAGGCCATATATACAGGATCCCACCAGGTACGATGAGGAGCGACGAGGATATAGTTTTCGTCTCGATTAGGGATTTTATCAGTATTGTGATAGTGGGCATTGCCATTGATAGACCACAAGATCAGCATGACTAGTCCACGCAAATAAGTATAAAACATGATATCTCCTTCGATTGTATTGCTTTTATTATTATACCTTATCAAAAGACTACTGGCAAACTTTTTCAGTTATCAGTGGACAGTTTTTGGATAAGATTAGAATTCTGCTAGAAAAAATGATATGATAGAATTTATGGATAAAAATAAGATAATGGGATTAACCCAAAGAGAAGTCAAGGAAAGACAAGCTCAAGGTTTGGTCAATGACTTTACCGCATCGGCCAGTACCAGTACTTGGCAAATCATCAAACGAAATGTCTTTACCCTTTTTAACGCGTTGAACTTTGCCATTGCTTTGGCGCTAGCTTTTGTGCAGGCTTGGAGCAATCTGGTCTTCTTTGCGGTTATCTGCTTTAACGCTTTTTCAGGGATTGTGACCGAGCTACGGGCCAAACACATGGTGGACAAACTCAATCTCATGACCAAGGAAAAGGTCAAAACCATCCGTGAGGGTCAAGAAGTCGCTCTCAATCCAGAAGAATTAGTTCTAGGAGATGTGATTCGTCTGTCGGCTGGGGAGCAGATACCTAGTGATGCTCTGGTTCTGGAAGGTTTCGTAGAAGTTAATGAAGCTATGTTGACGGGTGAGAGTGATTTGGTGCAAAAAGAAGTGGATGCCTTGCTTTTATCAGGGAGTTTCCTAGCCAGTGGCGCAGTTTTGGCTCAAGTTCACCATGTCGGGGCAGAAAACTATGCTTCCAAACTCATGCTGGAAGCTAAGAAAGTGAAACCGATCAACTCCCGTATCATGAAATCGCTGGACAAGCTAGCTGGCTTTACTGGGAAGATTATCATTCCTTTTGGTCTGGCTCTCTTGCTAGAAGCTTTGATTTTAAAAGGTTTACCTCTCAAGTCATCCGTTGTAAATTCGTCGACAGCACTTTTGGGCATGTTGCCTAAGGGAATCGCCCTTTTGACCATCACCTCGCTCTTGACTGCGGTGATTAAGCTGGGTCTGAAAAAGGTCTTGGTACAGGAGATGTACTCTGTCGAAACCTTGGCGCGCGTGGATATGCTCTGTCTGGACAAGACGGGCACCATCACCCAAGGAAAGATGCAGGTGGAGGCCGTTCTTCCACTGACGGAAACTTATGGTGATGAGGCTATTGCCAGCATCCTGACCAGCTATATGGCCCATAGTGAGGATAAAAATCCAACTGCCCAAGCTATTCGAAAGCGTTTTCAGGGAGAAATTGCCTATCCCATGATCTCTAATCTGCCTTTCTCTAGTGACCGCAAGTGGGGAGCTATGGAGTTAGAAGGTCTGGGGACGGTTTTCTTAGGGGCGCCTGAGATGTTGTTGGACAATGAAGTCCCAGAAGCTAGAGAGGCCTTGGAGCGAGGATCACGTGTCTTAGTCTTGGCTCTGAGTAAGGAAAAACTAGACCATCACAAGCCCCAGAAACTTTCTGATATTCAAGCCTTGGCCTTGCTGGAGATTTTAGATCCGATTCGAGAAGGAGCAGCTGAGACGCTAGACTATCTCCGTTCTCAGGAAGTGGGACTTAAGGTTATCTCTGGTGATAATCCAGTCACTGTATCTAGCATTGCCCAGAAGGCTGGTTTTGCGGACTATGACAGCTATGTAGATTGCTCAAAAATTACGGATGAGGAATTGGTTGCTATGGCTGAAACAACAGCTATTTTCGGACGTGTTTCTCCTCATCAAAAGAAACTCATCATCCAAACACTGAAAAAAGCGGGTCATACAACGGCTATGACAGGGGACGGTGTCAATGATATTCTAGCCCTTCGTGAGGCGGATTGTTCTATCGTGATGGCTGAGGGAGATCCTGCGACTCGTCAGATTGCCAATCTGGTTCTGTTGAATTCAGACTTTAATGATGTTCCCGAGATTCTCTTTGAAGGTCGTCGCGTGGTCAATAACATTGCCCACATTGCACCGATTTTCTTGATAAAGACCATCTATTCTTTCTTGCTAGCAGTCATCTGTATTGCCAGTGTTTTACTAGGTCGGTCTGAGTGGATTTTGATTTTCCCTTTCATTCCAATTCAGATTACCATGATCGACCAGTTCGTGGAAGGTTTCCCACCATTCGTTCTGACTTTTGAGCGAAATATCAAACCCGTCGAGCCAAACTTCCTCAGAAGATCCATGCTTCGTGCCCTACCAAATGCCTTGATGGTAGTCTTTAGCGTCCTGTTTATTAAAATTTTTGGAACAAGTCAAGGATGGTCGGCCATTGAAATTTCGACAATTTTGTATTATCTACTGGCATCAATTGGCTTCATGGCTGTAGTTAGAGCCTGCCTGCCATTTACCCTCTGGCGTGTGCTCTTGATTGTTTGGTCAGTTGGAGGCTTCCTAGCTACAGCACTATTCCCAAGAATCCAGAAACTGCTTGAAATTTCGACACTAACAGGGCAAACATTCCCTGTTTACCTTGTCATGATGGCTGTCTTTACGGTGATTTTCATCTTGACAAGTCGTTACCAAGCCAGAAAATAAAGAAAGACTGCAATCTATGGATTGCGGTCTTTTTAGGTGCAAGATTGCCAGCTGAAATGTGGTATAATAAGAGGTAATAGAGTTTGGAAAGTGAGAGAAGATGATTTCAAAGAGATTAGAATTGGTGGCGTCCTTTGTGCCCCAAGGATCCATTTTACTAGATGTGGGGAGTGACCATGCTTATCTACCTATCGAGTTGGTCGAGAGAGGTCAAATTGAAGCTGTCATTGCAGGTGAGGTCGTGGAAGGTCCCTACCAGTCCGCGGTTAAAAATGTTGAAGCTCATGGTCTAAAGGAGAAAATCCAAGTTCGTTTAGCCAATGGCTTGGCAGCCTTTGAAGAGGAAGACCAAGTTTCGGTTATCACCATTGCTGGTATGGGCGGGCGCTTGATTGCAACTATCCTAGAAGAAGGCTTGGACAAGCTATTGAATATCCAGCGTTTAATCCTCCAGCCCAATAATCGTGAAGATGACTTGCGCGTCTGGTTACAAGATAACGGTTTTCAGATCGTAGCAGAAAGCATCCTAGAAGAAGCTGGCAAGTTCTACGAGATTTTGGTGGTGGAAGCTGGAAAAATGAAGTTATCAGCCAGTGATGTTCGCTTTGGACCTATCTTGTCCAAAGAAGTCAGTCCAGTTTTTGTCCAAAAATGGCAAAAAGAAGCAGCTAAGCTAGAATTTGCCCTTAACCAAATCCCAGAAAAAAATCTGGAGGAACGTCAAGTCCTAGCAGATAAAATTCAAGCCATCAAGGAGGTTCTCCATGCTAGCAAGTGAAGTAATCAGAGCTTATGAAGCCTTTTGTCCCCAGGAATTTTCTATGGTGGGAGACAGTCGTGGCCTGCAAATCGGTACTCTAGACAAGGAGATCCAAAGGGTTATGGTTGCCCTTGATATTCGTGAAGAGACGGTGGCAGAGGCTATTGAAAAGGGTGTGGATTTGATTATCGTTAAGCACGCGCCAATTTTCCGTCCCATCAAGGACTTGGTAGCCAGCCGTCCGCAAAATCAGATTTATATCGACCTTATCAAGCATGACATCGCCGTTTATGTCAGTCACACCAATATTGACATCGTTGAGAATGGTCTCAATGACTGGTTCTGCCAGATGCTAGGCATTGAGGAGACGACTTATCTACAGGAAACAGGCCCAGAACGTGGAATTGGTCGTATTGGGAATACTCCGACTCAGACCTTTGGGGAATTGGCACAGCATGTCAAGCAAGTCTTTGGTCTAGATAGCCTTCGAATGGTGTATTACCAAGAGACTGATTTGCAGAAGCCTATTTCAAGAGTGGCCATTTGTGGTGGTAGTGGACAGTCATTCTATAAGGATGCTTTAACAAAGGGAGCAGATGTTTATATAACTGGTGACATCTACTACCACACTGCCCAGGATATGTTGTCTGGTGGTTTGTTGGCATTGGATCCAGGACATTATATCGAAATCCTTTTTGTAGAAAAAATCGCTGCACTCATCAGTCAATGGAAGGCAGAAAAGGGCTGGTCTATTGATATTTTGCCTAGTCAAGCATCGACCAATCCTTTCCACCATATCTAGTTAGAAAGTGAAAACAATGAAAAAAGTCGCCATTATTGGAGCAGGGATTGTGGGGGCAACTGCAGCCTACTACCTCTCCAAAGAAGCAGATTTAGAGATAACCGTTTTTGACCATGGACAAGGTCAGGCTACCAAGGCTGCAGCGGGAATTATCAGTCCTTGGTTTTCCAAACGCCGCAATAAAGCCTGGTATAAGATGGCGCGCTTGGGAGCTGACTTTTATGTGGATTTATTGGCTGATTTAGAAAAGTCTGGTCAGGAAATCGATTTTTACCAGCGTTCGGGAGTCCTTCTCTTGAAGAAGGATGAATCCAAGTTGGAAGAACTCTATGAACTAGCTCTCCAGCGCAGGGAGGAATCTCCTTTAATAGGCCAGTTAGCTATCATGGATCAAGCCTCAGCTAATGAATTATTCCCTGGCTTGCAGGGATTTGACCGCCTGCTTTATGCTTCTGGTGGAGCGAGAGTAGATGGCCAACTCTTAGTGACTCGTTTGCTCGAAGCTAGTCAAGTCACGCTGGTCGAAGAAAAAGTGACTCTGATGCCTTTAGCATCAGAATATCAGATTGGTGAAGAGGTGTTTGATCAGGTTATTTTGGCGACGGGAGCTTGGCTGAGGGACATTTTGGAGCCTTTAGGATATGAAGTAGATGTTCGTCCCCAAAAAGGGCAACTCCGAGATTATCAGCTTGCCCAAGATATGGAATCTTACCCTGTTGTCATGCCAGAAGGGGAGTGGGATTTGATTCCTTTTGCAGGTGGGAAATTGTCCTTGGGCGCTACCCATGAAAATGATATGGGATTTGATTTGACAGTGGATGAAACCTTGCTCCAACAAATGGAGGAGGCAGCCTTACCCCACTATCCAGCCTTGGCAGAAGCGAAATCATCAGGTGAGCGTGTGGGAATTCGCGCCTACACTAGTGATTTCTCCCCTTTCTTTGGGCAAGTACCTGGCTTAGTAGGTGTCTATGCAGCTAGTGGTCTAGGTTCATCAGGCCTCACAACCGGCCCTATCATTGGTTACCACTTAGCTCAACTGATCCAAGACAAGGAGTTGACCTTGGATCCAGTAAACTATCCAATTGAAAACTATGTCAAACGAGTAAAAAGCGAATAATACTCAATGAAAATCAAAGAACAAACTAGGAAGCTAGCCGCAGGCTGCTCAAAGCACGGCTTTGAGGCTGTGGACAGAACTGATGAAGTCAGCTCAAAGCACGGCTTTGAGGTTGTGGATCGAACTGACGAAGTCAGTAACCATACCCACGGCAAGGCGAAGCTGACATTGTTTGAAGAGATTTTCGAAGAGTATAAGCATTTTACTAAAATTTTAGTCTCCCCTCTAGGATGGCAAATGACATTCCCTACCAAAAATGGTAAAATAAGAAAAAATAATTCGAGAATCGAGGAAAAAAGATGCAAGAAAAGATTTTGGTAACAGGTGGTGCCGGTTTTATCGGAACCCACACTGTTATTGAATTGATCCAAGCAGGTCATCAAGTGGTTGTAGTGGATAACCTTGTCAACAGCAACCGTAAAAGTTTAGAAGTTGTTGAAAGAATCACAGGAGTTGAAATTCCTTTCTATGAGGCAGATATCCGTGATACTGATACTCTCAGAGATATTTTCAAGCAAGAAGAGCCAACAGGTGTGATTCACTTTGCTGGTTTGAAGGCTGTAGGTGAATCAACACGTATCCCTCTTGCCTACTATGACAACAATATCGCTGGAACTATTAGTCTTTTAAAGGTTATGGAAGAAGCAAACTGTAAGAATATCATCTTCAGTTCTTCTGCGACAGTATATGGAGATCCTCACACGGTTCCAATCTTAGAAGATTTTCCACTTTCAGTGACCAATCCGTATGGTCGTACCAAACTCATGCTAGAAGAAATCTTGACTGATATCTACAAAGCAGACTCAGAATGGAATGTGGTCTTGCTTCGTTACTTTAACCCAATCGGAGCACATGAGAGTGGAGATTTAGGAGAAAATCCTAATGGAATTCCAAACAATCTCTTACCATATGTGACTCAGGTAGCTGTTGGAAAATTAGAGCAAGTGCAAGTCTTCGGAGACGATTACGATACGGAAGATGGAACTGGTGTTCGTGACTATATCCATGTCGTAGACCTAGCCAAAGGTCACGTTGCAGCTCTTCAAAAAATCCAAAAAGGGTCTGGCCTTAACATTTATAACCTTGGAACAGGCAAGGGCTACTCTGTTCTTGAAATTATTCAAAATATGGAAAAAGCAGTGGGACATCCTATTCCTTACCGCATCGTAGAACGCCGACCAGGAGACATCGCTGCCTGCTATTCAGATCCTGCAAAAGCCAAAGCAGAACTCGGATGGGAAGCAGAATTTGATATCACGAAAATGTGTGAAGACGCATGGCGTTGGCAAAGTAAGCATCCAAATGGATTTGAAGACTAAGATAATGATTTCGATCATTGTCCCCTGTTTAAATGAAGAGGAAGTACTTCCTCTTTTTTATCAGTCTGTTGAAGATTTGCTTCCTGATCTGGGAGCAGAGGTCGAGTATGTCTTTGTAGACGATGGCTCAAGCGATGGAACCTTAGAGCTTTTGAAGGCTTATCGGGAGCAAAATCCTGCGGTGCATTATATCTCGTTCTCACGAAATTTTGGGAAGGAGGCAGCTCTGTACGCAGGTTTGCAGTATGCGACTGGGGACCTGGTGGTCATGATGGATGCAGACCTCCAGGACCCTCCTAGTATGCTACTTGAGATGAAAACCTTACTAGACCAGGATGCGAACTTGGACTGTGTTGGAACGCGCAGAACCAGTCGGGAGGGAGAACCCTTCTTTCGCAGTTTCTGTGCTGATCTTTTTTATCGCCTCATGCAAAAAATTAGCCCAGTGGCTCTGCCCTCAGGCGTCCGTGATTTCCGGATGATGAGAAGGTCTGTGGTAGATGCTATTTTAACCCTGACCGAGTCCAATCGGTTCTCTAAAGGGCTCTTTGCCTGGGTGGGCTTTAAAACGCACTATCTTGATTATCCAAACGTTGAACGACAGGCTGGCAAGACCAGTTGGAGTTTTAGACAGCTCTTTTTCTACTCGATTGAAGGGATTCTCAATTTTTCAGATTTCCCCTTGAGTATAGCCTTTGTAGCTGGACTTCTATCTTGTTTTATTTCTTTTATGATGACTGTTTTTGTAGTGTTTCGGACTCTTATCTTGGGAAATCCAACATCTGGCTGGACCTCTCTGATGGCTGTCATTCTCTTTCTTGGGGGGATTCAACTTCTGACTATTGGGATTCTGGGCAAGTATATCAGTAAGATTTACCTGGAAACCAAAAAAAGACCACTCTACCTCATCAAAGAAAAAAGTGATCTTTCTATTTTTGAAGGAAAAAATAACCGGAAAAGACTATAATTTTACCTAGAAATATGCTAAACTAGTAGGTGAAGGGATTAAAGTGATAAAGAGAATCTACAAAATCAATCTCCCTTTTAAACTATGATGGATCTTTTAGA
Organism: Streptococcus sp. ST16; assembly: GCF_046098135.1. NCBI lineage: Bacteria > Bacillati > Bacillota > Bacilli > Lactobacillales > Streptococcaceae > Streptococcus > Streptococcus sp. ST16. Next base: position 17,460 of record NZ_JBJUSE010000017.1, on the reverse strand, counting down.
AGTGCACGTGTAGGACAATTTTTGATGGCCTCCAGAACATCGCTGTTCTCAGCGATTTCTCTTTGCAATTCAACTGGATCATCGCAAAATCGAACGATTCCATTATCATGGTAATCAAAGAGTTCAGAATAGGTTTGGCAAAGCCCGCAGGCGATGCACCGTTCAGGTATAAGTGTGAGTTTCATATTTATATTGTAATAAGAAAGTTTAAAAAATACAAGGAGTAAGGTATGGCAAAGGAACCATGGCAAGAAGATATCTATGAAAATAGTGAGGAAGAATCAAGATCAGAGCGTCGTCGCCGTAAACAAAAAGGAAAAGGCGCTGTTGCGAATCGTGTCTTAACAGTTCTAGCTAGCCTCTTCTTTGTGATCGTTGTAGCGATGGTAGTTGTATTGATTTACTTATCAACCGGAGGAAGCAATCGTACTTCATCTTTGAAGGACTTCTATGATACATCGTCTCCTTCTACAAGTTCAAGTTCTAAAGTAGAAGCATCGTCATCTTCAAGTAGCAAGGTAGAAGAAACATCTTCTTCTGAAACAACTCCTTCAGAGAGCAGTTCAGAAGAACACACAGAAGGGGAGGGAACACTCACTGTGCATCCTGGAGAGGGTGAGGCAGCTCTTGCTCAGCGTGCAGGGATTTCCATTGCCCAGTTGGAAGCGTTAAATCCTTCTCATATGTCATCTGGATCTTGGTTTGCCAATCCAGGTGATGTGATCAAGACAAGATAGGAGTCGGGAATGAAGACAATTCAAATTGCTATTGATGGTCCAGCTTCCAGTGGTAAGAGTACGGTTGCAAAGATTGTCGCTAAAGATTTTGGTTATACTTATCTCGATACGGGCGCTATGTACCGTGCTGCGACTTATATAGCTCTCAAAAACCAGTTGGATGCAGGAAAAGTAGAGCAACTTTTGGAATTGCTTGATCAACATCCTATTAGTTTTGGACGTTCAGAAACAGGTGATCAACTTGTTTTTGTAGGGGATGTGGATATCACTCATCCTATCCGTGAAAATGAAGTGACCAACAAGGTTTCAAGCATTGCTGCCATTCCTGAAGTGCGTGAGAAACTTGTTTCGCTCCAGCAAGAGATTGCCCAGCAAGGTGGTATCGTCATGGATGGGCGTGATATTGGGACAGTTGTTTTACCACGAGCTGAACTCAAGATTTTCCTAGTGGCTTCTGTTGAAGAAAGAGCAGAGCGTCGTTACAAGGAAAATATTGCTAAAGGGATTGAGACTGATTTGGAAACGCTGAAAGAAGAAATTGCGGCGCGTGACTACAAGGATAGTCATCGTGAAGCCTCGCCTCTCAAGCAGGCTGAGGATGCAGTTTATCTTGACACAACTGGACTAAGTATCCAAGAAGTGGTCGAAAAAATTGAATCAGAAGCAAAAAAATATATGTCCTAGGGACGAGAGGAGCAGGCTAGATGATGCCTGCTCCTTTTCTCTCTTTTGCGCGCGTTTCAAAACAGTCTTTTTGGGAGAATTTTGATAAAATAGTAGTATCAATAAAAAGGACGGAAGCATGACAAAGAAAATCATAGCCATTTGGGCCCAGGATGAAAAAGGTGTGATTGGGAAGGAAGATCGTCTCCCTTGGCATTTGCCAGCAGAGTTGCAACATTTTAAGGAAACGACTTTAAATCATGCTATACTGATGGGACGAGTGACCTTTGATGGCATGGGACGTCGTCTGCTTCCAAAACGGCAAACCCTGATTTTAACGCGCAATAGCGAAGAAGTCATAGATGGGGCGCTCGTATTTCAAGATGTGGAGTCTGTTTTAGCGTGGTATCAGAGTCAGGAAAAAAATCTCTATATCATTGGCGGAAAGCAGATTTTTCAGGCTTTTGAGCCTTATTTAGATGAAATCATCGTGACACAGATTCATGCTCAGGTGGAAGGAGATACCTATTTCCCTGAGGAGTTTGACTTGTCTCGTTTTGAAACAGTTGCAAGCAAATCTTACACCCGAGATGAGAAAAACGACTATGATTTTACCATCGAATACCGAGATAGAAAGGAAGTCTAATGGAGCGCAGTATATTTGGATTTTTCACAGCTTTTTTGTGTGTGATCTGTATTTTGACTGGAGCACAGGCTTTTCGTAAGAAGCGCTATGGACTGTCTGCCTTACTCTGGTTGAATGCTTTTACCAATCTGGTAAACAGTATTCATGCTTTTTACATGAACTTATTTTAGATAGAATGATAAATTAGAATGGAAGGAAATCATGCCTACAAATAGGAAAAATGATATGATGGTTTATTGCTCATTTTGTGGCAAGAGCCAAGAAGAAGTAAAGAAAATAATCGCTGGGAACAACGCCTTTATCTGTAATGAATGTGTGGAGTTGGCCCAGGAAATCATTCGGGAGGAGTTGGCCGAGGAAGTTTTGGCAGACTTGTCTGAAGTACCAAAACCAATTGAGCTCCTCAATATCTTGAACCACTATGTCATCGGTCAGGATCGTGCCAAACGTGCCTTGGCAGTAGCTGTATACAACCACTACAAACGCATCAATTTCCATGATACGCGTGAAGAGTCAGAAGATGTGGATTTGCAGAAGTCAAACATCTTGATGATTGGCCCAACGGGTTCTGGGAAAACTTTCTTGGCCCAGACCTTGGCTAAGAGCTTGAACGTGCCTTTTGCCATTGCAGATGCGACAGCTCTGACTGAGGCTGGGTATGTGGGTGAGGACGTGGAAAATATCCTCCTCAAACTCTTGCAGGCTGCAGACTTTAACATCGAACGTGCAGAGCGTGGGATTATCTACGTGGATGAAATTGACAAAATTGCCAAGAAGAGCGAGAATGTGTCTATCACACGTGACGTTTCTGGTGAAGGTGTGCAACAAGCCCTTCTCAAGATTATCGAGGGAACTGTCGCTAGCGTACCGCCTCAAGGTGGACGCAAACATCCGCAACAAGAGATGATTCAAGTGGACACTAAAAATATCCTCTTCATCGTAGGTGGTGCCTTTGATGGTATCGAAGAAATCGTTAAACAACGTCTGGGAGAAAAAGTCATCGGTTTTGGACAAAACAATAAAGCGATTGACGAAAACAGCTCCTACATGCAAGAAATCATTGCAGAAGACATTCAAAAATTTGGGATTATCCCTGAGTTGATTGGGCGCTTGCCTGTCTTTGCTGCTCTTGAGCAATTGACGGTCGATGACTTGGTTCGCATCCTGAAAGAGCCAAGAAATGCCTTGGTCAAACAATACCAAACCTTGCTTTCTTATGATGATGTCGAGTTGGAATTTGACGACGAAGCTCTTCAAGAAATCGCAAATAAGGCTATCGAACGCAAAACTGGTGCGCGTGGTCTTCGATCAATCATCGAAGAAACCATGCTAGACGTTATGTTTGAAGTTCCAAGTCAAGAAAATGTGAAATTGGTCCGCATCACAAAAGAAGCTGTCGATGGAACGGAAAAACCCATCCTAGAAACAGCCTAGAGGTGACTATGGAAATCAATACACACAATGCTAAAATCTTGCTCAGTGCGGCCAACAAGTCCCACTATCCGCAGGATGACTTGCCAGAGATTGCCCTTGCAGGGCGCTCCAATGTTGGGAAGTCCAGCTTTATCAATACCATGCTCAACCGCAAGAATCTTGCTCGTACGTCAGGGAAACCTGGGAAAACCCAGCTTCTTAACTTCTTTAATATCGACGACAAGATGCGTTTTGTGGATGTGCCTGGTTATGGCTACGCCCGCGTTTCCAAAAAGGAACGTGAAAAGTGGGGGCGCATGATTGAAGAGTACTTAACGACTCGGGAAAATCTCCGTGCAGTTGTCAGCCTAGTTGACCTCCGTCATGATCCATCAGCAGATGATGTGCAGATGTACGAATTTCTCAAGTATTATGAAATTCCGGTCATCATCGTTGCGACCAAGGCTGACAAGATTCCTCGTGGTAAATGGAACAAGCACGAATCAGCAATCAAAAAGAAATTAAATTTTGATCCAAGTGACGACTTCATCCTCTTTTCATCTGTCAGCAAGGCAGGGATGGATCAGGCTTGGAATGCAATATTAGAAAAATTGTGAGGGAAAGAAATGGCAAAAACAATTCATACAGACAAAGCTCCAAAGGCTATCGGACCATATGTCCAAGGGAAAATCGTTGGTAATCTTTTGTTTGCTAGCGGTCAAGTTCCTCTTTCACCTGAAACTGGAGAAATTGTAGGAGAGACTATCCAAGAACAGACCGAACAAGTCTTGAAAAACATTGGTGCTATTTTGGCAGAAGCGGGAACGGACTTTGATCACGTTGTCAAAACAACTTGCTTCTTGAGCGATATGAACGACTTTGTACCTTTTAATGAGGTTTACCAAACGGCCTTCAAAGAGGAGTTCCCAGCTCGTTCAGCTGTAGAGGTTGCACGTCTTCCTCGTGATGTAAAAGTCGAAATTGAAGTGATCGCAGAGATTGGATAAGCTAGTTGAAGTTTGGCTCTGCCAAACTTTTTTTGATATAAGGAGAGATAGATGACAAAGAAACAACTTCACCTGGTGATTGTGACAGGGATGAGTGGTGCAGGGAAAACGGTAGCCATTCAGTCCTTCGAAGATTTGGGATATTTCACTATTGACAACATGCCACCAGCCCTCTTGCCAAAGTTCTTGCAGTTGGTTGAGACCAAGGATGATGACCATAAGTTAGCACTAGTGGTGGACATGCGTAGCCGTTCCTTCTTTTCAGAGATTCAGGCAGTTTTGGATGAATTGGAAAACCAAGATGATTTGGATTTCAAAATTCTCTTTTTAGACGCAGCAGATAAGGAATTGGTGGCACGCTATAAGGAAACTAGACGGAGCCACCCACTTGCTGCAGATGGTCGGATTTTAGATGGCATCAAGCTGGAACGTGAACTCTTGGCACCTTTGAAAAACATGATCCAAAATGTGGTGGATACGACAGAACTTACTCCGCGTGAACTTCGTAAAACCATTGCAGAGCAATTTTCAGACCAAGAACAAGCCCAGTCTTTCCGTATCGAGGTCATGTCTTTTGGATTCAAGTATGGTATCCCTATCGATGCGGACTTAGTATTTGATGTCCGTTTTTTGCCAAATCCCTATTACCTACCAGAACTGCGTAATCAAACGGGGATGGATGAGCCTGTCTACAACTATGTCATGAAACATGCAGAATCGGAAAGTTTCTATCAGCACTTACTCGCCTTGATTGAACCCATTTTGCCAAGTTACAAAAAAGAAGGCAAGTCTGTTTTAACTATCGCAGTAGGATGTACAGGTGGACAGCACCGTAGTGTTGCCTTTGCCAAACGAATTGCTGAGGACCTTGCTAAAAACTGGCCTGTCAATGAAAGCCATCGTGACAAAGACCGAAGAAAGGAAACGGTAAACCGTTCATGAGAAAACCAAAAATAACGGTGATTGGTGGAGGAACAGGTATCCCCGTCATTTTGAAAAGTTTGCGAGAAAAGGATGTTGATATCGCTGCTATCGTAACGGTAGCTGATGATGGTGGATCTTCTGGTGAGCTAAGAAAGAATATCCAACAGCTGACACCACCAGGTGATCTTCGCAATGTCTTGGTAGCCATGTCAGATATGCCTAAGTTTTATGAGAAGGTTTTCCAGTACCGATTTTCAGAAGATGCTGGTGCTTTTGCGGGTCATCCACTAGGGAATATCATCATAGCAGGGCTCTCTGAAATGCAGGGGTCCACTTATAATGCTATGCAACTGCTAAGTCTCTTTTTCCACACAACAGGAAAGATTTACCCTTCAAGTGACCATCCCTTGACCTTACATGCCGTCTTTAAAGACGGTTCAGAGGTGGCCGGGGAGAGTCATATTGCTGACCATCCAGGTATGATTGACCATGTCTATGTGACCAATACTCTGGATGATGAAACACCGCAAGCCAGCCGTCGAGTGGTTACTACCATTCTCGAGAGTGATATGATCGTCTTGGGGCCTGGTTCCCTCTTTACATCGATTTTGCCCAATATTGTCATTGAGGAGATTGGGCAGGCTCTCTTGGAGACCAAGGCGGAGATCGCCTATGTCTGCAATATCATGACCCAGCGTGGGGAAACAGAGCACTTTTCAGACAGTGACCACGTGGAAGTCCTCCATCGACACTTAGGTCGGCCTTTTATTGATACGGTCTTGGTCAATATTGAAAAGGTTCCTAGAGAATACATGAATACCAACCGTTTCGATGAGTATTTGGTACAGGTGGAACATGATTTTGCTGGCCTCTGCAAACAGGTCCCTCGTGTGATTTCTTCCAACTTCCTTCGTTTGGAGAATGGAGGAGCCTTCCATGATGGGGATTTGATTGTAGACGAATTGATGCGCATCATACAGGTGAGAAAATGAGTTTTACAGTTGCAGTAAAAGAGGAAATTCTTGGTCAACACCATCTCAGTCGTCATGAATTATCAGCCATCATCAAGATGTCTGGTAGTATTGGTCTCTCGATTTCGGGCTTGACCTTGTCCGTCGTGACTGAAAATGCTAAGTTAGCTCGACACCTTTATGAGTCCTTTCTCCATTTTTATGAAATCAAGTCAGAGATTCGTCACCATCAGAGAAGCAATCTTCGCAAGAACCGTGTCTACACGGTCTATACCGATGAGAGGGTGCAGGAACTTTTAGCTGATTTGCGACTTGCGGATTCCTTCTTTGGTTTGGAGACGGGTATTGATCCCGATATCTTAGCAGATGAAGAAGCTGGTCGTGCTTACTTATGTGGGGCCTTTCTGGCAAATGGAAGTATACGTGATCCTGAGTCTGGCAAATACCAGCTAGAAATCAGTTCTGTTTATCTGGACCATGCCCAAGGACTGGCCTCTCTCCTCCAGCAATTTTTACTGGATGCCAAGGTTATTGAGCGAAAGAAAGGTGCGGTTACCTATCTCCAGCGTGCAGAGGACATCATGGATTTCTTGATTGTGATTGGGGCTATGCAGGCGCGTGACAACTTTGAGCGCGTCAAAATTTTGCGTGAAACCCGTAATGATCTCAATCGAGCCAATAACGCTGAAACAGCCAATATCGCTCGGACAGTTTCTGCCAGCATGAAGACTATCAATAATATCAGTAAAATCAAAGATAGAATGGGTCTAGAAAATCTACCAGTGGATTTGCAGGAGGTGGCTCAGTTGCGAATCCGGCACCCAGACTACTCTATCCAGCAGTTGGCAGATAGCCTGAGCAATCCCCTGACCAAGAGTGGTGTCAACCACAGACTTAGAAAAATAAACAAGATTGCGGATGAGTTATGAAGAGAGAACATAAGATAAGCGGATTTCTAACTTCTATATGTGCTTACGGGTACAAATTTGATAAAAAGAAGGGTGTGCTCATACTTTGAATTCTAGGGATATGAAAATAGTTGTAAAAGCTCTTAATTCTTGGTACAATAGAACTAAATAAGTAGGGTAGTAGTTTACGAGTGAAAACATGGTATAGCACCGTTGGAAAGTGATGGATTTAGCGAGGGTACACTAAATTTAGTAGTACCTAGCTATTGAAGCATGTGCTATTATCAAGATGACGGTTGAAATCCGTCCGCCTATAATCTTTAGTCCCAATTCAATGTTGGGGCTTTTGTCTTAATTCAGTCTCTTTTTCTACAATCAAAGTAGCCTTTATAATATTTCTAGGGGATTTACACGTTGCAAATAATATAAATCCATTACAAAACCACGAATCGTTGATCCGTGGTTCTTTTCTTATAAACTTGTTGAGTGTTTTGGTTGCACTTTTTGGTCAGGGTCGATGTAGTTGATGGCATTGTTAACAGCTGTTGGAGCTTCCCCCAGTCCTGTCGCAATCAAATCAATCTTTCCTTCATAGTAGCAGCAGTCGCCGATAGCATAGATACCTGCTTGGCTAGATTCTTGCTTGCTATTGACGATAATCTTGTGACGGTTGAGATCCAGACCCCAATTTTTAAGATTGCCGACAGATGATTTGAAACCATAGTTGACAAAGAGATGGTCTACTTCGATAGTTTCGGCATCATCTGATTTGACTTTGGTGATTTCTAGTTTGTCGAGTGTTTTTCCATCTCCGATAAGTTGGCTAGGAACGAACGGTGTCTTGATGGTTACAGATGATTCTTGTAGAGCTTGCACACTGTGTTCCAAGGCACGGAAGTTATCTCGACGGTGAACAAGGGTAGTTGGCGCAATTTTTTCAAAAGCTAGAGCCCAGTCCACAGCTGAGTCTCCCCCACCAAGGATGGTTACTTTCTTCCCAGCGTATTGTTGGATATTGGAAACGTGGTAGTGGATATTTTCATAGTTTTCAACGCCATCTAATTCGAGCGGACGTGGTTTGAAGGCGCCACCACCCATGGCAATGATAACTGTTTTAGTCAGGTGGCTACCTTTAGAGGTTGTAATGGCAAATCCTTGATCTTGTTTTTCAATCTCAAGAACGGTTTCATTGAGATGAATAGGGGTATCAAAGCCGTTTAGCTGTTCAATCAAGCGATTGGTCAACTCTTCTCCGGTTAAGTTTGGAAAACCTGGCACATCAAGGATTTGCTTTTCAGGGTAGAGGATGGCTGGTTGACCACCGAGCTGGGGAAGAGAGTCGATGATTTGGACTTTGGCTTGGCGTAGGTGGGCGTAAAAGGCAGCAAAGAGCCCGACAGGACCGCCACCTACAATGGTAATATCATAGAGTTGAGACATGATTTCTCCTTTGTTTTTTCTAGTCAGTTTATTTTATCATATTTTTGCTTAATTTAAAATGAGGTAGGATAGGGAAAAAATGGGCAAAAAATGGTATAATGATGAGTAAAGTGTTTTGACAGGGAGGAGGCCAAGGATGAATTTTCAACAATTATCCAATTTACAATACTGGACGAGTTTGTTTTCAAGTCCTTGGAGTATAGTCACCAATCTGATTGATATTCTCATTGTGACTTATATTTTATATCATTTTACTAAAGCTATTGCAGGCACCAAGATTATGATATTGGTCCGTGGAGTCTTAGTTTTTATTCTAGCCCAGATTCTTTCCAATATGATTGGTTTAACGACTATTTCCTGGTTGATCAATCAGATCATCACCTACGGGGTGATTGCAGCGGTGGTTATCTTTTCACCAGAGATTCGGACTGGTTTGGAGCGATTGGGCCGGGCTACTGATTTCTTCTCCAATGCCCCTATCAGTGCGGAAGAGCAGATGGTTCGTGCATTTGTGAAATCAGTTGAATACATGAGTCCTCGTAAGATTGGTGCTCTGATAGCGGTGCAGCGTGTAAGAACCTTGCAGGAATACATCTCGACAGGGATCCCTTTAGATGCTAAAATTTCGGCTGAATTGCTTATCAATATTTTCATTCCCAATACTCCCTTGCATGATGGTGCTGTCATTATCAAGGAAGACCGGATTGCCGTAACTTCAGCCTATCTACCCTTGACTGAAGATACTGGGATTTCTAAGGAGTTTGGAACGCGTCACAGGGCGGCGATTGGTTTGTCGGAAGTATCAGATGCTCTTACCTTTGTGGTTTCGGAAGAAACGGGTGGAATCTCCATCACCTATAATGGAGTCTTTAAGCACGATTTGACCTTGGAAGAGTTTGAATCTGAATTGAGAAGAATCTTACTTCCAAAATCAGAGAAAAAGCAAGGTCTGAAAGAGCGTTTGCTAGGAGGATTGAAACATGAGAAAAAATAGTCTATACATCATTTCTTCCTTCTTTTTCGCCTGCATTCTCTTTATCTATGCAACATTGACAAACTATCAGAATAGCAACAGTGCCAGACAGGTGCGGACGGAGACTTATACAAACACAGTTCTTAATGTCCCAATTGATATTCAGTATGACAGCGATCAGTATTTTATCAGTGGTTTTACATCTGAGGTGACGGTCTTTCTAACAGGGTCAAACAGAGTTGCTTTGGCGAGTGAGATGCAGGAAAGTACCCGCAAATTTAAGGTGACGGCTGATCTTTCTGATGCCAGTGTAGGAACCATCGAAGTTCCTCTAACCATTGAAAATCTTCCGAGTGGTTTGACGGCTGTTGCAACACCGCAAAAGATAACAGTGAAGGTCGGTAAAAAAGCAAAACGAGACAATGTCATTGTTGTGCCGGAGATTGACCCTAGTCAGATTGATTCTCGCGTGAAAATCGATACAGTTACTGTATCAGATGAAAAAGTAACGGTTATTAGTGATGAGGAAACCCTCTCCAAAGTAGATCGTGTTATTGCCATCTTACCGACGAGTGAACGGATAACTGGAAACTACTCGTCCTCTGTTCCTCTACAAGCAGTCGATAAAAATGGAAATGTCTTACCAAGCGTCATTATGCCATTTGACACAACTATGAAAATTACAACAAAAACAGCAACGTCTAGTTCAAGTAACTCGTCAACAAGTTCCTCAGAAGGCAGTTCGTCTTCAACGAGTTCAGAAACAAAATCAGATTCGTCTAAACAATAATAAATAATAGAAAAGGATGATAAATAAAATGGGTAAATATTTTGGGACCGATGGAGTCCGTGGAGAAGCAAACGTAGAACTGACACCAGAATTGGCTTTTAAACTAGGCCGTTTTGGTGGTTATGTCCTCAGTCAACATGAAACGGAAGCCCCTAAAGTCTTTGTAGGACGCGATACACGTATCTCAGGAGAAATGCTAGAATCTGCCTTGGTGGCAGGTCTCCTCTCTGTAGGGATTCACGTCTACAAACTTGGTGTCCTTGCAACACCAGCAGTAGCTTATTTGGTCAAAACTGAGGGAGCCAGTGCAGGTGTCATGATTTCCGCTAGCCACAACCCAGCCCTTGATAATGGAATTAAGTTCTTTGGTGGGGATGGTTTCAAACTTGATGATGAAAAAGAAGCAGAAATCGAAGCCTTGCTAGATGCTGCTGAAGATACTCTTCCTCGTCCAAGTGCAGAAGGTTTAGGAACCTTGGTGGACTATCCAGAAGGTTTGCGTAAGTACGAGGGCTACCTTGTTTCAACTGGAACTCCTCTTGAAGGAATGAAAGTGGCCTTGGACACAGCAAACGGTGCAGCGTCTACAAGTGCCCGTCAGATTTTTGCTGATCTTGGTGCTCAGTTGACAGTTATTGGCGAAACACCAGATGGTCTTAATATCAACTTGAATGTGGGTTCTACACACCCAGAAGCCCTTCAAGGAGTGGTCAAAGAAAGTGGGTCAGCTATTGGTTTGGCCTTTGACGGAGACAGTGACCGTTTGATTGCTGTTGATGAAAATGGCGACATCGTTGATGGTGATAAGATCATGTATATCATCGGGAAATACCTTTCTGAAAAAGGTCAGTTAGCCCAAAATACTATCGTAACAACCGTTATGTCTAACCTTGGTTTTCATAAGGCCTTGGACAGCGCAGGCATCAATAAGGCAGTCACTGCAGTTGGTGACCGCTATGTCGTCGAAGAAATGAGAAAATCAGGCTATAACCTTGGCGGTGAACAGTCTGGTCACGTTATCTTGATGGATTACAATACGACAGGTGATGGACAGTTAACTGCCGTTCAATTAACAAAAGTTATACGGGAAACCGGTAAAACCTTGTCTCAACTGGCATCAGAAGTAACGATTTACCCACAAAAACTGGTCAATATCCGAGTGGAAAATGCCATGAAAGAAAAAGCCATGGAAGTACCAGCCATCAAGGCAATCATCGAAAAGATGGAAGGAGAAATGGCAGGAAACGGCCGTATCCTTGTTCGCCCAAGTGGTACCGAACCTCTCTTGCGAGTTATGGCAGAGGCACCTACAACAGAAGAAGTCAATTACTATGTAGATACGATTGCTACTGTTGTTAAAGATGAGATCGGTATTGACTAAAGCCTAGAAAACTAGATGAAATGATAAAAATGTGGTACAATTGCATAGTAAATTGTAGCAATGGGAGAGAGAAATGAATCTTAAACGAGAACAAGAATTTGTTAGCCAGTATCACTTTGATGCTCGTAACTTTGAATGGGAAAATGAAAATGGGGCTCCTGAAACCAAGGTAGACGTGAATTTCCAGTTGCTCCAATACGACCAAGAAAACCAAGTAACCTCGCTAGTTGTTATCTTGAGCTTTATGATTGTCTTTGACAAATTTGTTATCAGTGGAACGATTTCTCAAGTTAACCATGTGGAAGGTCGTATTGTTAACGAACCAAGTGAATTTAACCAAGAAGAAGTTGAAACCTTGGCACGTCCATGCTTGAACATGCTCAACCGTTTGACGTATGAAGTAACAGAAATCGCCTTGGATCTTCCAGGGATCAATTTGGAGTTTTAGTCATGAAATTAGCTGTCATTACAGATTCTTCAGCCTATTTAGAGGAGAAGACGCTGCAAAGAGAGAATCTATTTATCTTGGATATTCCTGTCAATATTGATGGGGAGGAGTATGTTGAAGGTGCCAATCTGACTGCTGAGGAATTTTATCAAAAAATGGCTCAGTCTGCAGAATTGCCTAAAACTAGTCAACCAAATATTGCCAAATTGGATGAGATTCTAAGTTCCTTGAAAGGACAAGGTTATACCCATGTTTTGGGACTCTTTCTTTCGTCAGGGATTTCAGGTTTTTATCAGAATATCCAATACATGTTGGATGAGTATGATGGCTTGACCATAGCCTTTCCAGATACCCATATCACAAGTTCCCCTCTAGGATTTATGGTAGAGAGTGCCTTTGAATGGGCAGAACAGGGCGATGATTTTGCCCAGATTCAGGAGAAATTAGCACTTCAAATTGCTGATAATTCAGCCTTTATCATAGTAGATGACCTCGACCACTTGGTTAAGGGGGGACGTCTGTCAAATGGGGCAGCCATCTTAGGGAATCTCCTTAGCATCAAGCCCATTCTTTATTTCAATGACCAAGGTGTGATTGAAGTTTACGAAAAAGTTCGTACAGAAAAGAAGGCAATCAAACGTTTGGTGGAAATCATCAAAGAGTCGACAAAAGATGGGAATTACCGTATCACAGTCATACATGGCAATGCTCCTCAAAAGGCAGCGGGCTTACGTCAGCTTTTGATGGAGAGTGGTGTGACTTCTGAAATTCCAATCGCAACCTTTGGTAGTGTCATTGGAACCCACCTTGGAGAAGGTAGTATCGCTTTAAGCTATACGCCAATCGTCTAGATTGTTCTTACAAGCTTTATATCATAGTAATTGAACACGGACTGCCTGCCTCTTGAAAAAAGATGCCTGTCTTGCCCCTCGTGGAAAGTCAGCGTCATTCCCTATTTTTCATGGGTAGCTAACGTCCTTTGTATCTTGATAATTGAACACGCCTGGAACCCTGTGTGAAAAAGATAGTTCTTCCAAGGAGTATACGCTCCTTGATCAGAACTCCTATTTTCACTTTGTGTTCTTACAGGCTTTGTATCTTAGCAATTGAACACGGCCTACCTGCCTCTTGAAAAAAGATGTCTGTCTTGCCTTTCATGGAAAGTCAGCGCCATTCCCTATTTTTCATGGGCAGCTAACGTCCTTTGTATCTTAGTCAGGAGTAGAGATGAGTATTCGAGTGATTATTGCCGGTTTTAAGGGGAAGATGGGCCAAGCTGCCTGTCAGATGGTCTTGGCTGATCCTGACTTGGACTTGGTGGCAGTTTTGGATCCTTTTGAGTCTGAATCAGAATGGAAAGGTATTCCTGTCTTCAATGATAAGGCAGCCTTGGCTGGATTTGAAGCGGATGTCTGGGTGGATTTCACCACACCAGCTGTTGCCTACGAAAATACACGCTTTGCTCTTGAAAATGGCTTTGCTCCAGTGGTTGGAACAACAGGCTTCACTAGTGAAGAAATTGCAGAACTAAAAGCATTTTCCCGTGAACAAGATTTGGGTGGCTTGATTGCCCCTAACTTTGCCTTGGGTGCGGTCTTGCTTATGCAATTTGCGGCCCAGGCTGCCAAATATTTCCCAAATGTGGAGATTATCGAGCTCCATCATGACAAGAAAAAAGATGCTCCGAGTGGAACAGCCATTAAAACAGCTGAGTTGATGGCAGAAGTTCGAGAGTCTATCCAACAAGGTGCGCCTGATGAGGAGGAACTGCTTGCAGGAGCTCGTGGAGCTGACTTTGAAGGTATGCGAATCCACTCAGTCCGTCTACCAGGATTGGTAGCTCATCAGGAAGTCATTTTTGGAAATCAGGGAGAAGGATTGACCCTCCGTCATGACTCCTATGATCGCAGCTCCTTCATGACAGGGGTCAATTTGGGAATCAAAGAAGTTGTCAAGCGTCATGAGCTTGTCTATGGATTAGAACACCTATTATGAGATTAACGCAAATGCCTTCTGAATTTCAGAAGGCTTTACCAGTATTAGAAAAAATTAAAGAAGCAGGCTTTGAGGCCTATTTTGTTGGGGGCTCCGTCAGAGATGCCCTCCTCAATCGTCCCATCCACGATGTGGATATCGCGACGTCTTCTTATCCAGAAGAAACCAAGCAGATTTTCCCTCGCACAGCTGACATCGGAATCGAGCACGGAACCGTCTTGGTCCTAGATGGGGACGAGGAGTATGAGGTAACAACCTTTCGAACAGAGGATGTCTATGTGGACTATCGTAGACCCAGTGCGGTTTCCTTTGTGCGTTCGCTAGAAGAGGACCTCAAGCGTCGTGATTTTACAGTCAATGCTTTTGCCTTGGATGAAACAGGCGAAATCATTGATTTGTTCCATGGTTTAGAAGATTTGAAAAACCAAGTCTTGCGAGCAGTTGGAGTGGCTAGTGAACGTTTCAACGAAGATGCTTTGCGTATTATGCGTGGTTTCCGTTTTCAGGCCAGTCTTGGTTTTAAACTTGAGTCAGAAACTTTTGTGGCGATGAAGACTTTGACACCCCTCTTGGAGAAAATTTCTGTGGAGCGCACCTTCGTTGAGTTTGATAAACTCTTGCTGGCACCTTTTTGGCGAGTTGGTCTGTCTTCCATGATTGAGAGTCAAGCTTATGATTATCTCCCTGATATGGCAGCCAGTCGAGAAAAGCTTCAAAAATTGTTTGATTTAGAGGCGGATTTCACCTTTGAGTCTTCCGAACAAGCCTGGGCGGCCCTCTTGTGGGCTTTGGAGATTAAAGATGCACAGCCATTTTTGAAAGCTTGGAAAACCTCACGCCAGTTTGCCAAGCAAGTACAGGATTTGCTGACTATTTTGGCTTTGCGAGAAGAAGGAGAGTTGAGCAAGCGCGATTGTTACCGCTTTGACTTGGATTCTCTTCTACAAGCTGAAAGTCTTCGTCAGGCTCAAGGGAAAGAAGTCAACCCACAAGCCATCACAGAAACTTACCAGAGTTTGACCATTCATGATAAGAAAGAAATCCAGATTAACGGAGGAGTTCTGATTAAGGAATATGGTTACCAGCCAGGACCAGACTTGGGAGAGATTTTAACAGAGATTGAGTTTGCCATTGTCGATGGAGAGTTGGAAAATGATCGTCAAGCAATCCATGCTTACCTGAGGGAGAAAAAATGAGTGATTTTATCGTTGAAAAACTAAGCAAATCCGTTGGTGACAAGACCGTTTTTAAGGATATTTCCTTTATTATCCATGATTTGGATAGAATTGGTCTGATTGGTGTTAATGGAACGGGTAAGACAACCCTTTTGGACGTCCTTTCTGGCACTTCTGGCTTTGATGGGGACGTCAGCCCTTTTTCCACTAAGAATGACTACAAGATTGGTTACTTGACCCAGAATCCAGACTTTGATGATAGCAAGACGGTCTTGGATACGGTTCTTTCCAGCGACCTCAAGGAAATTCAGCTCATTCGTGAGTATGAATTGATCATGCTCAACTACAGTGAGGATAAGCAGGCTCGTTTGGAACGTGTTATAGCAGAGATGGATTCTCTCCAAGCTTGGGAAATTGAAAGCCAGGTCAAGACGGTTCTCAGCAAGTTGGGTATTCAGGACTTATCGACTCCAGTTGGTGAATTGTCAGGTGGTCTGAGAAGAAGGGTTCAGTTGGCGCAAGTTCTTCTTGGCAACCACGATCTCTTGCTTCTGGACGAGCCAACCAATCACCTAGACATTGCGACCGTTGAATGGCTGACCCTTTTTTTGAAAAATTCCAAGAAAACCGTCCTCTTTATCACCCACGATCGCTATTTTCTAGATGCACTATCAACGCGGATTTTCGAGTTGGACCGAGCAGGCTTGACCGAGTATCAGGGAAATTATCAGGATTATGTTCGCCTCAAAGCAGAGCAGGATGAGCGTGACGTAGCACTTCTCCACAAAAAAGAACAACTCTATAAGCAAGAATTAGCCTGGATGCGCAGACAACCGCAAGCGCGTGCGACCAAGCAGCAGGCTCGTATCAATCGTTTCCATGACTTGAAAAAAGAAGTTTCAGGCGGCGTTGCTGAGGCAGACTTGACCATGAACTTTGAAACCAGTCGGATTGGGAAAAAAGTCATCGAGTTTAAAGATGTTTCCTTTGCTTATGAGAATAAGCCAATATTGCAAGATTTTAATCTCTTGGTGCAAGCTAAAGACCGTATCGGTATCGTTGGGGACAACGGTGTGGGGAAGTCAACTTTGCTTAACCTCATCGCAGGAAGTCTTGAGCCGACAGCAGGGCAAGTTGTGATTGGGGAAACCGTTTGTATCGCCTATTTCTCTCAACAAATTGATGGCCTGGATGAAAGCAAGCGCGTTATCAATTACCTGCAGGAAGTGGCAGAGGAGGTCAAGACTAGTGGTGGTTCCACGACTTCCATCGCTGAGTTGCTGGAGCAGTTCCTCTTTCCGCGTTCGACGCATGGAACCTTGATTGAGAAATTGTCTGGTGGCGAGAAAAAACGCCTTTATCTCCTCAAATTACTCTTGGAAAAACCAAATGTTCTTCTCCTGGACGAGCCAACCAATGATTTGGATATTGTAACTTTGACAGTTTTGGAGAATTTCTTGCAGAGCTTTGCAGGGCCTGTCTTGACAGTTAGCCATGACCGCTATTTCTTGGATAAGGTAGCAACTAAGATTCTTGCTTTTGAGGATGGCAAGATTCGTCCTTTCTTTGGCCATTACACTGATTACCTTGACGAAAAAGCTTTTGAAGCAGAAACAGCAAGTCAAGTTCAAAAGGCAGAAAAGGAGAAAGTGGTCAAGGTACGTGAAGACAAGAAACGTATGACCTACCAAGAAAAGCAGGAGTGGGCAAGCATTGAAGGCGATATTGAAACATTGGAAGGTCGTATCGCTGCTATTGAAGAAGAAATGCAGGCAAATGGCTCTGACTTTGGTAAACTAGCGACTCTCCAAAAAGAACTGGATGAGAAAAACGAAGCACTCCTTGAAAAATACGAACGCTATGAATACCTAAGTGACTTTGATAGTTAGGTGAATAGAAAAATCCTGTTATTTGAACTGCACCCCAAAAGTTAGACAGAAAAAATCTAACTTTTGGGGTGTTTTATTATGAAATTGAGTTATGAAGATA
>NZ_JBJUSE010000016.1:0-39452 GCF_046098135.1 Streptococcus sp. ST16 | reverse complement strand
AAAGGACTTAGTCCTGTGCAATACAGAACTAAATCCTTCACTTAAATTATTTGTCTAACTTTTTGGGGTCAGTACAAATCTGTATGGTTTTTTGCCCCACTTTTGCCCCATTTTAAAAAAATTATATTTAACAACGTTTCAGATATCTTCTAAAATTCACTTATATTTCAACATTTTTGATTACTCTCAATATAAAAAGTTCTTACAAATTCATGCAGGGGGCATCTAAATCAACAGGAAAAGCCTTGATAACCAAGGCTTTTTTGTATCCTCCCTACTTTTATTCCATCAACGGATGCTCAAGCAACGGATGCTCAAGATATATTTTATGTGTAAAAAAATTCTTTTACCCCTCAGTGATACAATCATTTTACTCAATTACAAACAGATCAAAAGCAAAAGACTTAGCTCTATTTCATACAGAACTAAGTCTTTTATTTAAACAATCTAATATTTCCACTTCATCTCAATCAACTCCAGACATTTATCTAGATCTACATCTCGTTCAAAATGTGCAGGAGTCCAAGGGACTTCTATATCAGGAAGAACACCTTTGTCCGTCATCCCTTTGCCTTTATCTATAGCCAACCAGCGAGAAGTTGGGAACATCAAAAAGTAATCATCATAATCCACCTTGCAACAATTTGAGTAGTCTAAAATACCAAGCGTTGGACGGCCGATAACTGTCACTTTCTTAAAATCCTTCATCATCTTGACAAAATTATCTCCTGATGATGCACAATAAATATCCGACAAAACAAAAATCTGCTCTGGATAGTGACTACCCTTAACACCTGGAAAAAGCTCGTCCTGATCATCCTGATACCGAACATATCCTTTCCCTCGATTTTGGAGTAAATTATTACGAAAATCTTCAAGCAGTTTCACCGTATCAGGACTGATATTTTCTTGTTGCAGCCATGTTTCAAAGTCTTTTAAGCGTCGATCGACATTTCCTTCTGTATAGAGAATTTCCATTCCATCATCCTGTAAATCCAGAGTGTCATGGCCTTTCCCTTCCTCCAAGCCAAGATGTAAGAGCGGAAAATACAAAGAATCCGTGCCCCCATTGTTGTAACGGACATCTATAATAAGAGTTTCTGTCTCAGCAATCTTCTGCAAACACTCTTGGTATAAACGGTTAATCGCTTCTTCATCCATAAAATTATCTAAGCGTATATAGAGGATATCTGACTCCAACTCTTTCCAAAAAATCTGAGCTTTTTGAGCTTGCTGGCTAGCACGAACTGTAATAGACATCTCCTGCCCATCTCGCAAGACGGTCACTTGCTCTGCCATCAGTAGCAAATCTGCCCATTCTCGGTATCGTCTTTCTGGAGTCAGACTAATAAAGTAATTTGGGTGTTGCAAA
This sequence comes from Streptococcus sp. ST16, assembly GCF_046098135.1. Classification (NCBI taxonomy): domain Bacteria; kingdom Bacillati; phylum Bacillota; class Bacilli; order Lactobacillales; family Streptococcaceae; genus Streptococcus; species Streptococcus sp. ST16. The sequence goes on along the minus strand of NZ_JBJUSE010000016.1, from coordinate 38,080 downwards.
GCTACTTGCTCCAAACTCATCCCGTCCAGACTGAGGATTCGATCCCCCACTTGGAGATCTGTATCTTGGTTTGCTTCCTCAACAAACATTTCCTGCTCATTTATCCTCAAAAGAAAACCTTTCGGACCTGATTTTTTATCATGGAAAGAAATATGCCCAATAATCCCAAAACTAGCAAGATAAGTCCTGACTTGATAAAGAAATTCTTGCTCAGTCATATCATCTGTAATCTTTTCTAGAAAAGGCTGAGGGTTGCACCCTTTGCGATCTTTTACTGTAGATGAATCATGTGTCATAATCCAAACAATGTCTTTAAAAATATCTGTTTTTTTCATACGATCCATTCCTTCTACCTTTAAAATAGTATAGCCTTCTTCATAGCGAAAAAGGAGTTTTTACTACAAAGTCAATCTGCTATCTCCCCTTTTTCATGATGTATTTTCGTATAGGTGTTTCAACCATTTGAACGATTTCAAATCCTGCTTTTTGGTAAAGATTGTAAGCTGTTTGATTTGCCTCGTAGACATTTAGAGAAATAGTATCTATGTCTTCATTTTCAAAGACCAAACTAACAAATTTCCTTAAAGCCTGGCTACCTAAGCCCTGCCCCTGTTTCTGGGGGTTGATAAAAAATCTCCCGATATGAAGATTCCTGTCTTCTAGCCTGATTTTCTGGATAAGCCCCACAAACTCTTGTCCATCAAAGATTGAAAAGATTCCTTCCAAATCTTGCAAGACTTGACTTGTCAAGGGAAAAGGAATCATTGTTCCCATCCATTGTTCTTGAAAGGATTTGCCAAGGGAGTTAGACCATTGGCATACGAGTTGAGCGTTTTCTGTGCTCACATTTTCTTCAAAACGAATTGTCATATTTTCCTCACCATCTTATCTGTGTTTCTCCATTATACTACTTCTTCCATTTTTTACGAATAGATAAGTATGATTGATCTTTATTATTTTCTTGTCGGGAGCATTCTCGCTTCCTTTCTCGGTTTGGTCATTGACCGTTTTCCAGAGCAATCCATTATTCGACCATCTAGTCACTGCGATTCCTGTCAGACTCGTTTGTGTCCCTTAGATTTGATTCCTATTATCTCTCAAGTGGTTGGTCGCTTTCGCTGTCGCTACTGCAAGGTTCGCTATCCATTCTGGTATGCACTTTTTGAATTGGGCTTGGGGTTACTCTTTCTAGCTTGGGCTTGGGGTTGGCTTTCCTTGGGTCAAGTCATCCTCATCACTGCTGGCTTAACCTTGGGTATCTATGACTTTCGCCATCAGGAGTATCCCTTACTGGTCTGGATGACTTTCCACCTAATCCTCATGGTTTTCTGTGGTTGGAATCCGATTATGGTCTTCTTTCTTACTCTTGGAATCATGGCCCATTTTATCGATATCCGCATGGGCGCAGGGGATTTTCTCTTTCTGGCTTCTTGCGCTCTTGTTTTTAATCTTACCGAAATGCTGATTTTAATTCAGTTTGCTTCTGCGACAGGGATTTTAGCCTTTCTTTCGCAAAAGAAAAAGGAAAAACTTCCTTTTGTGCCTTTCCTCTTACTTGCTACTTGTTTGATTATTTTTGGTAAGCTACTGCTTGTTTGATAAAGTCCTCAATCGGCTCTCCTTGATGGAGGGCTTTTACAATTTTCGAACCGACGATAACGCCATCTGACACCGCATTGAAACGTTCTACATCGGCTTGACTAGATACACCAAAACCTGTCAAGACTGGGATGTCAGCTACTTGATGCAATTGCGCCAGGTGCTTGTCCAAGTCTGCACGGTAATTTCCTGACTTACCTGTCACCCCATTGATAGCAACAGCGTAGACGAAGCCTTCTGCCCCTTTAATCAATTCTTTCTGACGCTCAATTCCTGTCGTCAAACTAACTAGGGGAATCAAGGCCATGTCTGTGTCTGCTAAAAAGGGCTCCACAAAGTTGGCATGTTCATGAGGCAGGTCTGGAATAATCAAACCCTTAACCGCTGTATCTGCCAAATCTTTGACAAAGTTCTCCACACCGTACTGAAAGAGAGGGTTAAAGTAGGTCATGATAACAAGTGGCACCTCTGTTTGAATGGTTTTCAAGATTTCAACCAAAGCCTGGGTAGAAGTACCATGAGCTAGACTGCGCAAGCCGGCTTCTTCGATAACAGGTCCATCTGCAACTGGGTCTGAAAAGGGAATGCCCACTTCAATAGCAGAGACACCCAAATCTTCTAAAAAGTGGATCGTTTCACCGAGACCATCCAAACCTTTCTCGTGGTCTCCAGCCATGATATAGGAAACGAAAATTCCCTTTCCAGCTTCTTTTATAGCCTTTAATTTTTCTGTTAGTGTCTTAGGCATGAGCTTCTCCCTTCTTTACTGCGTCTGCTTCCAAGCGGTCTTTGACTTGAACCACATCCTTATCCCCACGACCTGATAGACAGACGATTATGGATTTGTCTGCACCCAGTTCTTTGGCCAATTTCACCGCAAAGGCGATAGCATGGCTAGATTCCAAGGCTGGGATAATCCCTTCCACACGAGACAAGAGTTGGAATCCTTCCAAGGCTTCTTCGTCTGTCACAGGAACATAGCTGGCACGTTTGATATCGTGGTAGTGAGAATGTTCTGGGCCGATACCAGGATAGTCCAAACCTGCTGAGATAGAGAAGGCTTCAAGAATTTGACCATGGGCATCTTGGAGCACATCCATGAGGGAACCGTGAAGAACACCTGGACGACCCTTGGTCAAGGTAGCTGCGTGGTGCTCTGTATCCACACCAAGTCCAGCCGCTTCAGCTCCATACATGGCTACAGACTCATCTTCCACAAATGGATGGAAGAGACCGATGGCATTTGAACCACCACCAACACAGGCTACTAGGGCATCTGGCAGATCTTGTCCTGTCAAATCGCGGTACTGTTGTTTAGCCTCTCGACCGATAACACTTTGGAAGTCACGAACGATTTCTGGGAAAGGATGAGGCCCCAAGGCAGAACCTAGGATATAGTGGGTATCATCGATATTAGCCACCCATGAACGAAGGGCTGCATTGACCGCATCTTTTAGCACACGCGAACCATCTGTTACAGCCTCGACCTTGGCTCCTAAAAGCTCCATACGGAACACATTGAGGGCTTGGCGTTTAACATCCTCTTCACCCATATAGATGGTACATTCCATGTTAAAGAGGGCTGCAGCAGTTGCAGTTGCCACACCGTGCTGACCAGCACCTGTTTCTGCGATAATTTTCTTTTTACTCATGCGTTTAGCCAGAAGAACTTGTCCCAAGGCATTGTTAATCTTGTGGGCACCTGTATGATTAAGGTCTTCCCGTTTGAGATAAATCTTGGCTCCACCGATATGTTGGGTCAAATTTTTTGCGTAGTAAAGGGGAGTTTCACGTCCCACGTACTGGCGCAAGAGTTGGTTTAATTCCTCTTGGAAACTTGGGTCTGCCTGACTTTCACGATAGGCCTCTTCTAATTCCAATACTGCTGTCATCAATGTTTCTGGGACAAAACGTCCACCGAATTTCCCGTAAAACCCATCTTTATTTGGTTCTTGATATACCATGCTTTACCCTCTCTATAAATCTTCTAATCTTTTCATGATCTTTTTGTCCATCTGTCTCCACTCCGCTTGATACATCTACTGCATAGGGAGTAAAGTGTTGAATTGCTTTTACTACATTGTCTTCCTTAAGGCCACCTGCGATAAAGAAGGGCTGAGCTAGTCCTGTCGTATCCAATCGTCCCCAGTCAAAGGTCTGACCACTCCCTGCCACAGGGGCATCAAAGAGTAGATAGTCTGCCTGAGAATTGGGTACATGCCCCTCTCCATCCACTTGCACAGCCTGAATGCTAGCACAAGGCAAATCCTCAAACAAATCATCTGCTACCTGACCATGAACTTGAATCAAGTCCAAACCAACTTTGTCAATCGCTTCCAGCAGTTGAGCTCGACTTGGCGAAACAAATACACCGACCTTTTTTACGTCTGAAGAAATGAGCTTTGCCAACTCAGCAGCCTGATCCAAGGTCACCTGTCTTTTACTAGGTGCAAAGACAAAACCGATGTAGTCTGCTCCTGCTGATACAGCTATCTCCACCGCTTCCTTGGTCGATAATCCGCAAATTTTAACCTTTGTCAATCTGCAACTCCTTGATTCTCTGGGCTACATCTTCTGCCTGCATGAGAGCTGTCCCTACTAAAATTCCATTAAAGTATGGTGCTACTCGTTCCGCATCCTGGCCTGTGAAAATTGCCGATTCAGAAATGTAATAGGGGCCTTCCTTAAAGTGCTGGGCTAAGTCCACACTTGTTTGCAAATCGACCTCAAAGGTGGTCAAATTGCGGTTATTAACTCCGATAATCTGAGCACCAAGTCTGTGGGCTACTTCTAGTTCAGCTAGATTGTGGGTTTCCACCAAGACTTCCAGACCAAGCTCTGTCGCGTAGTCGTAAAGTTCCTTGAGACGTTCTTCTGACAAGGCAGCCACAATGAGCAAGATGACTGTCGCACCTGCATTGCGAGCACGGATGATTTGCTTTTCATCGATGATAAAGTCCTTGTTGAGCATCGGAATCTGTACCTGACTGGAAATCTCCCGCAGATAATCCAGGTGCCCTTTAAAGAAAACCTCATCTGTCAAAACCGAAATCATTACTGCGCCATTCGCTTCATAAGTCTGGGCCTGTTGCACAATATCCACATCGAGATTGATATCTCCCAGACTAGGGCTAGCCTTCTTGACTTCAGCGATTACCTGTAAACGGTCTTGATGTTGTTTTAAATAGTCAGCTAAGCGATAGGTCTGGCGCAAGGGCTGTACTTCCTCCAGCTCCATCTGCTCGACTTCATGCGCCTTCTGCTCTAAAATTTGTGCTAAAAATTCCTGACTCATTTTTGGTACTCCTGTAACAGTCTGAGTTTTTCAAGTGCCTTGCCACTAGCAATCACTTGACGGGCCAAGGCAACTCCTTCCTTGATGTTATCAACCTTACCATTAGCATAGAAACCAAGACTAGCATTTAAAACTGTAGTTTCCAAGAATGGGCTTGGTTGGTTTTTGAGAACGCTGAGCAAAATTTCTGCATTTTCCTGAGCGTTTCCTCCTCGAATGTCTTCGATAGCGTAGCGTTCCATCCCCAAATCCTCTGGGGTAAAGCTTGATAAGGTGATTTCGCTATTTTCAAGAAGAGCGATGTTAGTTGTTCCATTCAAGCCGGCTTCATCCAGTCCTTCTGGCCCAGCAACCACGATGGCACGTTTGCGCCCCATATTTTTCAAAACCTGAGCTGTACTTTCTAGAAGTTCTGGGCGACTAATACCAAGAAGCTGTGTTTCCAAGGCCATTGGGTGAATCAAGGGACCAGTCAAGTTCATGATAGTTGGAATCCCCAATTCCAAACGAGCTGGCATGATGTATTTCATGGCTGGGTGCATATTTTTGGCAAAGAGAAAGACGATTCCAGTTTTATCAAAGACCTTACCTAGTTCAGCTGGTTTGAGGTCTAGGTTGATACCCAAGGCTTGAAGGACATCTGCAGAACCAGATTTAGAAGAAATCGAGCGGTTACCGTGTTTGGCCATATGAACACCGCCACCAGCCAAGACAAAGGCTGACGTCGTAGAGATGTTAAAACTGAAGGACTTGTCCCCACCTGTACCACAGTTGTCCATAGCATCATGAATTTCAGTTGGAATGTGTTGGGCATGTCCTCTCATGACTTGAGCAATGGCCGTACGTTCTTCAGGTGTTTCCCCCTTCATCTTAAGTGCCAAGAGGAGAGAAGCAATCTGTGCTTCAGTTACACGCCCAGTTACGATACGCTCAATGACATCCGTCATTTCCACACCTGATAAATTTTCAAATTTTGCTAATTTCTCAATAATCTCTTTCATCCTAGTTTCCTCACTTTACAACCTTCTCGATAAAATTCCGAATAGAAGACAAGCCATCTGGCGTTCCGATACTTTCTGGATGGTACTGGAAGCCATAAATCGGCAGGCTTTTGTGTTGAATTCCCATAATAGCTTGGTCATCAGTCGAACGAGCTGTCACTTCAAAACCTTCTGGCATTTCTTCAATCAAAATACTGTGATAACGCATGACTGAACGACTATCCTCAATACCTTGATAGAGAACAGATGGCGCTTCAAAGCTGATATGGCTCTGTTTTCCATGCATGACTTTGGGAGCCAAACCTAGTTTACCGCCAAAGACTTCTGCGATAGCTTGGTGACCCAAACAAATCCCTAGAATCGGCTTCTTACCTGCAAAGTCACGAATCATGTCTTCCATCTTTCCAGCATCAACCGGCCAACCAGGACCGGGAGAAAAGACCAGACCATCTGCTTTTTCAGCTTCTTCATACAGCTTGGGATCATCATTTCTCAAGACCTGCACTTCTGTAAAATTCCCAATGTACTGCGCCAAGTTATAGGTAAAAGAATCATAGTTGTCAATCAATAAAATCATGGTCTTAGTTCTCCAATTCTAGTCATAGATTTAGCCTTGTTAATGGTTTCTTGGTATTCGTTTTGGGCAATAGAGTCATAGACAATCCCTGCCCCAGCCTGCACATAGGCTGTTTGATCTTTAAGAATCATGGTTCGGATGGCGATAGCGAAATCCATATCACCCGTCGCAGACAAGTAGCCGATTGCTCCTGCGTATACGCTTCGTTTTTCCGTCTCCAGTTCATAGATGCGTCTCATGGCCCGAATCTTTGGTGCTCCTGAAACTGTTCCAGCTGGAAGTGTTGCTTTCAAGGCATCCATGGCAGTGAGTTCGGGAAGCAAACGCCCTTTCACAACACTGGTCAAATGCATGACGTAGCGGAAGAGCTCCACTTCCATATACTTGGTAACTTGGACACTGGTCGTTTCAGAGATGCGGCCAATATCGTTACGACCCAAGTCTACTAACATCCGATGTTCTGCTGTTTCCTTCTCATCAGAAAGCAGGTCTGTCGCCAAAGCCTTGTCTTCTTCATCCGTTGCTCCTCTTGGTCGTGTACCAGCAATCGGATTGGTTGTCACGATGCCATTTTTGACAGAAACCAAACTTTCAGGACTGGCACCGATGATTTGATAATCCCCAAAGTCATAGAAATAGAGGTAATTGGATGGATTGGTCACGCGGAGATTTCTGTAGAAGTCAAATGGATTTCCAGTAACTTCTGCTGAGAAACGCTGGCTGAGCACGCACTGGAACATATCACCATTACGAATCAAGCCACGAGTGGTTTCTACCATTTGCTCAAACTTCTGAGGAGCGATATAGGGTTTGAAGTCCAGCGGAGATAGATCCAGGTCTTCAAATTCATTTGGAGCAGGAATGCGTAATTCCTCAAGCACTCGGTTCAAAGCTTTTTCCAAGTCTTCTTGACTGCGCTCGCTATAGAGAGCATCCTCGATAACATGGATTTTTTCTTTCTTGTGGTCAAAGACCATATAGCTCTCAAAGACAAAGAAATGCATGTCTGGCGTCCCAATCGTATCTTGAGGGATTTGTCCAATTTCTTCATATAGAGAAATCATATCGTAACCAATAAAACCAATAGCTCCCCCACCAAAAGGGAGGTCTGAATGGTGCTGGCTCTTATGAGTCACTTCATAAAGGAAATCCAAGGGATCAAGGTCAATCACTTGTCCATTTTGATAAAGAACTCCATTTTCAAACTGAATCTCAAAAACTGGATTATAGGCTAGGATAGAAAAACGAGCGGTTTCCTTGTCTCTCGGAATACTCTCTAAAATAACCTTGTGTTGCCCCTTTAGGCGCATATAAGCCAAGATTGGTGATAAGACATTTCCATGAATGATCCGTTCCATTGTAATTTTCCTTTCAGTTCTAATTCTAGTCCGTGGCGATTGTATGAAAAATCCCCACGCAAAATAACTTGCGTGAGGACGAAATTCGCGGTGCCACCTCAATTATAGGATTTCTCCTATCTCTCATTCCTGTCTCAGAACCTTCCTGTAACAGGCTGTGCGATAAAGGGCACTCCCTTGAGAATTATGTTTTCTTCTCTCGTTTCAGATGGACCCAACCTTACAGCTTTCTCTGCTTGTTTCCAGCAACCACAAGCTCTCTGGGAAAGAAAAGACTGTAATTTTTCCATCTCTTATTTTTTAGCTTCTAGGTAGTCTGCAATAGCAGCTACGTCCTTGTCTCCACGACCTGAGACATTGATAATGATAATCTCTTCTTTACTTAGTTTCGGTGCACGTTTAACTGCTTCTGCGATAGCGTGTGAACTTTCAATCGCTGGGATAATTCCTTCTGTCTTGCTGAGAAGGAGCAGGGCTTGAACAGCTTCTTCGTCTGTTGCTGCTACATATTCCACGCGACCCGAGTCTTTGAAGTAGGCGTGTTCTGGGCCAACCCCTGGATAGTCCAAACCAGCTGAGATAGAGTAAACTGGCGCCAGCTCTCCATCTTCCTTAAAGACTGCATAAGTCTTCATACCATCGACAATTCCGACACTACCTTTTGTCATAGTGGCTGCGTGCTTGTCTGTGTCAAGTCCGTGACCGGCAGCTTCGACCCCAACCAATTTGACTTCTTCATCAGCCACATACTGCGAAAAAGCACCGATGGCATTTGAACCACCACCTACACAGGCAATGACGTAGTCTGGTAAACGGCCTTCTTTTTCCAAAATTTGACGGCGAGATTCTTCACTGATGACTTTTTGGAACTCGTGGACAATTGTAGGATATGGGTGAGGTCCCACAGCAGATCCCAAAACATAGAAGGCTTCCAAATCATTCATCCATGCTCCAAAGGCTGCATCAACCGCATCTTTGAGGGTACGAGTCCCTGTTTCAACTGCATGAACAGTTGCTCCCATCATCTCCATACGGAAGACATTGAGACGTTGACGTTCCACATCCTCTGCTCCCATGTAGACATCACAGGCCATACCAAACTTGGCTGCAGCCGCTGCTGTCGCAACACCGTGTTGACCAGCTCCTGTTTCCGCAATAACACGTTTTTTGCCCATACGTTTAGCAAGAAGAATTTGTCCTAAAACGTTGTTGAGCTTGTGAGAACCAAGGTGGTTCAGGTCTTCGCGCTTGAGATAAATCTTAGCCCCACCCAGGTGATCTGTCAAACTTTCCGCAAAATAAAGCGGTGTTTCACGACCTGAATAATCCTTCAAGTAATGGCGAAATTCTGCCAAAAATTCTGGATCATCCTTGTATTTGTCAAATGTCACTTCCAACTCATCCAACAAAGCCTGAATCGGCTCCGGTACAAAACTACCACCAAATTGTCCAAAATAACCTTTAGTTGTCATAAATTTTTCCTCTTTCAGTATTGATTTAAAGATATGAAAAAAGCCCACACACAGAAAACAATCTGTGTGAGGGCATTGGTAACGCGGTGCCACCTCAATTATAAAGGGACTATTCCCCTTTACATCTCTGCCTTGTCTAACAACAAGTTGCACTGTAAGGTGTGCGCACCGAATTTTCATTGTTTCAAATTCATTTTTAAAATCAGCCCACTTTCACTACTTCCAACCACCTGTTCACAATCACCACAGGCTCCCTGAAGATCGAATATAGTTACTTTTCTGATTTATTGAGAATATTATATGTTATTGTTCTATCTTTGTCAAGATTTTTTTATGATTTTTTTCCTGAACCGAGTATTTCTTCGGAAATTCTCACCAAAGTCTGAACGATATAATCAACCTCATCATCACTTAATTTTGTATGAAGAGGGAGCGTAATTTCATTTTCAAAGAAGGCATAGGCTCTTGGATAATCTGCCATATCAAAACCAAGATTCTTATAGGCTGTCAAGAGAGGAAGCGGTTTGTAGTGTACATTACTTGCAATTCCTGCTTTGGCCAATTCTTGGATAATACGATTACGCTCTTCTAGGCTAGCACCTTCTACATGGGTGATGTAGAGGTGACGACAAGATTCGACAGTATCAGTCTTGTGTGCCAGTGGGTGAATACGAGTACCCGCAAAGCCACGATCATAGCGATCCACGATATCCTTACGACGTTGTAGCAAACCAGGGTAACGATCCAATTGTACCAAACCTATCGAAGCCATGATATCCGTCATGTTGCACTTATAGGCTGGTGTTACGATATCGTACTCCCATGAACCCAATTGCATCTTAGCAAGAGCATCCTTAGTCTGACCATGAAGGGAAAGGATTTGGAATTCCTTGTACATTTCTTCGTCGTCAATCGCTGGATTGGCCTTCCAAGTCGCACTTCCTCCCTCTGCCGTTGTAAAGTTTTTAACGGCATGGAATGAGAAGGAAGTAAAGTCAGCGATAGAGCCAGCAGGGTGTCCTTTATAAGTTGATCCCAAAGCATGGGCACTATCAGAGACAAGCACAATACGGTTAAAGACCTTTTGCCACTTACTTGAAGCAGTAAAGAGATCGCGTTTCTTCTCCACAATTTGGAACAAACGGTCATAGTTACAAACAATCCCTGCAAGGTCTACTGGGATAATGACCTTAGTTTTCTCAGTGATAGCTTGCTCAAGAAGGTCATAGTCCATCTCAAACGTATCTGCTTGGATATCCACCATGACAGGGGTTGCTCCTACGTGAGTGATGACACTACATGAAGCTGTATAAGTCATAGCTGGAACGATGACTTCATCACCAGGTCCCACTTCCAAAACACGCAAAATCAACTCAAGAGCGGCTGTCGCAGAGTTGAGGCAGACAGTCTTAGGCGTCTGTGTGTATTGGGACAAGCGACGCTCCAGTTCTTTTGTCTTAGGACCTGTTGTGATCCAACCAGAACGTAGGGTATCGGCTACTTCAGCAATTTCAGCTTCGGTAATATCAGGTGGTGAAAATGGAATATTGTAATTTGGCATTGATTTGCTCCTTTTATCTGTACTCATTTTCTCATGACTACTTTATTTTAGTACCTCAAACACGGTTTGAAACATGATTTTGATGTCTCCAAGGAAACTAAATTCTCGGAGATAGGCGAGATTATAGCGCATCTTTTCAGGGAGGACATGTTCGACATAGGCCTGATCAACTGACAAACCTTTCTCCGTCATTTGACTGATGATGGTGTCCTCATTCTTGTAGTTGATACTAGCTGGAGAGGTGATTCCGGCTGGCAAGAGCAAGGTCGCCATCATTTCAGGGCTATACTGCTCGGTGTAACGTGGCACCTCAGGTCTTGTGCCTACAAAGGACATCTCGCCTTTAAGGACATTGACCAGCTGAGGCAGTTCGTCCAAGCGCACACGGCGAATGAAATTTCCCACTTTGGTAATGCGACTATCATTAGCTGAAGTCACCAGACTTCCTTTTTTATCCGCATCCGTTACCATGGTACGGAACTTCCAAATCTTGAATGGACGATTGTACTGGGTCACGCGCTCTTGCTTGTAAATGACAGGTCCCTTGCTATCCAACTTGATCCAAATGCTCAAGATGAGAAAGATTGGGGAAGTCAAAATCAGTAAAACCAAGGCCAGAAGCCAGTCCAGACAACGCTTGAAAATCAGCGAACCTTTCCTTTTAGAGACAAGCTGGTAGTAAGACTCAACCTCGCTTGATTGCATTTCCACGGGCAAGTCTTCCCATTTCAGCATGCTGTTTCTCCTTTGTTTTTATTATACTATTTGTCAACATTTTTCATTATACCACAAAATGGAAAAGGCGGTGCAAGAAATCTGCGATTTGAAGAATTTCCTTCTTATACTCAATGAAAATCAAAGAGTATTAGGACATAGCTCCTGCCTGCAAGCTATACATCTTGTGATAGGTTCCCTCCAAGGCCAAGAGTTCCTCATGGGTTCCACTCTCAATGATGCGCCCCTTATCCAAGACATAAATGCAGTTGGCGTCTTGAATGGTAGAAAGGCGATGAGCGATGGCAATGGTCGTCCGACCCTGTCTCATCTTAGCTAGGGAATCTTGAACCAAACTTTCTGTTTCAGAGTCAATATTGGCTGTCGCTTCATCCAAAATCAAGATTTTAGGCTGACTGGCGACTGTTCTGGCAAAGGCAAGAAGCTGACGCTGTCCAGTAGAAAAGCTCGAACCACGCTCAGACACAGGTGCATCATAACCCTGCGGAAGATCCTGAATAAAGGAATCTGCATCAACAAAGGCAGCCGCAGCCTGTACCTCTTCATCACTAAGATCTTGGTACATGGCGATGTTGGACTTGATAGTCCCGTGATATAGGAAGGGATCCTGCAAGACTAGACCGATGTTTTTTCTCAGCTCTTCCTGACTGTAGTCCCTGATATCCACATCATCCAAGATAACTCGCCCTGACTGAAATTCATAAAAACGCATGAGGACATTGATAATCGAAGATTTCCCCGAACCTGTATGACCTACGAAGGCAATGGTTTCACCTTTGTTAACTGAAAAGGAAACATCATCCAGAATCTGGTGTTTTCCATCATATGAGAAGCACACATGTTCAAAACGAATATTGCCTTCTTTGACTTTAGTCTGCCCATCTTCTTGAAGAGGCTCATAGGTCCTGTCATCAATCAAGGCAAAAACACGGCCTGCAGAAACCATAGAAGTTTGAAGGGTTGAAAAGTTTTGCGTCACCTCAATCAAGGGATCAAAGAGCCGATTGATATACTGGATAAAGGCATACATGGTTCCGGCTGTTATTCCCAGATAAAGCCCACGGTAGCCAAAATAGGCCATCAAGACAGCATAACCTAGAAGTTTCAGCAAACTCATGGCAGGTCTCAAAAAGAGGGCATCCAAGGCTACAGAACGGTTGGCATAGACCAAATGTTCTTGATTGATTTCATCAAATTCTGCCTGCAGACGCTTCTCTTGATTAAAAGCCTGGATAATCCTAATTCCCTCGATATTCTCTGCTAGCTTACTATTGATATCCGACAAGAGACTTCTAGTTTTTTCGATGATTTTGACTGACTTTTTCCGATAGAGATTGACCAAAAGGACAATCAAAGGAAGAAAGAGCAAGACCAAAGCTGTCAAACGAAAATCCAACACCAACATGGTATAAAGGGTTGTTAGAAAGATAAAAACTGCTGAGATAAAACTGGATAAAATCCCTGAAAACATATCACTGATGGTCTCGGTATCATTTGTCAAACGAGAGACGATCGAACCAGCTGGCGTCTTGTCAAAATAAGACATGCCGAGTTTCTCCATATTGGCAAAGGCATCGCGACGAATATCTTTGACAATACTGTAGGACACCCGCGCAAAGAGAAGATTGCCAACATACTGAACCAGAGTTTGCAGGATATAAAGACCGTAGTAGGCCAGCAAAACGGTCACGGCAAGTTGGTTGAGATTGCTGAGGTACTGGTCGATAAAGTGGGAAGCAACGAGGGGAATCACGCTTTTAATGACCGTAGTAGCTAGAAGAAAGGTCAGGGCTAAAAAGGTCAGAAGACCATAGGGTTTAAGATAGGACAGTAGGCGCTTTAACACAGCCCATTGTTCTTGTTTATTCTGCATCTTCTTCTCCTTTCATTTCCAACTGCTGAGACTGGTAGGTTTGGGCATACCAGCCATCAAGGGCTAGCAAGTCATCGTGCCTGCCCCGTTCGATAATTTGACCATTTTGCAGAACCAAGATTAGATCTGCATGGACGACTGCACTGAGGCGATGAGCCGTAATAATGGTTGTCTTGTCCTTTCGCGTCTCCTTGAGGTTGTCGATAATCGCATACTCTGTCTTGGCATCCACAGCTGACAAGGAATCATCTAGAATCAAGATATCAGGGTCTAAAATCATAGCCCGACTCATGGCCAGACGTTGCTTTTGACCACCTGAGAGACTGACTCCTTTTTCACCGATCAACGTATCAAATCCCTGAGGCATGGCTACAATGTCTTGGTAAACTTGAGCTAGCTTAGTCGCTTCCTCGACCGTTGAAAGGGGCAAATTAGGATTGCCAAAGCGGATATTGTCTAAAATAGAAGTCGCAAAGAGAAACTGGTCTTGAGGGACATAGCCCATAAGACTGCGAAGGTCTGTCAGACGATAATCGCGAATATCGTGACCATTTAGGTAAATGGCTCCCTTGTCAACATCATACTCACGCAAGAGCAGTTTGATTAGAGATGTTTTTCCAGAGCCTGTTTGCCCAACCAAACCCAGCGTTTGCCCTTTTTCCAGACTAAAGTGAATATCCCTTAGTGTCTCCTCCTCTTCAAAGGCAAAGCTGTCAATGGCGTACTCCAAGCGCCCATTTTCAATACCGTCCAGAGGAAACTCAGGGTCCTGTACAGGTGATTCCTGAGACAAGAGTTCCTCAATCCGCTGATAAGAAACCTTTCCTCGCTGAGTGATGTTAAAGAGGAAGCCGATAGCCATAAGAGGCCAAACCAGCATATCCAAGTAGCCGATAAAGGTGACCAGATTCCCAACCGTAATCTGCCCCTCCTGAACCATCAAAGAGCCGACCAAGAGGGTTAAGACATAGGAAGAACCAACAAACAAGAGAACCATGGGATCAAAGAGGCTATCGTATTTCATGGTTTGCAGGTTCTTTTGGAAGGTCAATTCATTAACTGCCTGAAAAGACTCCAGCTCGTCCGCCTGATAACCGAATGACTTAGTCACTTTGATACCTGATACGGACTCCTGCACCTTGTTATTGAGTTCAGAAAAGGCCGCTTGGGATTCGCCGAAAGCCCTATGAGTCTTTCTCCCTAGACGACTGGTCGCATAAGCCATGAAAGGCAGGGGAAGAATAGCAACCAGAGTCATCTGCCAAGAAATACTAAAGAGCATGGTCAACAAAGTCACCAGTGCCGTGATAGAGGCATCCACTGCTGACATGACGCCGCCACCTGCGAGACGCGTCAAGGCATTGATATCATTGGTTGCGTGTGCCATCAGATCCCCTGTTCGATAGGTCTGATAAAAGGCTGGCGACATTTTTGTGAAATGCTCAAACAAGCGAGACCGCATAATCTGCCCCAGACGGTAGGAAGTCCCAAGGATATACATGCGCCAAACATAGCGCAGATAGTACATCCCCAAAGCTGCAAAAAGCAGATAAAGGAGGTTCAAAAGTAGGTCCTGCTGACTTAATTGTCCCGAAGTGATGGCATCAATGACTCGCCCCATAACCATGGGAGGGATGAGGTTGAGGACGGAAACCAAGACTAAGGCCACAATTCCGACTAGATAACGACGTTTTTCGAGTTTGAAAAACCACCAGAGTTTTTGAATAATGGACATAAAATCCCTTTCTGATTGCAAATGGAAACCTGAGGCAGAGACCTCAGGTTTTTCTTATTCATAGGTGACGACTGTGACGGCACCCTTGTCATACTCAGCGATAAAGATATTGGCAACATTGTCATGACCTTGTTTGCCGAGGTTATCAAGTAGCCATTCCTCACTACGGCCTATTGATTCCAAAACTTCTACTTGGACGACGCCATCTGTGACAACAGGATACTTAGGATTTTCATCACCCATTTGGACTACGATGAGTTGGCCGTTTTGCTCCTGAACAGCGCGTTTGACTTGTTTCATCTGGAAAATGCCTTGGCTACGTAGCTTAAGAGCTACGTCCGCTGCTGATAAACCAACCGAACGGCAGGCTTCTGGATCAATCTTCCCATTTTTGATGAGCAGGGTTGGCTTCCCATCAATCAAGCGTTTCACAAAGTGAACATTGTTGTTAAGCCATTTGAGAGTCAAGACCAGAATGGTCCACATAATCAGGATAACTGCATACTGAAGGATACTGATGGAGCTATTGTAAATCACCCCACCGATGATCCCCCCGAGTACATAGTTCTGAATTTGATCTATCGCTGAGTTAGGCGCTAGGTTGCCCTTTCCTGTCACATTAATCACGAAAACCAGAGAAAAGAGACCCAAGGCTAGTTTGATTAAAATTTCGATATAATTAAGTGTCATTTGTTCACCTCCACCAGTTCAATTGCATCTGTTTTATACAATTCCACTTTCTCTAGCAGGTACTTGTCTGGCTCACTTCCGTTCAAGGCACGATAATAGCGATCACCTACCTTGATAAGTGCACCATCAGTGTTTGTGGAAGTATTGACATAGATCTCTGACTTGTCAACTCCCAATTCTTTGGAAACAAGCTCGATGAAATGAAGTGAAGCTTGAAATTTATTGTTAGAAACTTGATTGTTTTGATAAGTCGTGATGCTGACCAAAAGGAGAGCTAATAAGGTCAAAGCTGAAATCATGACCAACTCACGAAATTTGGTCCCCTTTTTATCATGGTAAGCCTTAAAAGCAAAAAATCCTGTCACAGCTAATAAAACAATCCCAAAGCCAATCATGATCCCATTTTGCTGACTGATTTGGCTCAGTACATAGTCATATGAGTAGAATTTCATTTATTTTCATTCCCTTTTCATAAAATCATTCTTCATTATAAACGAAAGAAGCTGATTTTTCAAACCATACGTTGGGGAAATAGACCTTTTTTTGGTATAATATAGACTATAATCTGAATGAAAAAGGTAACTTTATGAAACTCATCTCATGGAATATTGATTCCCTCAATGCAGCCCTAACTAGCGACTCTGCTCGCGCCAAACTGTCACAGGAAGTCTTACAAACTTTGATATCTGAAAATGCTGATATTATCGCTATCCAGGAAACCAAGCTTTCTGCCAAGGGCCCAACAAAGAAACACTTAGAAATTTTAGAAGAACTCTTTCCAGGGTATGAAAATACTTGGCGCTCTTCCCAAGAACCTGCCCGCAAAGGATATGCCGGAACCATGTTCCTTTATAAGGAAGAACTGACTCCTACTATCAGCTTCCCAGAGATTGGTGCCCCGTCTACCATGGACTTGGAGGGTCGCATCATCACCTTGGAATTTGATACATTTTTCGTGACCCAAGTATACACTCCAAACGCTGGAGACGGTCTCAAACGCTTGGAAGAACGACAAGTCTGGGATGTCAGATACGCTGAGTATTTGGCTCAACTAGACAAAGAAAAACCAGTCCTTGCAACTGGAGACTACAACGTAGCTCACAAGGAAATTGACCTTGCAAATCCTGCTAGCAACCGCCGTTCACCTGGATTTACAGACGAGGAACGTGCTGGTTTTACCAACCTTTTGGCAACTGGATTTACCGACACCTTCCGCCATATTCACGGCGATGTCCCCGAGCGTTATACCTGGTGGGCGCAACGCAGCAAGACTTCTAAAATCAACAATGCAGGCTGGAGAATCGACTACTGGCTGACTAGCAACCGCGTGGCTGACAAGGTGACCAAGTCTGATATGATTGACTCTGGTGCGCGCCAAGACCACACACCCATTGTCATAGAGATTGAGCTCTAAGGAGAAAGCTAATGGACTATCAAGCTGTCATTCCTGAATTTGTAGTATCTGACCTCGAAAAGTCACGCCACTTCTACTGCGACTTGCTGGGATTTTCTGTCGAATACGAGCGTCCAGAGGAGAAATTTCTCTTCCTCTCGCTTGAATACTGCCAACTTATGCTAGAAGAAGGTAGCACAGAAGAATTAGCCCAACTAACCTATCCTTTCGGGCGCGGTGTCAATATTTCCTTTGGCATTGAAGATGTCCCTCAGCTCCACCAAAAACTGCTGGAAGCTGACTATCCTATCCATCGTCCGCTGACCAAGAGAACATTTCGTGTTGGGGATCATTACATCTATCCTCACGAATTTGCAGCCTTGGATCCCGATGGCTATTTTTTAAGATTTAGCGAATAGAAGAATAAAAGGCTACAATACTTTCTAGCGTTGCAGCCTTTTATTCGTTCGCTTTTTTTATTCAAATCCTAACAAAACATTTGATTTCTAAAGCTATTTAGTGTAAAATAATGACATTAACGCTATTGCGTTTGATAATAGTACCATTTCACTTGTTTATGTCGTGAATTGGCACGACGTTTCTACAAGGTGCCGGAACACCTAACAATGAGTAAGTCTGTTGAAGGTATGGTTTTTGCCATACCTATTTTGGGGACTTACTTTGAGATTAAGTAGGTCCTTTTTTAGTATTTTGCTAAGGCTAGCCTTCAAGGTAGAATATAATATTTTTAATATTTCCCTTATTTAGTGCGGACGGGAGCAACTTCCTCCGGAATTTCATCCCTAATTTTTGAGCCCAAAGTCTCAAAAATCCCGTCATAGACAATAAAAAAATTATTGTCTATGATACCACTACAGCGGGAAATATCTGGTAAAACTCGCTTCGCTCACACTAGTATTATACATATACATTACTAGCAAACTAAATCACTATAGAAACATTTAAACAAGCAAATGAAGCATCTTTTAGACTTTAGGAGGTTTTATGAAATTATTAGAAGAGCGCATCCTTCAGGATGGGCATATCTTGGGTGACAACATCCTCAAGGTAGATTCCTTTTTAACCCACCAAGTTGACTTCAGCTTGATGCGGGAAATCGGTAAGGTATTTGCGGATAAATTCGCTTCTGCTGGCATTACTAAGGTCGTAACCATTGAAGCGTCAGGCATTGCCCCAGCCGTTTTTACTGCCGAAGCCTTGAATGTTCCCATGATTTTCGCCAAGAAAGCTAAAAACATCACCATGAACGAAGGCATCTTAACCGCCCAAGTCTACTCCTTTACCAAGCAGGTGACCAGCACTGTTTCCATCGCTGGAAAATTCCTCTCACCAGAGGACAAGGTCTTGATTATCGATGATTTCCTTGCTAATGGCCAAGCTGCCAAAGGCTTGATTCAAATCATCGAACAAGCTGGAGCAAAAGTTGAAGCGATAGGTATCGTGATTGAAAAATCTTTCCAAGATGGTCGTGATTTGCTTGAAAAAGCAGGCTACCCTGTCCTATCACTGGCTCGCTTGGATCGTTTCGAAAATGGTCAGGTCGTTTTTAAGGAGGCAGATCTCTAATGCAAAAACAAGAAAAACATTCGCAAGCAGCCGTTCTTGGCTTGCAGCACTTACTAGCCATGTACTCAGGTTCTATCCTGGTTCCTATCATGATTGCGACAGCTCTTGGCTATTCAGCTGAGCAATTGACCTACCTGATCTCCACAGATATCTTCATGTGTGGGGTGGCCACCTTCCTTCAACTCCAACTCAACAAATACTTCGGAATTGGACTACCAGTCGTTCTCGGAGTTGCCTTCCAATCCGTCGCTCCTTTAATTATGATTGGGCAAAGCCACGGTAGCGGAGCTATGTTTGGTGCCCTTATCGTTTCAGGGATTTATGTGATTCTGATTTCAGGCATCTTCTCAAAAGTGGCCAATCTCTTCCCCTCTATCGTGACGGGCTCTGTCATTACCACGATTGGATTGACCTTGATTCCGGTTGCTATTGGAAATATGGGGAATAACGTTCCAGAGCCAACTGGTCAAAGTCTCTTGCTTGCTGCTATCACTGTTCTGATCATCCTCTTGATCAACATCTTTACCAAAGGATTTATCAAGTCTATTTCCATTTTGATTGGTCTGGTTGTCGGAACCGCCATTGCTGCTACTATGGGCTTGGTTGATTTCTCCCCTGTTGCGGCGGCACCACTTGTCCATGTTCCTACTCCCCTCTACTTTGGGATGCCAACTTTTGAAATCTCTTCTATTATCATGATGTGTATCATTGCAACGGTGTCTATGGTTGAATCCACTGGTGTTTACCTGGCCTTGTCTGATATTACCAATGACCCAATCGACAGCACGCGCCTGCGCAACGGTTATCGTGCTGAAGGTTTAGCTGTCCTTCTCGGAGGAATCTTTAACACCTTCCCTTACACAGGATTTTCACAAAACGTTGGTTTGGTTAAATTATCAGGTATCAAGACTCGCCTGCCAATCTACTACGCAGCTGGTTTCCTAGTCCTCCTTGGACTCCTACCTAAGTTTGGCGCGCTCGCTCAAATCATTCCGAGCCCTGTTCTTGGAGGCGCCATGCTGGTGATGTTTGGATTTGTTTCCCTTCAAGGGATGCAAATCCTCGCTCGCGTTGATTTTGCTAACAATGAACACAACTTCCTTATCGCAGCTGTCTCAATCGCTGCAGGTGTCGGACTCAATAACAGTAATCTCTTTGTCAGCATGCCAACAGCCTTCCAAATGTTCTTCTCAAACGGAATCGTCGTAGCCAGCCTACTGGCCATTGTCCTCAATGCCGTGTTAAATCGGAAAAAGAAATAAGAAAAAGAGGCTCACACCTCTTTTTTGTTTCTCTATATCCTTACCTGTCTTTTTTCAGACCGCTGACCTGTGACAAACATGGTAAAGGTTGCTTTGCAGACATTTCTGCCCTCTTGATTGGTGATATCCACATCTACGACACAGGTTGTGCGACCTTGATGAACACATTCTCCTTTAATGGTCAGTACATCATCTAGTTTTCCTGCTTTGAGGTAGTTGATAGAGGACTGAAGCGTCACTCCATCTAGCCCCAGCGAGATAACCACCAAACCACTAATCTGATCACAAAGGGTAAAGAGATAGCCACCATGGGCATTGCCATAGTAGTTGAGCGACGAGTCCACTACTTTGGTCGTCACCTCAACGTGACCATCTCTCATTTGTTCAATTTCGTAATTTTCAAAAGCTGATATAGCGTCAAAATGAAAATCTTTCATCGTTTCCTCCTGATATTTCAAACGACCCTATGATACTACTTTTTATAGGACTGTGCAAGGAGAAAGCTCCTAATCTGGCAAAATTCCGACCTGTTCCACAAAGCGCATAAAGGCTGCCTGTCCCTGTTCCGTTTGCTTGTAGACTCCGGCATCCTCAAGTACACGCGCAAAGATAGCACCCACAGAGCCCTTTACGATTTCAAGGGCTTTTTCTTTATCTTTTAGGTCTGGATTTTGGGCTTCGAGTTGATCTGCCCATTCCTGATGATAAGCGGCAACTGAGATATCTTCTCCGACAAGGTAGGCTGCTACTTGCTCCACTTCTGCCTTCAAACGAGGTGGCAAGATAGCCAAGCCCATGACCTCAATCAAGCCGATATTTTCCTTCTTGATATGTTGGACATCCTTGTGAGGATGATAGATGCCATCAGGATGTTCTGCAGAAGTCTGATTATCCCGCAAGACCAAGTCCAACTCAAATTGTCCATCTCGTTTACGAGCAATGGGTGTTATGGTGTGATGCGGTATCCCGTCTGTCTCTGCCAAGATCTGCACTTCAGAGTCTGAATACTGGCGCCATTCCTGCAAAATCTTGTCAGCCAAGTTGATCAAATCCTCTTTGGAATCCGAAGTCAAACGTAGCACTGACATAGGCCACTTGACAATTCCAGCCTTAACCTGCTCAAATCCAGCAAATCGGAAGGCCTTTTGCAGAGGAGCCAATTCCATAGGGAAAACATGTCGCCCCCCCTGATAGTGGTCATGGGTTAGAATAGAACCACCGACGATTGGTAAATCCGCATTTGAACCCGCAAAATAACCTGGAAACTGCTCTACGATAGCGAGCAGACGCTCAAAGCTCTGCCGACTAATGGCCATGGGACGATGCTGACCATCTAAAAAAATACAGTGCTCATTAAAGTAAGCATAGGGCGAATACTGGAAGCCCCATTCTTGACCCGCCATTTCAAAACGGATAATACGGTGATTGCTGCGAGCTGGATGATTGGCCCGACCATGGTAGCCTTCATTCTCTAGACAGAGTTGACACTGTGGATAATTGCTAGCTTGCACCAACTTAGCTGCCGCAATCTCTTTGGGATCCTTCTCAGGCTTAGAGAGATTGATGGTAATTTCAAGTTCTCCATAATCAGATGGTACACGATAAGCGATATTTTTAGAAATGGCCTTGAGTTTGATGTAGTCATTTTTCTGACTGAGTTGGTAAAAATCCTCTATCGCTTGCTCAGGAGAGTGGGTATAGGTTTCCCAGAAATCACGATTGACCTGACTTGGACAAGGGGTCACCAAGTCCATCAGTTCAGTACCGAGGATTTCACGCGCAGTCTGACTATCTTCAATCGTCTCTAAACGAACCGCTTCCTCGACCAGCTGGTCCTTGAGGTCAATCAATTTATCCAGATCAGTCTCAACTTCCAAAACACCTTCGCCCACTCGTGCCAAAATACGATTGGTCAGGTAGATTCGATCCATTTCCTCAAATGAACTTTCAGAAATGATATGTGTTACAAATTTATCTACTAAGGTCACTATAGAGCCTCCTTTTGACTAATCAAGGACGCGAGTGCCACCTGCAACTTCAGCGATATAGAAGCTTGGAGCATATCCAACTACTTCTTCGTAGTGTTTGCCTACAGCTTCTTTAAAGGCCTCAACAGTGTCTTTTTGCACCAAGGCAATGGCACATCCGCCAAAACCTGCCCCTGTCATACGAGCACCAAGAACACCTTCTTGAGCCCAAGCTGTGTGGACAAGAGTATCCAATTCCAAACCAGTTACTTCGTAGTCATGCTCCAGAGAAACGTGTGACGCATTCATCAAACGACCAAATGTTTCCAAATCTCCTGTTTGAAGGGCTGCTTGAGCCTTAAGGGTACGTTGGTTTTCAAGAACAGCATGACGAGCACGTTTCAAACGATTTTCATCTTTAATCAGATAGCTGTATTGGTCAAAGGCCCACTCGTCCAATTCACCCAAGGTCTGAATATCTAAGGCAGCTTGCAATTCTTCCACTGCTTTTTCACACTCAGCACGGCGTTCATTATATTTAGAATCCGCCAATTCACGGCGTTTATTGGTGTTCATGATAACGACGACATTGTCCTTCAAATCGAGTGGTACCAAGTCGTACTCCAAAGTATTAGTATCTAGATAAATAGCACGTTGGTCTGCCCCCATACCGATAGCAAACTGGTCCATGATACCAGAGTTGACTCCGATAAAGTTGTTTTCTGTTTGTTTCCCGATTTTAACCAAATCTAAACGGTCTAGTTTTAGGTCAAAGAGATGCTCTGCCACGACCCCTGTCAAGAGTTCTAATGATGCTGATGAAGACAAGCCTGCGCCATTTGGGATATTCCCAAAAACATAAAAATCAAAACCTTTATCAATGACATGGCCTGCTTCTTGCAAGAAATGAAGAACACCTTTTGGATAGTTGGCCCAGTTGTGCTCTTTTTCAAATTTGAGGTCCGCAAGAGGCACTTCGATGATGCCCTTGTCCTCAAAGTTGGCTGAGTAGAAACGCAAAACTTGGTCGTCACGCTTGCGAGCCGCCCCATAAGTTCCCAAGGAAATCGCAGCAGGAAAAACGTGACCGCCATTGTAATCCGTGTGTTCACCAATCAAATTGATACGCCCTGGTGAAAAGAAGGTTTGGTCTGCTTCTTGACCAAAAACAGCAAGAAAATCTTTACGAAGGGCTTCAGCAGTAAGATGTTGTGTCATATGAATTCTCCTTTTACTGTCCGTTAAGTCACCTTAACGTGTAATCGTTTTCTTCTATTGTATCCAAGGGATTTCCCAAGGTCAATCCTTTTTACTAAAGTTTTACTAAACAATCGGTAAAAAGAAGAAAAATATGATATACTAACCTAAAAGGAGGAGGATTTATGGCTACCTTAAAAGACATCGCACAGCTAGCCTCTGTCTCTATTGCGACCGTATCTCGTGTCCTCAATCGCGACCAGAGCCTATCTGTCACAGAAGAAACCAGACACCGTATATTAACCGTTGCTGAAGAGCTGGGCTACACCAAGCATCTCAAGACAGGCGAATCCCACAAACCCAAGCAAAAGATTGCCATTATCCAATGGGTCAGCGAACAAGGGGAGTTGGACGACCTCTACTACTACCAGATTCGTCTCGGTATTGAAAAAAGAGCCCAAGAGTTGGACTATGACATCTTGCGCTATTTTAATGACCATCCCTTTACACTGAGCGAGGAAGTGATTGGCATTCTCTGCATCGGAAAATTTAGCCGTGCTCAGATTTCTGCCTTTGAAGAATACCAAAAACCTTTAGTCTTTATAGACAGCGATACCCTCTCATTAGGTCATACCTGTATTATCACTGACTTTTACACTGCTGTGAAACAAGTTGTAGACCATTTCCTCAGCCAAGGTATGAACCGTATTGGGATTCTCACAGGCCTTGAGGAAACAACCGACCAGGAAGAAATTATCCAAGATAAGCGGCTAGAAAATTTCAAAAACATTACCCAAGCAAAAGGAATCTACAATGGAGAACTGGTCTTTCAGGGGAGCTTTACTGCCCAGTCTGGCTATGACTTGATGAAGGAGGCCATTCACAAATTGGGAGAACAACTCCCACCAGCCTTTTTCGCAGCCAGCGATAGTTTAGCTATCGGTGCCCTCCGTGCCCTCCAAGAAGCTGGAATCAGCCTACCCGACCGCGTCAGCCTCATTTCTTTTAACGACACTAGCCTGACCAAGCAGGTCTATCCTCCCCTTTCTAGCATTACCGTCTATACCGAAGAAATGGGCCGAGCAGGTATGGATATTCTTAACAAGGAAGTTCTCCATGGTCGGAAAATTCCTAGCCTAACCATGCTGGGAACCAGACTGACTTTGAGAGAAAGTACAAGGAATGAATAGGATAACAAAACGACCTCTAGCGAGGTCGTTTTTCTAATGATGATGCCCATGCTTCTGCTCTAACTCTCTCACCCTCCGCCTATGTTGCGCATGATTGCTTTGACTGCTATCCACTTCAATAGTGATATTCTGCACGCCTCTTTCTTCTAAAAATTGACGCACTACTTCTTTGGTCTCCATCATCTGCTCCCAGTCCTTGATACAAATGTGAACAAGGGCATTGTTCTCTAGACCATCCATGGACCAAATGCTAAGTTGATTGACACTTTTGACGTTTGTCAGAGCCTCCAAATCCTTCTCCAAATCACCTGCCTCAACTCCTTCTGGCACAGCATCTAGGAAAATTTTCAGTGCGCTCCAAAAACGAGGAATAGCTTTTGAAAGAATAAAGATAGAAATAACTAGAGACAAAAGCGGATCGAGGATATACCAATCTGTATACCGAAGGATAATCGCCATTAGAATGACAGCCAACCAACCAAGGGTGTCTTCCAAAAAATGCAGACTCAGAATTGACTCGTTCTTTGTCTTTCCCTTACGAACTACTAGACTAGCTAGCACATTGATACTGACGGCAATGATTCCTAGCCAGAGGACGCCTTCCTCATTGACAGGTTGTGGGTGAACTATCTTTGTGATATTTTCCAATATCACTAGGACAGACCCTATCATAAGAATCACAGCTGTTAGAATGGCCCCTAGAAGGCTGAAACGCTTGTAACCCAAGGTGTACTGCCCATCTTCTTCTCGGTTTGAGATTGTTTCTAAAAGGGCCGATATGCCAATGGCTATAGCATCCCCTAAGTCATGAACAGAATCAGCAAGAACAGCACTCGAACCAAAGATTCCTCCTGCGATAAACTCAACAATAGCATAGCTTAAATTTAAGAAAAAAGCTAACCAGATTGATGTTTTAGAGTTCATTTCTCTCCCTCCTTTGGTATAATGGGTATATACATACTTCTTTCATTTGTATTATCTAATAAAATCCAAAGAAAGGATAGAAGCAAACTGTCAGCATTGTACAGTTCTGAACAGTTTGTCCCAAGTGTCTATATGCTAAAAAGAGACCGTCGAGTCAACAAGACAAAAAAAGCCATCTATCAAGCTTTTTTACAACTTTTGAACGACAAGGGCTATGATGCTACTACTGTCCAGGATATCATTGACCTAGCAGATGTTGGACGTTCTACCTTTTACTGTCACTACGAGAGCAAGGAACTCCTTTTAGATGAGCTCTGTCGCTATCTCTTTCATCATCTCTTTGAAAGGGAAGAACACTTAACTACCGAAGACTACCTCGCCCATATCTTTTTACATTTTCAGAAAAACCAGGACCGTGTTACCAGTCTCCTTTTTTCCAAAAACGACTACTTCCTCCGCCAACTACAAAAGGAGCTCGAACACCACGTTTACCCCATGGTGGCGGATGACTTGCAAGAAGCCTATCCAACTATTCCAGCCTCCTACCTCCAGCATTTTGTTGTGACAAACTTTATCGAGACTCTAACTTGGTGGCTAAAAAAAGGAAAATCCTATACCGAAGACCAAGTGGTGAGATTTTACCTTGATGTAATGGAGATGACCTCTACAACTACACTTGATAACTAAGCCTGTAACTCAGAAAGGAACCAACTATGTTAACTTCGATGATTCTAGGAATACTAACAATTGTACTAGCCCTCGCCTTCTCACTACTTCACCTTGCCGCTGCTTTTTCAGCCATGAAACAAAAGAACCACAGTTTGGGAAACACGTGTATCTTGGTCGGCAGTTGCATCACTTCTCTGGCTCTAGCCATCTTTTACTTCGTCCCACTTGCAACCATTCTTCTATGGATTGTGGGTGCGAGTATTGTCTGCTATGGAGCCTACTGGAATGGGCAACAGCAAGAAAGTCAACATATATCGCACCACCTCATTCGTATAACGATCGCTATCGTTATTACGGTGTTACTCATTTTGCTCTAACACAAAAAAAGGATCTTTTGATCCTTTTTTATTTTTAAACGCTTTTTGCTGCCTTGCTCCACTGGTACCAACCAACTAGACTGTTAATGAGATAAATCAAGTATTTCCCTTGGATTTGCAGGCTTTCTCCCCACCAGAGATAGATTGAAAAGACATTAGTAGCAGCCCAGAATATCCACTGTTCACGGTAAACAGCTGTCATGAGGATTTCTACACCATTGGTCGCATCAGTGATAGAATCACGATAGGGACGATTAGCTCCGATAGACTGATAAATAAACCCAAAGGCCAACCACCAAAGAACACTAATAGAAAGATACTTTGTCCAACCCTTGCCGTCTAGTTTACGTGCGACAAACTCTTGTTGTTCTTTCTTAAACTGGGCTTGATAAATCCAAACCAAGGGACCAATTGGCTGCATAATTGTAAAATAGAGAGTTGTTAAAACCTCACCATAGAAGCCTTTTTGAAGGGCAAGCACCAGATAAATGATGGAATTAATCAAACCAAATAGGTAGTTACTA
The DNA here is from genome assembly GCF_046098135.1 of Streptococcus sp. ST16. NCBI lineage: Bacteria > Bacillati > Bacillota > Bacilli > Lactobacillales > Streptococcaceae > Streptococcus > Streptococcus sp. ST16. Next base: position 11,094 of record NZ_JBJUSE010000016.1, on the reverse strand, counting down.
GCACGACCTTCAGCTTCTCAAAGAGCAGAAAAAAGGTTAGTAAGGCTTGAGAGATGAATCATTTTAAAGGCAAACAATTCCAACAAGACGTCATCATTGTCGCTGTTGGTTATTACCTACGTTACAATCTGAGCTATCGTGAAGTTCAGGAATTGCTTTATGACCGTGGAATAAATGTTTGTCACACTACGATTTATCGGTGGGTTCAAGAATACAGTAAAATCCTCTATCATCTCTGGAAAAAGAAAAATAAACAGTCCTTCTATTCGTGGAAAATGGATGAAACCTATATCAAAATTAAGGGGCGTTGGCATTATCTCTATCGAGCGATTGATGCGGACGGTTTAACATTGGATATCTGGTTACGAAAGAAACGTCGAGCAGACGATAACAGCTATAAGTTAGAAGATACCGCCTATCAAGAAGATAAAGCACGCAAAGCAGAAACCGAAGATAAGCTAGCTATTGAAGCAATGAAAAGCAAGTACACCACGCTATTGCTAGAAAATATGTTGCTAAGTCTGTTTGAAATGCAAGATACAAAAATCATGGCAGGATTGCAAGTCTATGTTTACCCCCTCTATGACGAACTGAAAGAATTAAGAGGGCTAAATAGTGTCAAAGGCCACTTGTCTCATGTTGCCAGCAGACGTGAAGAATATTCTAAGCATAATATCGCACGCTACCTCAAAAAAGCCATTGAATAATATCTACCAACGGTTAAAAGGCAGGACTTAAACCATGAGTGAAGACTTAAAAACGATCAAAGAGCTGGCGGATGAGTTGAGTGTTACAAAACAAAATATTCAATATCACTACCAAAGGTTACCAAAAGAATTACAGCTTAAAAGTTCCAATGGGTCTAATCTAATAAATTCTAAAGCAGAAAAAATAATTTTAGGTAAAGTAGAAAGTAGTAGCAAATCAAATACCAAAGACCAACAAATAGAAAAACTAACTAATTTGTTAGACCAGTAACAACGATTAGCCTTGCAAGATAAAAAGTTGCTAGAAGAATACAAGGCGGAAAATGATAACTTAAAAGCCCTCACAGGAAACAGAATTCAAACACTTAGACAATCAATATAAAGATGAAGTGAACGCTCTTAAAGAGAAGTTGGAAAATTTGCAGGAACAAATCAAAGATCAAAAAAGGATAGAAGAACAAGAAAAACCAATAAAATGGTGGGGACTATGGCGAAAATAGATGATTCAGTTAAAAAGAAAGTTCCAGAATTGCGATTTAAAGGATTCACGGATGAATGGGAACAGCGTAAGTTGGGAGACGAAGTTCGAATAGTGATGGGACAGTCTCCTAATTCAGAAAATTATACTGATGATCCTAATGGGCGCTAAAAATGCGAAGACCTATGAAGACCTATTTTGTATTAGTCAAACAAAAAATCCAAAAGAAATGGTATATGATTATGACCATGAAACAAAGTAAAATCAAACCGAGTGATCTGAGGAAGCACCCGATGATCATGAAACGTTATTAAACACAAAAGTCACCCATGTGAGTTCTTGCCAGAAGCTGAAGTTAATCCTTCAACCTGGAAAACCCGCAGAGGTGACTTTTTCTATACATCTCGATTTTTCTGGCAATAATCATTAACCGATAAATATGTCTGTGAATCACCCAGCGACTCCGCTATGTCCATAATCCGCGGTGGTAGTAATCCCACTCGCTGGACAAGTTCGTGATTGCTGAACAATTCCCGTGGACTGCCGGCGAAGCCAAACTTCCCGTGTTCCATAACATACACCGACTCAAACTCGGCGGCGACCCAATCCATGTCATGGGTGATGGTCACAACTTGGTGGCCCGAATCAGCCAACTGATGGAAAATTGCGGTCAACTTGCGCCGGCTTTCCCAATCAAGCGACATCATCGGCTCATCAAATAAATAAATCGCCGGATCCACTGCCAAAACTGTGGCAACGCTCAACAGCTTGCGTTCCGACAATGACAGGTCATATGGACTTTCAGCTGTTTTATCATCCAAGCCAACTCTTTTTAGAGCCGCTAAAGCCCGCCTCGTAATCGTGTCGTGGTCATCCATGACCTGCGCGACATTCCACTCCACCTCTCGTTGAACGGTCGGGTTGAAAAGCTGATCGTCAGGATTCTGAAAAGTAATCCCAACCTTCAGTAACTTTTCGACTGGTTTAAGATCATTAAAATTTTCTCCATCGATCTTAATCACACCGGTTTGTGGTGTCAGCAAGCCCGTCAACAATTTGAAGAGCGTTGATTTGCCGGCACCATTTTGGCCGACAATCGCCACCATCGGATCGGCGAAGTGTTTGCCTTCAATATCCAAGCTAAAGGACCGTTCCGGATAAGTGAACGTCAGGTGGCTCAGTTCAATTGTGGACATAACGAACCTCCTTCAGATCAGCGTAATTCACCGGATACCGGCCATCAGCCAAGTGCCAATCCATTTTTTGAGCAAGTTGCTGGATTGTCGGGGCTGGAATCTGCCAGTCAGCTGCCAAATGATTAAACACCTCACCCGGCCTGCCCTGGGCTACCATTTGACCCTCGTGCAGCACCCACACAACGTCGGCGACTTCGCACAAATCGTCAATTTCACTGGTGACAATGAAGACAGTCGTCTCTTTGACTTGGGCCAGCCATTGGAAAAATTGCCGGCGGCCAAGGGGATCCATCTCACTGGTCGGATCATCCATAATCAAAACAGCCGGATTAGCCACAATCGCCGTGGCAATTGCCAACCGCTGGATCTGACCACCGGAAAGGCTCTCGGGACGCAAATTCAGCTGTTCAATCAGCCCCATTTGCGTGGCAACTTCTTCAACCCGTTTTTGAATCAGTCCTTCAGCCATTCCCTGATTAATCAAGTCAAAGGCGATTTCATCGGCAACCGTGTCTGCCAACCCGCTTAGTTGGCCAGCTGGATTTTGCAGTACAACTCCATTCATGGCATTATAAACGGGCCAATTGTCGGACACTCGCTGGCCAAACATGTGCCAATCGCCCTCAATCTCAGCAGACACAATTTTGGGAATGACCCCTGCCAGCACACGGCACAAAGTCGATTTGCCGGAGTGGCTATGCCCGATAATCCCAACCACCTGGCCGGTATGAACCTCCGCGTTAATCTGACGCAGTTGTGGTTGCTCAGTACCCGGATAACGGGTGGTCAAATTTTCAATTACAATCCGTTTATCTTCGTCCATATCTTCCACCCAATCAATAAAATTGCCAATCCAGTCAGACCAATGTGCAGCGTCCGTGACAGGCGATACACGCGCTGGGAGGTTCTGACAGTCCGGTTGAGATTATCAAAACCTCTCAGTTGGAGAGAAATCGACCGCGTCATCGATTGATCCAAGGTCTTAATCACCAATGGAATTAGAACCGGCAGGACTGACTTTAATTTCTGAATCAACGTTTTTTGCGGATTGGTTCCGCGAACTTTTTGTGCCTGCTGGATTTTCCGCATATTGCGCATCATTTCCGGCAAAATATAACACACCGACATCAGAACGTAGACGGTTTTATAAGACAATCCGGACAGTTCCAAATAGGCCGCGTTTTCTGAAATACTCGTGGTCACCATAAAAAAGCCACTGGTCAAAATAATCACCAATACTCGACAACCCAGAGTGGTGGCGTAAATCAGTCCTTCTTTGTAGAACGACACCCCAAGCACAGAAAACAGCACAGTTTGATTCCGACTGTAAAATAACCCTTGGATGATCAGCATGGTGCAAATCAGAAACAGGCTGAATCCCAGCGCCTTAAAGGTGGTAGAACTCAATTTGGAAAATAACAATAGCAGTGTTGCGACAAGAATTAATCCGGCCTGAAGCAATAAATTCATACTGGCAAAGCTCAACAACGTCATGTCCAAGATGAACAAGAGCTTAGTAATCGGATCGATCACCTGGTACCACTTGAGCTTGACCCGTGGCGCTCCAGAAATCAATGTTTTATCAGTCATCATTTATTATCGCTAAAGAAGTGCACCATCCGCTTCGGCAGCTGACGATAGATGAAGAATGCCAGGTAGGCCACGCAGACTTTATCCAAAATATCCAAGACAAACTCATCGGTAAATGAGGCCAGCCACACTGGTGCATGATTGGCGACCATTACCGCAAACAATGAGTCACCCCAAGCGATACCGGTCTGACCACCCCAAAAGATGACGTTGAGTGGCGTTGAAATGACAGCTGAAACGATGGCAATAATAATAGCAGAAACAAATACTCGTCTCGCTGACGAGAACCACCCATTGGCGTGCAAAACTCCGACAGCAATCCCAATTCCGATGCTGGTAATCGCATACACGGTTGAAATTGGCGATAAGGTCAGCCCATAGATCACGTTGTTGATGAAACCACTAATGGCACCGGCAACCGGCCCAGCCAACATGCTGGTAAGAAAGGTTCCCAAAGACCCCAGCCAAACGGGCAACTTTAACCCCTCCGCCAAGGCTTTGGCAACATAGTTAATCCCCACGGCAGCGGGAATCAAAGTCATGGTGGCAGCACTTAACTTAAATTTCCACATACTGGTACGATGAATCGGTTCTGTTTTCATAATCTTCTCCTTTTGTTTTTAAAGAGCCGTGTCTGGATAGACTTTCGGACGCAACGCTCTATTATATATCTACTGAACTGTCTATACACAAGATTTCCATCCTTAGTCGACATGAGCTGGAAATCTTTATTTGTTAAGTAGTTCACAACACATTATACACCTAATTTCTGAATAGTCAAGTGTATTTACAGTAAAATTTTAGAAAATCCTAAAAATTTCCTCTTATTTTCCATTTAAAAATGAAAATCATTAATTCTGACACCCAAAAAGCCCAGACGAAATTGTCTGAGCATTCTTTTATCTAGTTGTTTAAGGGAATTGAGTTCAGTATGTTTAAAGTCTCTGCCCCATCATTTCTTCAACAAACCTTGTTCTTGTAGAAACTCCTTGGCTACTTGTTCTGCTGACTTGCCTTCAACACCGACTTGATAGTTGAGCTGGCTCATCTGGCTTTCAGTAATTCTACCAGCCAATTTATTGAGAACTGTCTCCAACTCAGGATGTTTCTTGAGAAGAGCTTCTTTCATAAGTGGTGCCCCTTGATAAGGTGGGAAGAGTTGCTTGTCATCTTCCAAGACCTGTAAATCATAACGCGCCAACTCTGCATCGGTCGAATAGGCATCCGTAATTTGAATATCACCTGACTGGATTGCCTGATAGCGAAGAGCTGGCTCCATGGTCGCTACGTTGAGATTGAGCCCATAGAGAGACTGCAAGCCCTTATTCCCATCTTCACGGTCATTAAACTCAAGTGTAAAGCCTGCCTTCAACTGCCCTTCCACTTTTTTCAAGTCCGAAATGGTCTTCAAGCCATATTCTTGAGCAATCTTTTTCGGAACAGCTACAGCGTAGGTATTTTGATAAGACATAGGTTTGAGATAAGCCAGATGATCCTGTTTAGCAATGCCATCACGCGCCACTTGATAAACCTGATCTGGCTCGTGACTCACCTTGGGTGATGGTTGAAGCAAACTTTCAGTCACCGTACCAGTAAATTCAGGATAGATATCAATATCCCCTTTTTTCAGAGCTTCATAGAGGAAGCCTGTTTTCCCAAAATTCGGTTTAACAGTCGCAGTCATACTGGTATTTTCTTCAATGAGGAGTTTATACATATTGGCCAAAATTTCTGGTTCCGGTCCCAATTTCCCAGCAATCACCAAGTTTTCCTTCTCTTTTTGAGCTAAGAGGGCCGGACTATAAGACAGACCGAGCAATATGGTCACCAAGGCAAAACCAGAGAAAATCGTCCGCAATTTTGCTTTTTCCATCACTTTTAGTAGGAAGTTAAAGGCAATGGCAAGCACTGCAGAAGAAAGGGCCCCAATCAAAATCAGACTGGCATTATTACGGTCAATTCCCAAAAGGATAAAGGAACCCAGTCCCCCTGCACCAATCAAGGCAGCCAAGGTTGCTGTACCGATAATCAAGACCGCTGCCGTCCGAATCCCAGACATGATAACAGGCATGGCCAGTGGAATTTCAAACTTCTTGAGACGCTCCCATCTAGTCATCCCAAAGGCAATCCCAGCCTCCTGCAGACTAGGGTCAATTCCCTTCAGCCCAGTGATGGTATTTTGTAAAATCGGGAAAATCGCATAAATTACTAAAGCTGTCAAAGCAGGCAAGGTCCCAATTCCCATTAAGGGAATAAAGAGCCCCAACAAGGCCAGAGACGGGATGGTCTGGAAAATTCCAGCAATCTGCAAGACCCAATCCGCCAACTTCTCATGATAGCGAAGATAAACAGCCAAGGGAATCGCGATAAAAATAGCTAGTAACAAGGTCAAAAGTGATAACTGCAAATGTTGAGATAGAGCTGTCAACCAATCACTAAAACGATCCTGAAAAGTTGATATCAAATTAGTCATGAACACTACCTCCAAACAAATTTGCTACAAATTCTGTGGCAGGAGCTTTTAAAATTGTTTCAGATTCTGCCACCTGACGAATCTCTCCATCCTGTAAAACAGCAATACGGTCCGCCAACTTTAAGGCTTCATCCGTATCATGGGTTACAAAAATGGTTGTCATCCCAAACTCTTTATGCAATTCTTTCGTCAGAACCTGCAACTGTTTTCTCGAAATAGCATCCAAGGCTGAAAAAGGCTCATCCATGAGTAGGATCTTTGGCTGACCAATCATGGCGCGCACAATGCCGACCCGTTGCTGTTCTCCACCAGATAATTCACTTGGAAGTCGATGCCCATACTCAGCTACTGGCAAGCCAACTTTAGCTAAAAGCTCTTCTGTTTTCTGAGCAATTTCTTCCTTAGTCCAGCCCTTCATCTCAGGAATGAGGGCAATATTTTCCGCAACCGTTAGATTGGGAAAAAGAGCAATGGCCTGTAAAACATAACCAGTAGAGAGACGAAGCTCACGCTCGTCATAGTCTTTGATGCGCTTGCCATCCATATAAATATTGCCATCAGTTGGTTCCAAAAGACGGTTAATCATCTTAAGCATGGTGGTCTTAGCTGAGCCAGATGGACCCACTAAAACCATGAACTCCCCATTCTCAATCCGTAAATTGACATCTCTCAAGACATCTTTTTCTGTGTAGCGCAACGCTACATTTTTGTATTCAATCATTCTTTGTCCTCAATTTAAAATTTTCCTCGATTGGTCAAGTTACCAAACTTTTAATAACTAATTTACCCCATTCTAAACCTCATTTCCCTTCTCTTTCAGATTAGCCAAAATTCTTTCTTGAAAGGCTTCAAACTGGCGAATTTCTTCCTCTGAGAAGCCTTTATAAAAAACAGCATCCAGTTTTTGACTGATACGATGGCCGACTTCTTTCTGGGATGAACCAAGTTCAGTCAGAACGACATATTTTTTCCTCTTATCTACCCCACATGGACTAATCGTGATCAGCTTTTGCTCCTCAAGTTTCTTAATCATGGTTGTGAGCGTATTGTTGGTGAGACCAGTCGCCAGCGCAATATCTGTCGCGGTTGCACAGCCAGTTTCACTATTCCATAAAACCGCTAAAATCTTTCCCTGTTCACTCCGATAAAGAGCCTCAGGATCCTGACTCAGTAACTTTTGAAAAATCCGCCCATTCAACAAACGAATATGATGGGCTACCAAATGACTATCTTTCATGACTTCTCCAATTTATTTCTATATCGAATTATATTACATTGTAATACTTATCATTCCATCTGTCAATTATTTCGACTTAGAAATAATTTCCACCAAACAAAAAAAGACCTCCTACCTAAAGTAGAAGATCTTCACTATTTATAAACTTAGTCCGTCATGTCCGCTACTAAGGTACGATGTTCCAGTGGTAAACTGCACATAACCAACAAGAAGATAAATCCTGACTGTATCCAGAAGAGAGCCAAGTCAAAAATTCCATGTACAGCGACTACTGTAAGGAAGGAGAGATAAAGACCGATAATTGGTCGTTTACCAGACTCCTGACTCATATCCATCATCATATGAACTGGGATAACCGAAGAAATGGATAGGAGAATGGTTCCAATCAGGCCATAACTCAAAATGGTATCAATGTAAAGACTGTGCGCGTGTTCATGATAGGGAGCGTGGATTCTCGGATAAGAATTCATATAGGTCAGTGGTCCCTCACCCCAGATTGGATTTTGTTTAAACAAAGTCATACCCGCATTCCAAATTGAAACACGCTCCTCCATTGAAGAATCTAGGGTTCCCATACGGACTCCCAAATCGCTTGAGAAGAGGAAACAAAGTCCAATCCCGAAAACTCCAATACTGAGCCAGAAGGCACGCCAGTTTTTAATGGTTGTAAAAAGATAAATAATCGCACCAGCGATGATGGCAGGAAAGGCTGTTCGATTCTGCGTAAAATTCAAACCAAATAGATTTACAAAACCTGCTAGCACACAAAAGATTTTCAGCCATCTCAACTTCGTCGTTGTGAAGAGGTAAAAGGCAATCATGATACAGAAGCAACAGATAATCCCATAGTAGTTAGGATTAAAGAAGGTCACCTCTGCACGGTTCTGGTGCCATACTTGCATATTGGGCGAAAGAAAGGCGTAGTTAAATTTCTTTACAATTTGGAAATGCTCCAAAGTAGCAAAAGCCGCAGAGAGCACACTACCAAACAAGATTGTCTGCAGTATCAGTCGAAAGAAAGCATGTGTCAGACGTTTCTGGTAAAAACTAAAGAAAATGAGGAAGAGAAACATCAGTAAAGATGCAACCAATCCAAGCCAGTTCTTGGCGACGATAGAGATGATACTACTATAGGCAATAAAAAAGAGAAGTACAGGATGTTTGATTAATCCTTTGATAATTCCCTTCATCTCCCCAGTAACAAGTAAACCTATCAAATATAAAGCAAAGAGCGCTAAGAACAAATAAAAAGGTAAAAAGATACTTATGATCATCAAATACAAAAAGAAATCTTTTTTCGAAAGCCCTCTTATCTTATCCAGTAATCCAATTGATTTCAAAACGGATCCTTTCTGTTCTGGATTTCTCCAGAAGATAAATGCTAAACTATCTTTATATTCTACCATTTTTTCCGTCATTTGGGAACAATGAACACGCTCCCAAAATAAAAAACTTTTACGGAAGAATGAAAGTATACTCTACTATATTCGGAGATATTCCAGTCCAATAATTGCTAGAGAAAAAGAAATAAACCTCCTAAAAAGAAAAAAGCTATGGTAGAATATAAGAAAGGCGAAAATATCTACTATTGAAAGACAGGAAAAAAGTATGAAATCACACCAACTAGTCTACCAAATATTAGCTAGAGAAAAAGATTATGTCAGCGGAGAAAAAATTGGCGAAGAACTGAATCTAAGTCGGACATCCATATGGAAAGCAATCCAACGCCTCCAACAAGAAGGGCTCATGATTGACAGTATTAAAAATAGAGGTTACAAGCTTATCCAAGGCGATTTGATATTACCTAATGTGATTCAAGAGAAAACCAACTTAAACATTCTCTACAAACCAGAAACAAAATCTACTCAAACTGATGCAAAAGAAGGGATTGAAGCTGGAAACAAAGGAAATACACTCTATCTTTCAACCTGTCAAACAGCAGGTCGTGGTCGCTTTCAACGTCCCTACTACTCTCCTTCTCAAGGGGGCATCTATATGTCCTTGCAAATTCAGCCAAATCTCCCCTATGAAAAACTTCCATCCTACACACTCCTTGTAGCCGCATCAGTATACATGGCAATTAAAAATCTAACCATGATAGAAGTCGATATCAAGTGGGTTAATGACATCTACTTTAAGAATAAAAAAATAGCAGGTATCCTTACCGAAGCTATGACTTCCGTTGAAACAGGTTTAGTGACAGATGTCATTATCGGACTTGGTATAAATTTCTCTATAGCAGACTTCCCAGATGACTTAAAAGAAAAAGCAGGCAGCCTATTTATGCCACCTGCACCAATTAGTCGTAATGACCTCATTAGCGAAATATGGAATTGTTTCTACAATACAGATCCAGATGAGCTACTCTATATCTATAAAGAAAGATCAATAGTTCTTGGAAAAGAAGTTACCTTCCAGCTAGATGGAAAAGTAAAAAAAGGTCTTGCAAAAAAAATCTCAGAAACTGGGAAACTTCAAGTCGAACTTGAAGATAAACATACTATCTGGCTAAATAGCGGAGAAATATCACTAACAAGTTGGTAATAAAACAATCCCCCTTTTAATAATTTAGAAGGGGGATTTACTTACTAAAAAAAGAGCCTGATAGCTCTCTTAACGTACGGAGAATGGGGGATTCGAACCCCCGCGCCGGTTACCCGACCTAACGATTTAGCAAACCGTCCTCTTCAGCCTCTTGAGTAATTCTCCTATTAATGGGCACGAGTGGACTCGAACCACCGACCTCACGCTTATCAGGCGTGCGCTCTAACCACCTGAGCTACGCGCCCAAGTTAAAAAACTTGGTATTTGAACAAAGTTCAAAGCGGGTGACGAGAATCGAACTCGCGACAACAGCTTGGAAGGCTGTAGTTTTACCACTAAACTACACCCGCTTAATAAAATAAGATATGGCGCGAGACGGAATCGAACCGCCGACACATGGAGCTTCAATCCATTGCTCTACCAACTGAGCTACCGAGCCAAATTGCGGGAGCAGGATTTGAACCTACGACCTTCGGGTTATGAGCCCGACGAGCTACCGAGCTGCTCCATCCCGCGTTAATATAAAAGGAGGATGTGGGATTCGAACCCACGCACGCTTTTACACGCCTGACGGTTTTCAAGACCGTTCCCTTCAGCCGGACTTGGGTAATCCTCCATTATTTACAATGGACCTTGTAGGACTTGAACCTACGACCACTCGGTTATGAGCCGAGAGCTCTAACCAGCTGAGCTAAAGGTCCAACAAGATCATTATAGCGGCGAAGGGGATCGAACCCCCGACCTCCCGGGTATGAACCGGACGCTCTAGCCAGCTGAGCTACACCGCCATGAATCGGGAAGACAGGATTCGAACCTGCGACACCTTGGTCCCAAACCAAGTACTCTACCAAGCTGAGCTACTTCCCGCG